>JAQBPM010000009.1 GCA_028287525.1 Vulcanimicrobiota bacterium | reverse complement strand
TCGGCCGCCCCAACGTGGGGAAGAGCGCCCTGTTCAACCGCCTGGTCGGCCAGCGCCTCGCCATCGTCGAGGACACCCCCGGCGTCACGCGCGACCGCTTGTATGCCCTCACCGAATGGAACGGCCGCACGTTCACGCTGGTCGACACCGGAGGGATCGAAACGGAGATCGATCCGGACGACCCGATCGCGCGAGGGACGCAGGCGCAGGCCGAGTCGGCCGCGCGCGACGCCGACGCGATCGTGTTTCTCGTCGACGCAATCGACGGTCTGCTGCCGGTCGATCAAGACGTCGCGGAGATCTTGCGCCGCACGCGCAAGCCCGTGCTGCTGGTCGCGAACAAAGTCGAATCGCCGAAAGCGCTGGCGTCGGTGCACGCCGAGTTCAGCGGCCTCGGTTTCGGCGAACCGCACGCCGTCTCCGCGATGCATGGTGAAGGAACGGGCGATCTCCTCGACGCGATCGTCGCCGTCCTACCGCCCGACGATCCGAACCGGCTCGAAGCGCCGGAGCTCGCCATCGCGCTGATCGGTCAGCCCAACGTCGGCAAGTCGTCGCTGCTCAACGCGCTGCTCGATGAAGAGCGTGCGATCGTTTCGGACGTCCCGGGAACGACGCGCGACGCGATCGACACGCTCTTCACCTGGAAGCAGCGCACGTTCCGCCTCATCGATACCGCCGGCGTGCGCAAGAAAGTGAACCATCACGGCTCGATCGAGTACTACTCCTCGCTGCGCTCGCTCAAAGCGATCGCGCGCTGCGACGTCGCGGTGCTGCTGATCGACGCGCTCAAAGGCCCGACCAATCAGGATCGGCGGCTCGCCGGCATCGCGCTCGAAGAGCGCAAGGCGCTGATCATCGTCGGCAACAAGTACGACCTCGTGCGCGAGCTGGGCGAGTACAGCCAGAACGACCTCGCCGCCGAGATTCACGCCCAGCTGCCGTTCGCATCGTTCGCGCCGGTGACGTTCCTCTCGGCGCTGACGAAGCGCCGCCTGCAGAGCCTCATGCCGATCGTCGAACGCGTGGCGGAAAACCTCGACCGGCGCATCCCGACGGCGAAGCTCAACGCCGTCGTCCGCGACGCGGTCGTCGCGCATCCGCCGCCGATCCAATCCGGCAAGCCGCTCAAGATGCTCTTCTGCTCGCAGCCGCAGACGCACCCGCCGCTGTTCGTCTTCCACGTCAACGATCCGGACCTGGTCCCGGCATCGTACAAACGGTTCATCGAGAACACGCTGCGCGCGGAGTTCGACTTCGAAGGCGTTCCGCTGACGTTGGAGTTTCGCGAACGGTCCGGCCGTCACGAGGACAAGGAGTGAACGAAGCCCTCGCGGTCGCGATCTCCGTCGTCGTTGCGTTCGCCGTCGGCTCGGTGCCGTTCGGCGTGCTGGTTTCGCGCGCGTTCTACGGTACGGACATCCGCCAGGCCGGCAGCGGCAACATCGGCGCCGCGAACGCGCTGCGCACGCTGGGCAGGCGCGGCGCGATCGTCGTGCTCGCGCTGGACGGACTCAAGGGCTTCGCCCCGGCTCTCGCGGCCGGAGCACTCGGCGGACCGCTCGCCGCGTCCGCGGCGGCGCTCGCCGCCGTCGTCGGCCACTGCTGGTCGCCGTTTTTAGGCTTCAAGGGCGGGAAGGGCGTCGCGACCGCGTTCGGCGCACTCTTCGCGCTATGGTGGCCGGCCGGGCTGGCCTTCGTCGTGGTCTGGATCGCCGCCGTCGTCGCAACGGGCTACGCCTCGGTCGGCTCGATGCTGGCTTCGATCGCGATGGCGCCGGTGCTGTGGTTCGGTTTGGGGCCGATCGGACTCGCCTACGGCATCCTCTCCGCAATCCTCATCGTCACCCGCCACCGCGAGAACATCGAACGCTTGCGTCGCGGGACGGAAAACCGGCTTTCCCTGCTGAAAGCGAAGCGCACCTAGGCGCGGCGCGTCTCTTCCTGGAGCACATCTCGAACCTTCATGATTTCTTCCAACGATTTCCGTAACGGCGTCACGATCGTCATCGAGGGCCAGTTATGGACCGTCATCGAGTTTCTGCACGTCAAGCCCGGGAAGGGCTCGGCCTTCGTCCGCACCCGTCTGAAGAACGTCAAGACCGGCGCCACCGTCGAGCGGACGTTCCGCGCCGGTGAAAAGCTGGAACGCGCAACGGTCGACAACCGTGCGATGCAGATGCTCTACAACGACGCGGACGGCTACCATTTCATGGACACCGAGTCGTACGAAAACTTCACCCTGCAAAAAGACCTCATCGGCGATCCCGCCGACTTCCTGAGCGACGGTATGAAGATCGACGTCCAGTTCCACGACGGCGTGCCGATCGGCGCCGACCTCCCGGCGCACGTCGAGCTGAAAGTAGAAGAAACCGATCCCGGCTTCAAAGGCGATACCGCGCAAGGCACGACCAAACCGGCGAAGTTGGAAACCGGCGCGACGGTCAACGTTCCGCTGTTCGTCAACCCCGGCGACGTGATCCGCATCGACACGCGCGACCGCCGCTACATCGGGCGCGTCCAGAGCTGACCGCTCGGCGCGATGCGCATACGACGGCTCCGCATCCTAGGCGTCGCGATGGCCTTATCGGCCCTCGCGGCGCTGGTCGGCGTCGTATGCTACCTTGCGCCGAAAGAGCAGTTCGCGACGGTGAACCGCCTCGCCGACTTCGTCGTCATCAACGACACGACGTTCTGGCTGCGCGACGGCCCGCTCGGGAAGATCGTCCGCTTTCCGAACTACGATTCTGAAAATGAACACCTGCGCCTGATCGCGATCGACGAAGTCTCGCTGCAGGACGCCGCGCACGGCGGGGTCGGCGCGTTCCCGTGGCCGCGTTCGGTCTACGGGACGCTGCTCGAGCGACTCCATCAAGCCCGCGCGAGCGTCGTCGCGTTCGACGTCACCTTTCCCGATCCGTCGTCGCCGGCCCAGGACGGCGCGTTCGCCGCAGGGCTCAAAGTGCAGCGCGCCGTCGACGGGTTCAGCATCACGACGCCGGGCGGCCACGTGTACGCGGAATTGCCGATTCCGGCAGTGCGCAACAACGCCGCGATCGGCTTCACCACCGTCGACACCCCGGGCGGATGGACGGTCGGGCAGCCGCTGGTCGACGGACCGTACGAGTCGCTCGCCGCGAAAACGATCGAGACGCACACCGCGCAGCCGATTCGCGCCCGCGACGACTGGCGCGCGAGCCTCGGGCCGACCGACGTGCCGCTGGACGGCGAGAGCAAGTTCCTCATGCTGCCGTTCCAGGTGCACGAGAACACGCAGATCGGCAGCGAGGGCGGCGCGCGGCTGGGATCCTCGAGCCTCACGGTGCCGTTCTTCCAAGCGATCCCGGCCGTCACGGCGCTCTCGATGAGCGCCGAGGACCTGCACGCATTTGCGGGCGGCAACGTGATCGTGATCGGAACGACCGCGCAGGCGCTGGGCGACTTCGTCGTCACGCCGAACGGCCGATACCCCGGAGTCTTCACCAACCTGCGGCTGATGGACCAGCTGATGCGCTCGACGTACATCCGCCGCGTTCCGCCGGCGCTCGACCTCGCGCTGATCGTCCTCTTCCCGCTGCTGGTCGGCTTTCTCGTGACGCAGCTGCGCCCGGTCGTCGGGATCGCGCTCGGCGCCGGAGTCGTCGTCGTCTACTCGATCTTCGCCGTGCTGGCCTACGGGGTGACGCTGCATTGGGTCAACCTCGTTCACGTCGACGCGTCGATCGCGCTCGCGGCGCTCTTCGTCGCGCTGTACCGCACCGTTACGGAAGGCGCGGACAAACGCGTGATCACCGAGATGTTCGGCAAGCACGTCTCGCCGGCGATCGTCGAGCACATGCTCGCGCACGACGACCCGCTCAAGGCGCTCGATCTCTCCGGCAAACGGGTGAAGGTCACGATCTTCTACTCCGATATCCGCGGCTTCACGGCGATGTCGGAGAAGATGTCGCCTGAGGAGATCTACGGCGCGCTCAACGAGTACTTCGAAGAGATGTGCCGGATCGTGTTCCAGTACGGCGGCTTCGTCGACAAGTTCATCGGCGACTGCTTGATGGCAGTGTTCTCGGCGCCGAATCCCCAGCCCGACGACGCATACAACGCCGTGCGCTCCGCCTGGGAACAGCAGCAAAAGATCCTGACCATGATGACCGAGTGGGCCGCGCAAGGCCGGCCGATCTTCACGGTCGGGATGGGCTTGAACACGGGCGAGGTCGTCATGGGCAACCTCGGCTCGGCCGACCGGCTGAACTACACCGTCATCGGCGACAACGTCAACACCGCCGCGCGCCTGTACAACGTCGCCAAGGGCGGCCAGACCATCATCAGTGAGTCGACGTACGAGGAAGTGAAGGAGCGCTTCATCGTCAACGAGCTCACGCCGGTGTTCGTGAAAGGCAAGACCCTGCCGCTGCGCAACTTCGAGATCGTCGGCTTGCTCGAACCCAGTCAAAAGAACATCTCGACGCTGCTCGACCCGGACAACCTCCCGCAAGCTACCGTCGCGGCGGATCACTGAGGTGCACGGTCTGACGCCGCTCGGCGCCGCCGGGCTGTTCCTGATCGGTGCGGCCGCGAGCGTCTTCGGCTCGCTGGTCGGCCTCGGCGGCGGCTTCGTCGTGATTCCCGTGCTGCGGCTCGCCTTCGGCATTCCGCCGGCGGAAGTCGCTGGGACGTCGCTCGTGCTCGTGCTCGCGAACACGGCGAGCTCCACGATCGGCTTCTGGCGTCACAAGACGATCGACTTTCGGCTCGCGATGCCGTTCACGCTAGGCGCCGTGCCGGCGTCGATCCTCGGCGTGCTCGCCGTGCGCCACTTCAGCCCGGCCGGCTTCGACGTCGCATACGGTGCGATGCTCGTCACGCTCGCGATCCTCGTGATCCGGCGGCGCGGAATCGAGAGCCGCGCTGCAGGAGAGCGCAATTTCGCGCATGACTGGCGAGTCGGGGTCGCCGGCGGTCTCGCGATGGGCTTCTTCTCCTCGGCGTTCGGCATCGGCGGCGGCTTCGTCATGGTCCCGCTGCTGCTGATCGCGGCCCGCATGCCGCCGCACGTCGTCGCGGCGACGACGGCGTTCGTCGTGACGATGACCGCGCCGATCGGCATCGTCGCGCACGCGCTCGCCGGCGACGTCGACTGGGCAGTTACGACGCCGCTCGTCCTCGGCGGAATCGCCGGCGGCGGCATCGCGCCGAGCATCGCCAAGCGGGTCTCCTCACCCGCCCTCATCACGATGCTAGCGATCGGCCTCATCGGCGCAGCCATCAGCCTCGCCCTACGCCACCTCCCGATCTGGAACCGCTAGCGCAGGCGCGATTCGGCCGAACCTTGGGACTCTGCCTCTTGCGTCCGGCCGAAAGACCTAGCTGACGAGTCCGTAAGACTGCGGCGTCTTTTCACTGAGCACGCATTTCCGCGGATGAAAACTCAGAGCTGCTGCGACTTCTTGACGATTTTCTCATAATTGCTGCATGATTTGTCATCGAGGGGTGCTCGGTGGCGAACCTGGCGAGCCGTCTCCAACCCGCGGTCACAAGATGGCCGCATTGGGCGCCCAATCATGAGCATCAAAGACATTGTCAAGCGAACGATTCCACCGCAAGCGTACCGGTGGATTGTGAAGCGACGGTATCGACTACGGCCGTCGCCATTGGATCCCTGGCGACGCGTCGCGCCGGTCGCGGTAGATGGAAGCTGGCGCGGAAAGTCCGTCGATCGGTACTACATCGAAAAGTTTCTCAGCAGGCACCAGAGCGACGTTCACGGACGCGTCTTGGAAGTCGCCGACAACGAATACACGATGCGGTACGGAACCGATGTCACGTCGGACATCCTCCACGTTACGGGGAGCGCGACGGCGACGATCGTGGGCGACCTGGAAAGTGGAACGGGAATCCCGGTCGACGCGTTCGACTGCATCATCGTTACACAGACGCTGCACTTCATCTACGACTACCGTGCTGCGCTCCGACACCTTTTCACGGCGCTCAAGCCGGGCGGAGTCCTCTTGTGCACGGTGCCGGGGATTGCTCAAGTCTCGCGCTACGACGCCGACCGGTGGGGCGACTACTACCGTTTCACGGGACAGGCAGCGGCGCGTATGTTGGCCGACGCCGGCTTTGGACAAACCAGCGTGCAGACATACGGGAACGTCCTCACGGCTTCCGGGATGCTGAGCTACCTTGCGATCGAGGACTTCACGAAGGCGGAACTAGAGTCGGATGACCCCGACTACCCGGTGATCGTTGCGATGTACGGGATGCGGACGTGAGCTCTTAAGGGCGTCACTTTCGACTGCGAGAAGCCGCGCGCCCGATTTCGACCGGCCGCATCTCCAGTACCTCGAACGCCGTCAACGGCTTGCGGCAGCGCGCGCACACCAGGTTCTCGGAGGGCTTTCGCTTGCGCAGCACCTCCATCGTACACTTCTCGCAGCGCAGGATATAGCGCTTCGTCGACTCGTTGAGAGGGGCCGCGCGGCCGAGGTCGTGGTAGATCGAACGCAAGCCCAGCTCCTTCATCTTCGCCTTGAAGCGCGGCGTGTGGCCGGGGTTCTCGCCGCGCGCATGCAGCCAGGCGTGGATCATTTCGTGCAGCAAGGTGTCGCGCAGCTCCTGAAGCTGCCCTTTGAGGTGCTTCGGCGAGAGTTCGATCACCGGCTTCGGCTTGTACGTGATCCGTCCGGCGCAGTTCGAGAAGCGCGCGTTGTAGGCGATCCGATACGTCGGGATCTCACCGTTGAAATAGAGAAAGTTGTATTGCGCGAAGAGGAGCTGCAGCTCAGCGACGTCCGGCAGACCGGGGACCATGCGAGGTGCTTCGCCAAGAGAGCCTCGTGGGCTTGCCTGGGCGTATCGCGATTCCGATCCTCGCCGTCTTCGCGCTTCTCTTCCTCGGCGTGACCGGCTACTTCCTGAGGATCGGCTTCGGCACGACCGGCTCGGCCTTCGGGCCGAGCGGAACGATCGCGCAGCAGGGCGACGCGAACATCCGCGCCACGCCGGCGCCGATCGCGACGGACCCGCCGGGAACGTTCACCGTGCCGCAGACCGGAACGGGACCGGTCGCGAACTCCAACGCGCTGCCTGGGCAGCAGGTCGGCGGCGGCACGCCGGGCGGCCCGCCGGCTCCGGTGATGCACGCGATCGTCGAATTGCGCGCACGCCTCGCGCGCAACCCGAAGGACCTTGCGGCGCTCGTCGCGCTCGGCAACATGGAATTCGACGCTCAGAAGTTCGACAAGGCGGACGGATACTACCGGCGCGCGCTGGCGCTCGACCCGACCAACCCCGACGTGCGCACGGACGACGCGGTCGCGCTGCACCAGACCGGCCACGACTTGGAAGCGCTCGCGAACCTCGACCGCGTCCTCAAAGAGCGGCCGGGGTTCCCGACCGCGGTGTTCAATCGCGGCGTGGTCTTACAGGCCGTCGGCCGGCGCAGCGATGCGGTGACGGCCTTCAACCACTACCTCAAGCTCGTCGGACCCAACGACCCTCGCGCCGCGGACGCCCGCGCCGCACTCCAGCAACTCGGCGGTTGATGAACTCTTCGATGACAGCGTCTCCTCGGCTCTACATTTCGTGCGACATGGAGGGGACCGCCGCGGTCTGTTCCTGGACGCAGTGCGATCCCACCAACACCACCGAATATCCGTACTACCGCCGGTTGATGTCGCAGGAAGTCCGCGCGGCGATCGACGGCGCACGCGAGGGCGGCGCAGGCGACGTGCTGATCAACGACTCGCATTCGTCGATGCGCAACGTCCTGTGGGACGAGCTGCCCGACGACGTGCGGATGATCTCCGGAAACCGCAAGCCGTTCTCCATGGCCGAGGGGATCGACGGTTCGTTCCATGCGGCCTTCTTCACCGGATATCATGGCGCGTGCGGAACGCAAGATGCGGCGCTCGACCACACCTACACCAGCGAAACGCTGCGCGACACGCGCGTCAACGGGATTCGCTGCAGCGAGGCGACGCTCAACGCAGCGGTGCTCGGTCTCGCCGGCGTTCCCGTCGTCCTGGTGACCGGCGACCGCGCCTGCATCGAAGAGCTGCAGGCGCAGATGCCGTGGATCACCGGCGTCGTCGTGAAAGACTCGATCGGCCGCTACGCGACGAATTCCGTCTCTCCGGCCCGCGCGCGCGAACTGATCCGCGCCGGCGCGAAGGAGGCGATCGGGCGGATCGCCGAGGC
>JAQBPM010000080.1 GCA_028287525.1 Vulcanimicrobiota bacterium | reverse complement strand
TTCGGACCGGGCTCGGGCAGGCCGGCGACGACGAACGCCGTCCGGCGCCGCGCTTCACCGACGATTGCGCGACCCTCCGCTCGGGAACCGCGAAGCGGAATGTTCTCGGCGCTCGTGGCACCCATCTGCGCGACCGTCACCATGTCGCTGCTCATCGCGTGCTGCATGCTCGCTCCGCCAAGCCCGCCGATGCTGAACAGCGCTACCGCTGCCGTTGCAAGGAGCGCCCGGAACGGGACGACGTTCTTCGGGCGCGTGCGAAGCGGTGGAGCGGCCGGCAAAGTGACCTCTCGCAGCGCCCGCAAGACGGGAACGTAGGAGATGACCTCGCGCTGGCATGACGGACAGTCATCGAGATGCCGTTCGAACGCCGTCGCTTCGGTATCGTCGAGAGCTCCAAGCACGTACGCTTCCACGTCACCGTGCAGATCGAGATCGTGCGTCATGCGAGTTCTCCTGCTGTCGTCATGAGCGATCGCAGCCGCTGCATGCCGAGACGAATGCGTCCCTTGACGGTTCCAAGGGGCTCTCCGGTGAGTTCGGCGATCTCGGTCTGGCTCAGTCCGCCGAAGTATGCGAGCTCGATTGCGCTCCGTTGTGCGGTCGGCAGCGCACCCAACGCCGCGCGTACGTCGTTTTTTCGTTCGTTCACGATCACTTCATCATGGGGACCTGGGGAATCGGCGGCACGATCTTGCGCGTCGTCGAGCGGTAACGTCGATACGCCTTTGCGCCGCAGACGGTCGACGCCGGCGTTGTGCGCGACCCGCAACAGCCACGCGCGAAGGCGCCCGTCGCGATCCGCAACGTGCCGCTCCCACAACCGCATGAACGCCACTTGCGTAACCTCGGCGGCGAGCTCGGAGTCGTTGAAGAGCCGCCGGGCCATCGCGTGCACCGCCGGAGCGTGGCGACGATGGAGTTCCTCAAACGCCTCGGCGTGCCGCTGAGCGACGAGCGCGAGGAGCTCGCCGTCGGTTGCTTCGCCGAGAGCGAGCTGGGGAGCCGTCATGACCATCCCCGAGCTTGTCACACTCCCTGAAACGCAGCTCGGACGTCGGTTGGATCATTCTTGCCGGCGAACGGGAACCGCCGGTTAGCCGCCCAGCACTCGTACGAGCGCTACCAGTAGACGGTGTCCTTCGCTTTCGTGTCCTTGTATTTTCCGAAGACGTCGGGACTGCTGCGGAACTGGTTCTGCAGGTCGTCGATGCGCGCTTGGTCGAGCGGGTGATCGCGCAGCCAGCTGTTCTGACCGGGTCCGTACGACTCGGTCATGATCTGGAAGAACCAAACCATGCCCCACGGATTGTATTGATTGGTCGCCGCCATGATGCGCGCGCCTTCTTCGTCGGCTTGCGCTTCGATGTGGCGCGATTGGGCCGCGTCGCTGCCGGCGACCGCATACTGCGAGCCGTAGTCGACCGCGGCACCAGCGAGCGGTCCGAGCACGACTTGCGCCAGGATCGAGCCGACCTGCGCGACGGTGCTCTTCTTCTGCAGCGACGCCATATGCTGCGCGACGTGATGCAGGACCATGTGTCCGGTCTCGTGCGCCAGCACGCCGGCGAGTTCGTCGCGGTTCTTGGCAAGCCGCAGCAAGGGCTCGTTGACGTAGATGTTGCCGCCCGGGACCGAAAATGCGTTGGCGGAATCACCGCGCACGATGTAGTAGCGGATCGGATACGGGTAGCGCGTGCGCACCGTCTCGGAGATGACCGACCCGACCTCGTTCAAGTGCTCGTAGAAAGACGAGTCGAAGAGGAGATCACCGTCGTCGCGAAGCTGTCCGAACACCTCACGACCGATGGACGGTTCGTCGATCGCAGCCCCGGCCGGCATCGTGCGGGTCAGCTCGGTCAGGCCGACCGTCGCGATGAGACTTCGAATGAACGCGGTGCGTTGCACGGGCGAACCCCCTCGGAAAGGACGCGGTTGAACTCCAAACGATACCCGGTCCTAGTCGGTTGCGTGAGTTTGGCGCTCTCCCTTTCGGCGGCGTCCCAGGAAGCCCGCGCCGCGAGCACGCGCATCTCACCTCCGCTCGCCGCCCTCGGCGGGCTGCATCAGGATGGGCCCGCCAACCCGGCGACCCTGCTCCGGATCGCGATCGAGCTCCAGCCGCGCGGCGACCTCGACGGGCTCGCGGCGCGAATGAGCGACCCGGCGAACCCGGCCCATCGCAGGGCCCTCACCCGAGACCAGTTCGTCGAGCAATTCGGCCGCGCCGCGGACCTGCGCGCGCTCAACGTGTGGCTGAAGGCGCAGGACGTCAGCAACGCCGGGACCGCCGGCGCCCTCATCGGCGGCGGCGTGTTCCGGGTCGATCAGGCCGAGCACGTCTTCGGAACGCACTGGATGAAATGGACCGACGGCACGCGCACGGTCCTGGCACCGGCCGGCCCGCTCACCATTCCGTTCGGCGGCGTGCGCGCGATCAGCGGCGCGGTCGTCGCGACGACCCCGCGTCTGGCGGACACGCGCCCCTCGTTTACGTACTTTCGGGGCGATTGGTACGAACCGGCGCGGTTCCGCTCGATGACCGATGCGATCCCCGACGGCGGCGGCAGCCAGCGGGTGGTGGTGGTCGAGGACGCCTCCGACCGCTTCGACCTCAACGACATCAAACGGTTCCTGGCGCCGGCCGACGCGCCGCCGCCCGGCGCCAGCGCCGCTCGCGTGAGCGAACGCAGCTTCGCCTTTAAGTCGCCCTCCAGCGACTGCGGGCGCGACGACCGCGGCCAGGAACCGGCGCTCGACGTCGACGCCGTGCTCACGATGGCGCCGCTCGCCGAAACGATCGTGCAGTACGACGACGTCTGTTCGCCCGGCAACGACGGGACGCTCGCCCTCGCACGGGCGCTCGACCTCGACCCGACGGTGATCGTCTTCCCGTTCGCCGTCGGGCCGGCCGACGGCCCGATCGCGGCGCGCTACGGCCCGACCCCGCTGCCGCAGCTGGAAGCGATCGTCCGCGGAATTCCGCTAGTCGTGCCGTCCGGTGACGACGGCGCGTACGGCTTCCGCGAGGCCGGAATCGAACGTCCGCGCGTTGCGTGGCCGTGCGTCTCACCGTACGTGATCTGCGCCGGCGGCACGCAGCTGGGCGATCGCGACGGCGTGGCCGACGAGGGTCCTTGGAACGACAACGACCACGCCGGCGGCGGCGGCCTCTCGACCGAGCCGCGTCCGGCATGGCAGGACGCGCCGAGCGACTTCATCTTCTCGACCCAGTACGTGCACAACCGGATGGTCCCCGACGTCTCGGCCGACGCGTCGGGGCATCTGCGCGTGTACTGGCACGGCTACGGCTTCGGCGGAGTCGGCGGCACGAGCGAGAGCGCCGCGCTCGTCGGTGCGGAGCTCGCCGCGATCAACAGTCTGGTGGGACCGCAGCACCGGCTGCTCACCGCCGGCGATCTGTACGTGCTCGCGAAAGCGTCGCCCAAGGCGTTCCGCGACGTCTCGCGTGAAAACGACCGCGGCTGGAAAGACAACACGCTGCGTCCGCG
>JAQBPM010000441.1 GCA_028287525.1 Vulcanimicrobiota bacterium | reverse complement strand
TGATGATGAACCGCTTCACGGGTCCCGGCCGCTTGGGTCTGCAGTCGATGACGTATCACGAGCCGCAGGCCGAAGGCGCGCAGCGAACCGGCGGTCAGGGCAACGTCGGCGGCGTCATCGGTTCGCTCTTCGGCAACAAATTTTGATTCGTTGCCCTCGATGCCGAAGGCTTAGCTGACGTAGGAGACGTTGACGCTGAAGCCTCCGGCTTCGGCTTGGCTCAACACGCCCAAAACGGATTCGATCTCGGTGTCGATCGCGATCATGTCGCCTGCGCTGATGCCGACCGGACCGGCGTTCGCCCACAACAAGCGGCGCGCGGTCTGGAACGCGGCGCGCAAACGCTGCGGCGTCGCTTCGAGCACCGGCCAGTCTTCGTACGACATCGCGGGGACGATGCGCCAGCCGTCGCCGGAGCACTCTTCTTCATCCGCGTACGCGTGCGGTACGTTGGCCAAAACGTCGAGCTGCGCCCGATCCAGCGCGCTCGCGTGCAGCGGGGCTTCGGCCAGGCGCAGCACGTAGCGATAGAACGCGGGGTTCGCCACGGTGCACATCCCGGCGGGCGAACCCACGCTGACGTTGATCATCACCCTCTTCCTTCTCGCGGGTGGGGGCGGCCCCTCTAGCGCGGTCGCCCTAGGCGGGCGTTCCCAGCGTCACGCTCACCCCAGCTCGAGCCAAAGCGGGGGTCAAGACTTCGCTCGTCACGCCTCGAGCGGCGAACTCGGCAGCGATCGTCGCGCCGATGCGCGCGGGCTCGCTCGCCGCCAGAGCCAGCACGGACGGTCCGGCCCCGGACAGGGCGATCGCCAGCAGCGCCGGATCGTCGAGGCGCAGGATCTCGGCCAGCCCGGGAATCGCGTTCGCCCGATACGGCTGATGCAGCCGGTCGCGCATGGCAGCTCGCAGGAGATCGGTCCGACCGCTTGCCAGCGCGGCGCCCAGGAGCGCGGCGCGCTGAATGTTGTAGACGGCGTCGGCGCGAGGGTAGGCGCGCGGCAGCAGCGCGCGCGCCTCGTGCGTGGGCAGGACGATGTCGGGAACGACGACCACGGCTTGTGCCGGCGGCGGCGGGAAACGCGCGGAGGTCAGCCCGTCGTCGCCCATCGCCGCGACGACCGCCCCGCCGTACCATGCGGCCAGCGCGTTGTCGGGATGTCCTTCGAGCTCGGCGAGGGCGTGTGCGAGATCGTCGTCGGCGAGCGGCGGATCGGCAAACCGCGCGCCGATCGCGACGCCGATCGCATACGCGGCGGCACTGCTGCCGAGGCCGGCGCCGAGCGGAATCTCGTTGAGGAGCTCGACGGCGAGCGGCGGCGCGTCGGGCGCGATCCGCGCGATCGCGGCCTCGACACAGCCGCGCAGGCCGTCATGCGTCGGTGCGTGACGGCCGCCGTAGGTCCACGCAGCCGCCGCGCCGCGCGGAAGCTCGCGCACCTGCGCCGACATGCGAATCTCGATCGCGAGCGCGACCGCGTCGAAACCGGCACCGAGGTTCGCGCTCGACGCCGGTGCGGAGACCGTGAACGCCGTCGTGCTCGCTGCCGCCGTCACGCGCGCGCCGCCAGGAGCGCGCCGAGATACTCCGCGACGCTCGTGCCGCGCACGATCGCGTTCGCATGCGCCGCGCCCGACTCGTGATAGCGGGTCGCGTACGCGGTATCCTTGAGCACATGACCGGTCAGCACGCAGACGATGTCGGCGTCGCGCGCGATCGTTCCGTCGTTGACCAGCCGCCGCAGACCGGCCAGCGAAGCGGCCGACGCCGGCTCACAGCCGACGCCGTCGCGTCCGATCACGGCGCGCGCTTCCGCGATCTCGACATCGTCGACCGAGAGCACGGTGCCGTTCGACGCGCGAACTTCGGCGCGCGCCTTTTTCCAAGACGCGGGCGCGCCGATCTTGATCGCCGTCGCGTCGGTCTGCGCCCGAACCGGAACGAGCTCCGCGTCGTCGCGCCACGCGCGCGCGAACGGTGCGGCGCCGGACGCCTGCACGACGGCCAGCCGCGGCTCCGCCGCGCTCAGCCCGATCGCCCGCGCTTCCCGAAAGCCTTTGCCCAGGGCGCTCGTGTTCCCGAGGTTTCCGCCCGGCAGCACGACCCAGTCCGGCGCCTTCCATTCGCGCTGTTCGAGCAAAACGAACGCGGCCGTCTTCTGACCCTCGATCCGAAACGGGTTGACGCTGTTCACCACCGCGACGGTCGCCGGGTCGAGCGCGCGCACCGCGCGCAGCGCGTCGTCGAAATCGCCGTCGACCGCGACGACGTGCGCGCCGTAGTCGAGCGTCTGCGCGACCTTCGCCGCGCTGATGCCGTCGACCGGCGCGATGACGACCGCGGTGATGCCCGCGCGCGCGGCGTAGGCGGCCATCGACGCGGCGGTGTTTCCGGTGCTGGCGCACACCGCGATGCGCGCGCCCCGCGCGCGGGCGCGCGACACGGCAACGGTCATCCCGGCGTCCTTGAACGACGCCGTCGGGTTCATCCCCAAATGCAGGTAGGCGAGCCGCTGGACGCCGGCGTACGCCGCGCCGCGCGGACCGTCGTAGAGCGGAACGTCTCCTTCGCGCAACGTCGTGATCGCGTCGTCGGGGACGAACGGCAAGAGTTCGCGGAAGCGCCAGACGCCGCTGCGGTCGCGCGGTTCGCTCGACGCGCGGCGCGCGCGCGCGATGCGGTCTACGGTGCGCCCGTCGACGGTGGAGACGTCGAGCACGAACGCCAAGAGATCGCCGCACGCGGCGCACACGATCGCGTCCAGGTCCGCCGCGGCGGAGCCGCAGGCGCTGCAGGTCAGCGTCAGCGCGGCCTCGGAGGTGCGAGCGCGTGTCGGATCGGGCCGCGGTGAACCGGGATGCATGTCCTTCGTTTCGCGCTCGCGAACCGACTGTCATCGTGATCGACCCCCAGGCGCACCTCGGATTCGTTGCCCCGGATGTCCCGCCGTCCGACGTGTTCGACCGCTGCGTGCGCTGCGGTCTATGCTTGCCGACCTGTCCGACTTATGTCGAAACGCTGGTCGAGACGTCCGGACCGCGCGGACGCATCGCGCTGATCAAAGCGGTCGCGGAAGAGCGTCTCGACCTCACCAGCCCGGGCTTCGTCCACCAGATGTCGGAGTGCCTGGACTGCCGCGCCTGCGAGGCCGTCTGCCCCTCAGGTGTGGAGTACGGAAAGATCCTCGAGCCGGCGCGCACACAGATCGTCCGCGCCCAGGCGCCGGTTCGGACGTGGTGGGCACGCCTGGCCCGAGCCGTGCTCATCGGCGGGCTGTTCGGAAAACTCGGCTGGATGCGCGCCGCAGCGCGCGCGCTCAAGCTGTATCAGCGCAGCGGTTTGCGCGATCTCGTTCGCCGTAGCGGAATCTTGCGCGCGCTCGGACTGCAGGACGTCGAAGCGATGGCGCCGCGCATCTCCGACCGCTTCTTCATCCCGCGCGGACAACACTTCGCGCCGTCCGCGCAGCCGCGCGCGACAGCGTTTCTGCACGCGGGCTGCATCATGCACGTCGCGTTCGCGGAATGGAACGAAGCGACGGTGCGCGTGCTCAACGCGGCCGGCGTCGAGGTCGTCGTGCCGCGCGATCAAGGCTGCTGCGGTGCGATCACGATCCATGCCGGCGAGATGCCGCGCGGACGCGAGCTCGCGAAGCGCAACATCGCAGCGTTCGAACGCAGCGACGCCGACGTCTACGTCATCAACGCGGCCGGCTGCGGTTCGGCGCTCAAGGAGTACGGCCACCTCCTGCACGACGACCCGGCGTGGGCCGACCGCGCGATCGCGTTTTCCGCCAAGGTCCGCGACGTGACGGAGTACGTCGACGAAATGGGGCTGCCGCCGGAAGCGCTCGGGCCGCTGCGCGGGATCGTCACGTACCAGGACGCCTGTCATCTCGCGCACGCGCAGCGTATCACCGCGCCGCCGCGCCGTTTGCTCGAAGCGATCCCTGGGCTCGAGATCCGCGAGATGGCGGAGTCATCGCTCTGCTGCGGTTCGGCCGGAATCTACAACGTCACGCAGCCGGAGATGGCGCAGCGGCTGCAGCGGCGCAAGGTCGACCGCGTCCTCGAAGTCGCGCCGACGATCGTCGCGACGGCGAATCCGGGCTGCGCGCTGCAGATTCGGAACGGCCTCGACCGCGCCGGCGGCGCCGGCATCGCGGTGAAGCACGTCATCGAACTGCTCGACGAATCTCTGGCGGCGGGCCGCCGGCCGGCGTAAAGTCGTTCGGGCAGCGCTAGAGGTCGCCGACTCGCTGGCCGTCCTTCGCGGCTTCTTCGAGCTTGCCGTACACGGCGAAGACCTTCAGCAGGCCGGTGATGCGCAGCAGGCGCAGAATCTGCCCTTCTTTGGCGACGATACGCACCTCGCCGCCGAATTCTTTCGCGCGCCGCTGTGCGCCGATCAAGGCGCCCAGGCCCGTCGAGTCGAGGAATTCGATGCGCGTCAGGTCGACGATCAGACGATGATCTCCGCGCTCCGACGCGCTCACCAAGGCGGCGCGCACCGCGGGTGACGTCGCGATGTCGAGCGACCCCGTGATCTCGAAGACCTGGATGCCGTCGACCGTGTGAACGTGGATCGAGAGGTCTTCCAAGTTGTGCTGCGGTGCTGAACCGTTGAAGTTCATGGTATCGGTGCTCCGTTCTTCGATCGATCCGCGTGCGCCACGATAGTCACGTCGCGCAACCCGCGCGTTCGCTTTGGAGACGGCCCGTGCCTTTGGCCGTCCCGTCGCGTAGGGTCCCCCCGCAAGCAAGCGTGCGCGGATATTCTACGGCGGCGGCGGCTTGCCGGCCGCGATCGCGCGCAGCATCTCCGCGACGCGTTCGGCCGCCGCGCCGTCGGCGGCCTTGCGGTACGAACTTTGCGCGATCCCGAGGTCGGCCAGCGCTCCCTCCTTGTCTCCCACACCATATCTCGCAACCGCGCGCTCTTTGTATCCGTCCGCATCGCTGGGGCGACGCTGCACGTACGTGTGCAAATCGTCGAGCGCCTGACGGTAGCTCATGATGCGGTTGTATGCGAGCCCGCGAAAGTAGTACGCGGTGTCGGACGCTCTCGGATTCTGCACGATGTACGCGTTCAGGTCGGCGATGCCGTCTACGTACCGCTGCTCGAGCAGCGCGATCCTGGCGCGCGCCCACAAACCCCGCCGGCTCTTCGGATCGAGCGCGAGCGCTTTCTCGCAGTCGGCGCGCGCGCGTTCGCGCTTGCCGACCAATCGTTCGGAGTCGCATCGCGCGGCGAACACGTACGCGGAACTGCGCCCGGCTTCGATCGCCTTGTCGTAGTCCGCCAGCGCGAGATCGTAGGTTTCACGTGCGAATTGCACGTCGGCGCGATCTTCGTAGGCGAGTGCATCGGTCGGATCGAGCCGCACCGCGGTGTTGCAGTCGGCGAGCGCGCCGCTGGTGTCGTCGAGCTGCAGCCGCGTTTCGCAGCGGGTCACGTACGCATATTGATACTCGGGTGCGATCCCGATCGCGACGTTGTAATCCTTGAGCG
The DNA here is from genome assembly GCA_028287525.1 of Vulcanimicrobiota bacterium. Lineage (GTDB taxonomy): Bacteria > Vulcanimicrobiota > Vulcanimicrobiia > Vulcanimicrobiales > Vulcanimicrobiaceae > Vulcanimicrobium. Next base: position 1,824 of record JAQBPM010000441.1, on the reverse strand, counting down.
CGAGCTCGTTCTGCCCGAGGTCTGCCTTGGCGTCGCCCCGCAGCACGAGGGCCCGCGCGTCGCGCGGATGCAGGGCGAGAAACGCATCGAGCGCGACGATGGTCTCGTCGAACTTCCGCTCGCGAAAGAGCCGTTGCGCGATGACGTATCCAGCGGCGGCGTCGTTCGAGGCGGAACTCGCCGCGCCGTCGGCCGCGAACGCGCCTCCCGTCGAGCCGAAGCTCAGCGAGGCGACCAGCGAGCCGAGGAATGCCAGACGAGCGACCGGCAGACGCATCCCCGCCCTTTGCGCGCCCGCCGTGCCAGTCCTGCGCTCGCTTGTCCAACCGGCGCGGCGGGGTGTGTCACGGCGAGCTTGTCGAGCCGCCTTCGTTTCACCCCGAGCGCAGTCGAGGGGTGAGCCCGCACGTGATGGGCGAGGTCGGGCGTCGCACCACGACTGCGCTCGGCGCGACACCAGGGTTCCTCGACACGCTCGGAATGACGGATGCCGGGCGGCAGCTCAAGGAGATTGCTGGGGCGGATGGATTCGAACCAACGCATGGCGGATTCAAAGCCCGCTGCCTTACCACTTGGCGACGCCCCACTGGTGCGGCGTCTTGGGTTCGCCTCGCCCTCGACGTTCCCTCGCCTCTCTCAGCGCTCGATGCGCAGCACTCGATCGGCGAGCGGCGTGACGAGGGGAATCGAAAACAGGTCGCCGCGCAGTGCGCGCGCGCGATAGCGGAACGCGAGCACCGCGAGGATCACCGCCGCGGCCAGATCAGCCAGAAAGGCGACGCCGTACAACCAGACGATCGCTCCGGTCGAGGCCGAGGGGAACGCGATGACGATCAGCAGCGGCAGCGCCAGCAGGGCAAAGTAGCCGAGCCACGCGGCGACGCCGAAAACGAGCGCTTGACGCGTGTGCAGACGGGACCACGCGGTGGCCTCCGCCGGCTCGCGGAAGTAATCTAAAATAGCGAGCGGCCAGACGACGTACGCGTTGGCCGCTCGCAGGTTCACTTCATCATCGGGCACGGGTCGGCTCCGGCGGGGATTCGACCGCGGTGCGAGTTAGTGGACGACGCGTTTCGCTCCGAGGTAGCGCGCCGACCAGTACGAGTCGTGCAGGGTCGAGACGGTCACGCCGTGGCTCGACGACGCGTGCACAAAGCGGTCGCCGCCGAGCGAGATGCCGACGTGCGACGGACCGGGCTCGTAGGTCTGGAAGAACACGAGGTCGCCCGCTTTGGGCTTGCCCGCGAAACGATGCGCGGCGAAGAACTGCGCGTCCGCCGTGCGGGGCAAGTGCGTCCCCGTCATCGCGAAGACGTGCTGCACGTAGCCCGAGCAATCGAACGCGCGGGCGGTCGTGCCGCCGAATGCGTACGGCACGCCCAGAAACCGCAGCGCGTTGCGGGTCAGCATCGACGCCATCGCGGCGCCGCGAGCGGCGATTCCGCTGGCGAATTTCTGCACGTGAAGCAGGCGCGAGACGCGCGCCGAGCTCATGCTGCCTGCCGGCGGTTCCGCGTTGACGGCGCTCGCCGGCGTCGCGTTCCACATGGCAAGGTCGGCGCCTTCAGTAGGAAGCGCCACGTCGGAGGGGCTGGCCACGGCCGCCGTGGCGGCTGCCTGAGTCCCCGAGTCTCCCGCTGTGTCCGCGCACGCTATCGCCGGTACACCGGCCGAAAGAATGCAAACGAACAATCCGGTGAGGAGAGAACGATGCAAGACTGCTCCTTCTTCCACACGTACGGGGTTAGTTGACGGGTTCGGGCGGAAGAAATCGCCCTAGCGCCGACCGGCGCATTCACCCCTACCGGGATCGTCCCCCGCTCC
>JAQBPM010000439.1 GCA_028287525.1 Vulcanimicrobiota bacterium | reverse complement strand
TACCAATCGGCGAAGAGCACGGTGAACAACCCCAAGAGCGGCAGCGAGAATGCGACGTACGCGTTATTGAACGGTTGACGGCCGCCCCACAGGCCGAACAAGGCAAACATCGGGAAGAGTACGAGGGCGAAGCGCGGCATGCTCATCAGACTCGACGTCGACATCGGGACGAGGATCGAGAGCGCCATGTAGATGCTATACGAGAGCCGCAGGCGGCGCAGGCCCAGGAACAACGCCACGACCATCAGCGTGGTGAAGGCGAGTTCCAGACTCTGATTGGCGACCGTCTGCGTGTGCGCGTGCGAGAGTTTGGTGATCGAGTTGCCGATGCTGTCCCAAGGCAGCGCGAGATGGCGTCCCCAATGCGCCTGCACGTGCGAGAACTTCAGGGGGTCGCCGGTGACGACCCAGAGGTACGCCATGTAGGTGACGATCCCGAGCGGGACGAGCGCTAGGCCGAGCAGCGGTTTCAGCACGTCGTCGACCCAGTAGCGGAAGAACTCGCGGCCGCCCTCTTTCGCGGCGATCGCCCATTCGATGAACAGCGGAGCCGCCAGCAGGATCCCCTCCGACCGCGTCAGCGCGGCGAAGTAGCCGAACACGCCCGCCATCACCCAGCGCCGTTCGCGCACGTAGTAGAACGACGCGACCGTCAGGAACAGGAACAGTGCCTCGCTGTAGACGGCCGAGAAGAAGATCGCGGTCGGGAAGATCGAGACGTAGAACGTCGCGCGCTGCGCGACGTGCCGGTTGTACTCGTGCTCGATCAGTTTGTAGAGGTAGAGCAGGCCCAGGAAGCTGGCGGCGTTCGAGATGATGAGCCCGGCGACGAGGTCCGATCCGGTGAACGCGCCGACGATCTTGATGAGTGCCGGGTACAGCGGGAAGAACGCGAACTCCGTGCCGGAGTAGCCGTTCTTCGCGATGCCGAGGTAGTGTTCGGCGTCCCAGCGTCCCCAGACCGCGAGGAGCGGGTTTGCCGACGCCGCGTAATGCACGCCCGGCCGCTGGCCGATCACCATCGCTGCGAGCTCGGCGATGGCCATGAGCGGCAGGCGCGTCACGATAAACGTCAGCGCCACGTCGCGCACCGTCTGGTTGAAGCGAGCCGCGACGATCAGCTTGGCGAGCACGAACGCCCCGACCGCGACCGCCGCCGCGCGGGCCGTGCCGTGCGCTCCGCTCGGCGGAAGAAGCGTTCCCCACAGCAGCACCAGCGCCGACCACGAGATGGCGTCGTACTGCATCGCCGTGACTTCGCTCACGTGGGTCCGCCGCGAGAAGTACCGCCCATAGCCCAGCCACGCGGCGTACGTCGCCGCAACGCCGGTTACCAAAGCAAGCGCCAGCGTCCCATCGAGAAATAGCCCGCCGTGCGGCCGGTTCAGGGCGAGCGCGTACCAGAGGAAGAAGCCGACACTGAGGCCACCCGCGCCCACCGCGGCGACGGCCGGGAGGCCGACAGCTGCGACGAGCGCGGCCGGCTTCGTGCGGGCGCCGTTTCCGACGAAGGCGAGATTCACGGTCGCACCCGTTCCGCGCCACCTGCGGCGGTTGCCTGCATGGATCGGTCGTGCCGGTCGGTAAAAGCCGCCGCATGCCCCCAACCGGAACCGTCAGGGGGCCGGATGGGGTCGGACGGGACGCACCATCTCGCTTGGGGAGCAGAACTATTCCAAAACGTTTCGATGTGATCGTCGTCGGCGCAGGCAGCGGGGGCTACGCGGCTGCCCGGACGGCGCGCGATCTGGGCGCCAGCGTCGCGCTCGTCGACCGCGGCCCGCTCGGCGGGCTGTGCATCCTCCGCGGCTGCATGCCCTCCAAGACCCTCCTGGCTACCGCCGACCTGCTGCACGACATTCGAACCGCGCGGGAGCTGGCGATCGACGTCGAGGCGCCTCGGCTCGACTACCGCGCGCTTGCCGCACGCAAGCGCGAGCTGGTGCGCGGCTGGGCCGACTATCGGATCGCAGGCATCGAGACGTTCCCGGTATTTCACGGTGAGGCGCAGTTCGAGTCGACGACCACGCTGCGCGTCGGCGACGAGGTGCTGTACGCGCCGCGCTTCGTCCTCGCCACCGGCAGCATCACGGCGCCGGCCGCCGTGCCCGGCCTCGTCGAGGCGGGCTTCATCGACAGCGACGAAGCGCTCGATCTCGACGCGCCGCCGAAATCGCTGGTCGTCTTGGGCGGCGGATACGTCGGCAGCGAGCTCGGCCAATTCTTCCATCGCGCAGGCGTACCGACAACGATCCTGATTCGTTCCGGCCACCTGCTCTCCGGCGAGGATCACGACCTCGGGATCGGCCTCACGGAGTACTTCCGCGAAGAGGGGATCCGCGTCGAGACCGGCGCGCGCGTCGAGCGCGTCACCGTGCGCGGCGACGGAATGAAGGTCGTGCATTACGTGCAGAACGGCGCCGAACACAGCGTCGCCGCGCATGAAATCTTCTATGCGCTGGGACGCGTGCCGAACCTCGAGGGGCTCGACTTGGAACGCCTCGGCGTCGTCTCCCACGCCATCACCGGCATAACGGTCGACGACACGCTGCGCACCTCGAACCCGGACATCTTCGCCGTCGGGGACGT
>JAQBPM010000491.1 GCA_028287525.1 Vulcanimicrobiota bacterium | reverse complement strand
CGCTGCGCGGCAAGATCCTCAACGTCGAGAAAGCGCGTCTGGACAAGATGCTCTCGAACGAAGAGATCCGCACGATGATCACGGCGCTGGGCACGGGCTTCGGCGAAGAGTTCAACGCCGAGAAGCTGCGCTACCACAAGATCATCATCATGACGGACGCCGACGTCGACGGTTCGCACATCCGCACGCTGCTGCTGACGTTCTTCTACCGGCAGATGAAGCAGCTGATCGAACGCGGCTACGTCTACATCGCGCAGCCGCCGCTGTATGGCGCGAAGAAAGGGAAGCGTCAGGAGTGGGCCTACTCCGACGCCGACCTCGAAAAGATCTTCAACGGGAGCGATCCCAAAGAATGGACCGTCCAGCAGTTCAAGGGTCTGGGCGAAATGGACGCGGAGCAGCTGGCCGACACGACGATGGATCCGCAGAAGCGCCGCCTCAAGCAAGTCACGCTGGAAGAGGCCTCGGAAGACGCCGAGCGCATGTTCACCACGCTGATGGGTGACAAGGTCGAACCGCGCAAACTCTTCATCCAAGAGCACGCGAGAACGGTCCGCAACTTAGACCTCTAGCGCTCACACTCGGGAGTTTCCTGGAGGGAGTTCCCAGCCTTAGCCTCTACGTTTGCCGGGATGCCGGTTCGGGGACGAAAGAAGCGGTGTTTGGTCTGAGAGCGTCCCGTCGAACGGTGGTCATCACCGGCATCGTCGCGGCGCTCTTGGTCGTGGTCCTCGCCCGGCACGTCATCGTGCGCGTTCTGCTGGAGGCGGCGATCTCGACCGCGACCGGCTATGAGGTGCGGTTCGGCGATCAGAAGATCGGCACGCGGCACTCGGCCTTCTTCGACGTGCACGTCGTGAAGAACGGCGATCCGGTCCTCGACGCGTCGCGGGTCGACGTCGAATACGCGCTGCGCGACATCTTTCCGGGCGGCGAGCACCGTTTCGGGTTCGCGGCGATCTCCATCCAGAAGCCGGTTCTGACGATCACCCGTCACGCCGACGGGTCGCTCACGTTCTCCCGGCCGGGCGGCTCGTCGGCGGCGCCGCCGACGGCGACGAAGGTCGCGGCCGCGCCGTACTTCTTCACCGCCCGCGTTCGCGACGGCGTCATCCGCATGGTCGACGCCGCTCCGCTCCAGCCCGATCTCGCCTACCAGACGATCATCGGCGTCTCGATCGACGCCTCGGTGAAGTCCGACGCCCGCACCACCGCGCAGATGAGCGGGGTTCTGGTGGCACGACGGGCGCCGGACGCGCCGGTTCGAAACTATCCGCTCTCGGTTCGTTCGCTGATCGACGCCAGCCGCGGGTACGCGCTGACCCGGCTGCGCGCCCACGAGCTCCCGCTGCGCGGCGCGCTCGGGTTCGTCGTCCACTCGAAGGCCGTCCGCTTCGACGACGGCGTGATCGACGACGTCGCGGTGAGCTACTACGCCTTGGCGAAGCCGCAGGCCGTTTTCACCTACCGCAGCGGCGGCTCGTTTCGGCTGGCCGACGCGCGCATCACGGTCCCCGCGCTGGCGCGCTCGCTGCGCACTCTGCAAGGCACGTTCATCTTGACCGACGGGGCGCTCTCGACGAACGCGCTGACGGGCTCGATCGCCGGCGTGCCGGTGCACGGAAAGGGTTCGCTGTACGACCTCTTCGGGACCCCGCGCTTTCGCATCGCCCTGGCCACCGACGGTGACCTCGCGGCGCTGCGCTCGCTCTTCGCGTTCTCGGCCCGCCAGCCGATCGTGGGCAGCGCCCATTTCGAGACGATGCTCTCGGCCCAGCTGGCCCAGCCGCTGATCCGCACCTGGTTCAGCTCGCCGCGCCTCGCGTACGGCGCGTTCCCGATCGATCGCGTCGACGGGATCGCGGACTACTACAATTCCGCCCTGCTGATCCGCGGGATCTCGGCTCACTACGGCAGCGCCGACTTGGCCGTCGGCGGATCCGCCGACTTCCACGATCGCGGCAGCGACATGACGTTCGTGCTCAACGCGCACGGCCCCGGCGCCGGTCTCCCGTACACCGACGTGATCGCTCCCGACGCGACGATCGACGGAACCGCCCTCTTCCAGCAGCCGATCGGGTATGGGTTCGGCGTGCGCGGCACGCTCGCGGCGACGGGCCGCACGAGCGGCGCCGGAACCTTCACGGTCGACCGCTACGGCGTCGGCGAGTTCGGTCCGTTCTCGTTCTCCCGCGCCGGCGGCGAATCACTGGCCGGCGCGTTCGAACTGGCCCGTCCGTTTTCGGGGAGCGCCGGCTGGGTGCACTTGCGCGGCTTCCGGCTGGCTGACGTGCGCCGCGAAGCGACGCTGCCGGGGGCCGTGATCCCGCCCCTCCCGCCGATCTCCGGCGTCGTCGACGGCGATTTGGCCGGCGGCGGGACTCCGTCGACCTTCGGCCTGGCGGGGACGATCCGCGGGCGCGAGCTGAAGGTGGCGACCTTCCCGTTCGGGACCGGCAGCGTGAGCCTCGGCGGAAGCATGTCGGACGTGCGGCTCTCCGACATTCGCGTCGACGGGCCGATGGGCCGGTTCAGCGGCGCCGGCGCGTACGGGTCCGGCGTCTTCGCGATCCAGGGGCGATACGACGGAACGCTGGCCGAACTGCGGCCGTTCATCGCCGAACCGACCGCCGTCGGCGCGGTCCACGGTCCCTTCAGCGCGACCATCGCCGGCAGCCGCATTCTCGTTCAGACGACCGGGGTGGACGTGGCCGGCGGGCAGGTGCGCGGCGTCGCGGTCGAACGCATGGCGGGGACCGTCGCGGTGGACGGCAAGGTCGTGCGCATCGTCGCGGCCGACGGTTCGATCGGCGGCGGCCGCGCGGTCGCGGCCGACGTCGGCGGACCGTTCCTGGTCTCCGCGCCGGACGTCCCGGTCTCGGCCTTACGGCACGCCGGAATTCCGCTGCAGGGCGGGCACGTGGGGATGTTCGGCGTCGCCGACCTGCGCGCCGGCGGTCCGCGCTTCGACGGCATCGTGTCGCTCGACGACGGCCTCGCCTCGGGAATCCCGATCAGCGGCGCGACCGGAGTGTCGCTGGCCCAAACGACGGCGACGGTCAGCAACGGCGTCGCCGCGCTCGGCACGACCTACGGCGCCTTTTCGGGCCGCATCGACGGCGTCGGCCGCACGCTCGGCTACGACGTGAACGCCGACGTTCCGATCGGCGACGTCGATCAGGTGTGGAAATCGCTGCATCTTCCGCTGCGCACGCTGTATGGAAGTTTCGCGGCGCAAATGCACGTTCGCGGCAGCGGCGCGCGGCCGCTCATCGACGGCAACGTCGCGCTCCCCGAAGGATCGTACAACGGGCTGGCGTTCCACGACGCGCGGGCCGCGGTGACGATCTCCTCGAGCGCGCTCTCGGCGCGCGACGGCGCCGTCACCGTCGGTTCGACGCGCGCCGCCGTGGCGGGAGATCTTTCGATCGCGCAGCGCGCGTTCGCGCTCAACGTGCGCAGCGGGAACGCGAACTTGGCCGACTTCGACGACTATTTCGACGAAGCGGAGACGCTCGCCGGAACCGGCCCGGTCGCGCTCGCGTTCGCCAACGACGGTCGCGCGACGCGCTCGTCCGGGCGAGTCGACTTGAGCGGCTTCCGTTACCGGCGCTTTGCGTTCGGCACGACCGACGCGACCTGGTCGCAGCGTAACGGCGTCGTCACCGGCGCGTTGAACGTCAACGGGACCAAAGGTGCGTTGCGCGCGAACGGCACGATCGCGCCGGCCCACGGCGACGCGGTTTCCGCACTGCGCAGCGCGCGCTACAACCTTTCGCTGCAAGCGCAGCGCGTCGACTTGAACTCGTGGCTGCCCGCGTTCGGCTTCACCGCACCGATCTTGGGGCTGGTCGATGCGCGCGGCACCCTCGTCGGGCGTTTCCCGCGCTTGGCGATCGCGGGCGACGCAACGCTGCAGCAGGGTTCGCTCTACGGCTACGCCGTTTCGGAAGGCGCTCTTCACGCGCGCAGCAACGGCGCGCGGATCTCGCTCACGAGCAGCGTGATCGACCTGGGCTTCGCGCGCTTCACCCTCGACGGTTCGCTCGGACTCGACCGCAGCAATCCGCTTGCGCTCGCGGTGCACGCGACGGCCCCCGATCTCGCCAAACTGCTCGTCGCCCTCTCGCCGAAGAGTCCGCGCTACGACGTCGGCGGCGCGGTGCAGGCCGACGCGCGCATCACCGGCACGATCGCGAAGCCGCGCGTGACGGCCGGGTTCGACGTGACGCAGGGGCGGTACGCGTCGCTTGCGATCCCGCGCGTGCTCGGCAGCGTCACCTACGACGGCATGACGCTCGAAGTAAACGACGCGGAAGCGACGTTCGCGAAAGGCAACGTGATCGTCGCCGGTTCGCTGCCGTTGCGCCTGCAGCCGTTCGGCGTCAATCCGGCCGCCCCGTTCTCGTTCACGCTGGCGCTGAGCCAGCTCGATCTCGCGCCGTTCTCAGCGTTCGTCCCGGGGCCGCAGACGAAGCTGGGCGGAACGCTCGACGGCCGGCTTTCGATCGAAGGGAATACGCAGGCGCCGCGCGTCGCCGGCAACATCGCGCTACTCGGCGGAACGTACGTCTCGAACCTCGACCGCGCGGGGATCACGCACGCCGACGCGCGCTTGACGTTCCAAGGAACGAGCGTCGCGCTCGAAGCCCTCCATGCGAGCGTCGGCGGCGGCACGCTCGACGGCAACGGCCAGCTCGACTTGCCCTTCCCGGGCGCCCACACCAGCGGATACACCATCGCGCTCGTCGCGCACGGAGCGCGGATCGACAACCCGCAATACGGACGCGGCACGATCGACGGGACGATGAAACTCACCGCGGGCCCGACGATGCCGATCCTCTCCGGCGACGTCACGCTCTCGAACGCGTCGATTCCGTTCACCGCGATCTACCGCGCGGGCAGCGGCGGCGGCGCCGGCGGCGCGCTGCCGTTCGATCTCGGGTTCGACGTCCGCGCGACGGCGGGCCGCAAGGTTCGCATACAGTCGTCGATTCTCGACATCGGGGCGGTCGGAACGCTCGACGTCACCGGAGCGCTCTCCTCGCCGAAGCTGGCCGGCGTGCTCACCGCGACGCCGGGCGGCGTGTTCTCGACCTACAACCGCGCGTTTCGCGTGCAGCAGGCGACGGTGCGCTTCGATCCGGCGCAAGGCGTCGTGCCGTATGTCGACCTGCGTGCGTACGCGCACGTGACCAACCCCGATCCCAACGCGTCGTACAACGTCGGCGGCAGCGCCGACATCACGGTGACGGTGCAAGGCCCGGCCGACGAATTGGCACAGGGCAGGGGAATCGTGTTCAGCTCGAGCCCGGCGTACTCGCAAGAGCAGATCGTCGGCCTGCTGCTCGACGCGTCGCTCTTCGGGGCGGTGAATTTCGCGCAGCAGAGCAACGGCACGACGCTGCGCGGCGCACCGGGCGAATCGAACGTGCTGCTTCCCCCCGGCGTCACGCCGTATCAGACCGGCGTCATCTCCTTCAACCAGGAGGCGTTCTCGATCCTCAACGCTCAGTTCACCCAGCGTTTTCTGGCGCCGATCGAGCGGCCCCTCATCGACACGCTCGGCCTGACGGATCTGGAGCTCACCGTCGACTACGGCGGCGGCGTCGGCTACAACGTGCTCAAGCAGATCGGCCACCGCGACGTCTACGCCAGCTTCGGTCAGACGCTCTCGTTTCCGGTCCGCACGCTGGTCGGCTTTACCGCGCGGCCGAACGCGACGACGTCGATCAACTTCAACTACTTCCAGCAGAAATTCCCTCCGGCCATCGCCATCACCGGACCGTTCAACACGATCGAGCGGGTGAACGGCATACAGCCGCTGACCGGACAGACAGGATTCACCTTCAACATCGTGCGCAAATACCCGTGAAAATCGCGCTCGGCCGACCGGAGGCTGGGCTCGCGCCGCGAACTCCTCGAAGGCCCTCGCGGCAGTGTGTCGTACCCTGGGGACCGGGAACGTGCACGGCCGAGTGCGCGTTCACCCCGTATTAGGGTCACCTATGCACATGATCGTTCCCGGACGTCCCTCCGTTTGGAAATCTTCCGCGAGCCTTCATTTGAGTACGGTGGTCTAAGCAGCCCGGCGGTCGCCCACGGCGCCCGGGGCCTTCCCGAAGGACGTCTCCCGCTTGATCCAACGGCTCCGCCGCACGTCGCGCTTCGTGCTCGCCGTGTTCGCGTTTCTTGCCCTCGTGACGCCCCCGGCGTATTCTGCGCCTGCGGCACCCACCGTTGTCGCCGTCTCCGTCACCGGGAACGCCCACATTCCCACCGACCGCATCCTCTCCGTGCTGAGCACGAAGGTGGGCGACCCGTTCGACCCCGCGAAGGTCCAGGCGGACCTGCGCGCGATCGCCGACATGGGCTTCTTCGCCGATCAGGCGCCGCCGGTGATCCGCCAGCGGCCCGACGGCGTCGCCGTCACCTATCGCGTCATCGAGAATCCGGTCGTCACGTCGATCCGGTTCGCCGGCAACAAGAGCGTCTCGGCCGACACGCTCCTGGCGTTGATGGACACGGCGCCCGGTCAGGTTTTCAACCTCAAGACGTATCAGCAGGACGTCCTGAAAATCAACAGCTACTACGACAAGATCGGGTTCGGCGGCCAGCTGCCCTCGCACGTCACCGACGTGAACATCACGCCGGAAGGCGTCCTGACCCTCACGGTCCAGGAAGGGCTCACGGTCAAGTCGATCATCATCACGCCGCCGCCGGACGCCGATCCGGTGCTGCCGCCGAGCGTCATCATCTCGGCGCTCATCACGAAGCCCGGCCAGCCGTATTCCGAGCAGCAGCGCGATAAGGACTACGACGCGCTCAAGACGCTCTACGAGAAGTACGACCTCAAGATCGGCGACGTCGAAGCGGGCGTCGACCCTGCCTCGATCGATCAGAAGGCCGGAACGGCCGACGTGCGCTACTCGATCAGCGTGCTGCGGGTCGGCGCCATCGAGATCACCGGCAACACGAAGACGCACGACGACGTCGTCCGCCGCGAGCTGCGTCTGCGGCCCGGGATGCTGGTGACCGACGCCGCGCTGCGCCGCGATTACGACCGCCTCAACAACCTCGGCTTCTTCGAGAAGATCGACTTTCAGGCGAAGCCCGGCCCGGATCCGAAGCGGCCGGGGCTGGTCACTTTGGACTGGCAAGTCAAAGAGCAGCGCACCGGAACCGCAACCCTCGGCGCGGGCTATTCGGGCGGGGTTACCGGCACCGGCTTGACCGGCACGCTCTCGTATCAAGAGAACAACATCAACGGAACGGGCAACGGCGGCTCGATTCGCCTCGAGCGCGGCGCGAACGTCAGCGACGCGTCGCTCTCCTTCACCGTGCCGTATCTCGGCAAGACCGAGAAATCGCAGCGCTACAGCCTTGGCGCGACGATCTTCACCCAGCGGCAGACGAATTTCTATCCGGTGTACGCGGCCTGCGTGGGCTCGGGCGGAACGCAAGGCGGGGTCGGCTCGCCGATTACTACGCCGGGCTTCGGGAGCACGACCACCGCCACGCCGGCGCCGTGTCCTGCCGCCGGGCAGCCGTTCCCGGTCGAGATCATCCCCTCGACGACCACGAACCTGGTCAACGGGATCGTGTCGACCTACGGATCGAAATCGACCGGTTTCTCCGCCACGCTCGGGCGCCGGCTCACCGACGTCTTCAAGGTCTCGGGCGGCGTGAACGTCCAGCAGGTCTCGGCGAACGCGCAGCTCCCGTCCGGCTTCTTCTTCCCGAACCCGCAGAACGTGCTGCAGCAGAGCACCTGCACGGGGACAGGCTCGAGCATCATCGGCAACAGCTGCACGCTCAACAACGCGCTGGGAATCTCCGCGCCCTCGATCGCGCAGATCAACTCGAGCCAGTCGTACAGCCTGCGCAGCCTCGTGCTGGGCTTCGGCGCCGACTCGCGCGACGACGTGTTCAACCCGCGCCGCGGCATCAACGCCAGCCTCAGCGACGAGGTCAGCAGCCGCGCGCTCGGCTCGGCCTTCACCTACCAGATCATCACGCTCGATGCGGCGAAGTTCTTCCCCGTCGCCAAGAACATGACGTTCGGTTTGCACGGCCGGGTAGGCGCGTCGACGGGCGCGATCCCGACGAACAAGCTGTTCATCTTCTCCGATCAGGATCTGCGCGGCTACACCGATCCGGCGTACGGCACGGACATTCTGCTCGGCCAAGCCGAGCTGCGCGTCCCGCTGACGTCCGACCGCAAGTTCGCGATCGTCATGTTCGCCGAATCAGGCGCCACGCGAATCCGCGGCGGAACGTCGAACAACGGCACCACGCTGGTGAACCTCAACAACTACAACTTCCGCGGCGACGTCGGCGTCGGTCTCCGATTCGACGTTCCGCAGCTCGGCTTGCACACGCTTCGCCTCGACTTCGCGAAGGGCAATATGGGCACGCACACCTCGTTCGGTATCGGACAAAGCTTCTAGGATGAACATGTTGACCTTGCGCGGCCGCACAGCGGCGCTTGCCTTCGCACTCGGCGCGGCAATCCTCGCCACCCCGGCGATCGGAGCGACCGACGTCACCGACATCGGCTCGATCGATCAAAGCGCGATCGCGGCGCTGCCGTCGTTCGCGCAAGCGAACAAACAGATCTCCGACTACCAGCAGTCGCTGCAGAAGCAATATGCCGGGCGAGCCGCGCACGCATCGCAGAGCCAGCAGCAGCAGCTCGCCGGTGAGTTCCAGCAGAAGATGGCGGCGAAGCAGCGGCAGGTCCTCGGGCCGCTGCTCCAACGCGCGCAGGTAGCGATCGCGTCGGTGGCGTCGTCGAAGAACCTCACCGTCATCGTCGACCGGCGCATCGTGGTGTTCGGCGGCTCCGACATCACCGGCAACGTCCGCGATCTGCTGACCGGCGTCGGCGATCCGGTCCCGCCGGTGTCGACGCCGCCGCCCTCCAAGGTCGGCTTCGTCGATCAGCAGGCGATCGATGCCACGCCGAAGGTCAAAGCGGCGACCGATGATTTCCTCAAGTTCAAGGCGGACCAGGACAAGGTCTACGGCGACAAGCTCAAGGCCGCCAAGACCGACCCCGACCGTGAAGCGGTCCTCAAGGATTATCGCAAGACGCTCGACGGCAAACAGAACGCGACGCTCAAGCCGGTCGTCGACATGACGCGCGGCGCGATCGCCGATGTCGCCAAGGCGAAGGGTCTGATGCTCGTCGTCGATCGCGGGAACGTCGTGTTCGGCGGAACGGACATCACCACCGACGTGACCGCCAAGTTGAAGTGATGGATTCCGCCTTCGGCGGAATCCGCCGCATCCTGCGGCGCCCCTCCCTTGCCGCGCTGCTCGCCGTTGCGGCGCTGGCGGCGTGCGGCCGCCCCGCGTCGACCGCGCCCACGCCCGCGCCCGGTACGGGGACGATCGGCTACGTGCGCATGGAGGAGCTGGTGCAGAAGCATCCGCTCTACGACCAGCTCGCGCGTTACGACCGCAGTATCGAAGCATTCGATCTCACCTCGACCGCGCCGCGGCTGGCCGCGACCGATCCGCATCTGCGCGAACGCGAAGTGCAGCTGGAAAAAGCGTTGAGCGCCGCAGCCGATCGCACCAAGAAGCTGCTCGAGCAGAAGCAGCAGCAATATCAGCAGCAGGAATCGCAGGCGATCGCGGCCGCGCTGCGCGGAGCGGGGATCGGCGGTTCGAGCGCGCTGCAGATGGCCGGCACCGTGAACGCGACGGCGCGCCGCCAGCAGGGCGGCGTCGCAGCGCAGGCGCAGCGCGATTTGGAATCGTACCGCGCGACGCTGCAGAAGCAGGACCAAGCCCAGGTCATCGCCCTGCAGAAGACGCTCAGCGAACGGGCCGACCGCGAGTACCGCGCCAAAGCCGAAGAGCTGCAGGCTAAGGAGTCGGCGATGCAGCTCGCGATGGCGAACGAGAACGCCCCGGTGCGGTTGTCGCTGCGCACGAAGCTGACGTCGCTGGCGATGGACGACGCCGCCCGCGAGGAGGCGCAGAAGCAGCTCGAGGCGCTGGACCGCAAGGAAGCCGATGCGCGGGCCGCGCAGCGCAATCGCGATCAGCAGATCCTCGCGGCGCTGCAGGCGCGCCTGCACGACCAAATGGTGCGCGACCTCAAGACGCAGATCGCCGCGATTCAAAAGCGGTCCCTGACTTCGCTCGCCGCCCGGCAGCAGACGCTCTCGCGGCAGATCCAGCTGGTCGGCGACTCGCTGATCCAAAACACGACCGTGAGCGGCCGCCCGCAGCAGCAGGTCAACCCGAACCTGCCGCCGGCGCTGCGCACGCGCATCCAACAGCTGCATCAGGATTATCAAAAGCGCTTCCAGGACGACGCGAAGACCACGATCGCGGACTTCCAGAAGACGCGCGAGGACCTCTCGCGCCGGTATGCGGCACTGCACGGCGTCGACGTGTCGGCGCAGCGGGGCGCGCAAGCTCAAGTTCTCGAACTGCGCAAGAAGCGTGAGGATCTCTACGCTCAGATCACCGCGCAGATCGACCGGGAAGTTCGCGTCATCGCGCAGCAGCGCGGTATCGCGGTCGTACTCAGCGACGTCGTCGCGCCCGCCGGCGGTGTGGATCTCACGCCGGACGCCCTCAAAGACATCGAAAGCCTGCACGAATAAACCAATGAGACGGATCATCATCGCAACGGCCCTGCTGGCGTCGCTCGCCGCCTGTTCCGGCGGCAGCGGCCCGACGATCGGGCTCGTCGACGAAGAGCGCATCAAGGCGAACTGGCCGAAGTTCCTCAACTATCAGAACCAGCTCTCGAACGATGCTCAGTCGATCGAGCGGTCCAACAAACCGGACCGGGAGAAGCAGCGTCTGCGAGCGGCGCTGCAGGAGCGCTTCGTGCGCGACCAGACCGAACTCTCGAACGACGTGAGAGACGCCGCGAAGCAAGTCGTCGACGCGAAGCATCTGACGTACGTCTTCACCCGGCAGTACGTCGGCTACGGCGGCGTCGACATCACGCCCGACGTCGAGAAGATCCTCAAGATCGAAGAGAAGGCGACCCCGGCGCCATGACCCCTTCGCCGCTGGGGACGCTCGGAGAGCTCGCCGAGCGGACCGGCGGCCGCGTCGTCGGCGACGCCGGGGTCCGGATCGAGCGGATCGCCGCGGTAGACGAGGCCGACCCGACCGCGCTGACCTTCGCGGTGGACGAGCGCTACCTGCGCGCCGCGATGAGCTCGAAGGCCGGCGCCGTCCTCACCGACGAGGCGCTGGTCGTCGCCGGCGAGAGCTATCCGAAGCCGATCCTCGCCGTGTCCTCCGCGCGCGTGGCGCTCTCCGCACTCCTGGCGGCGCTCGAGCCGCCCCGCCCGACCGGTCCGTTCGTCCATCCGACCGCGGCGGTCGACCCCTCCGCGGTCGTCGGCGACGGCGTCTGGATCGGCCCCCACGTGGCGGTCGGCGCGCGGTCGCGGATCGGCGACCGCAGCGTCCTGGCGGCCGGGGTGGTGATCGGCGAGGATGCGCGACTCGGCGCAGACTGCTTGTTCCACCCGCGCGCGTATCTCGCCGACCGCTGCGTCGCGGGCGACCGGGTCGTGCTGCAAGCGGGCGCGGTGATCGGCAGCGACGGCTTCGGCTGGGCGTTCCTGGACGGCCGCCTGCTCAAGATCCCGCAGGTCGGGATCGTCGAGCTGGGCGACGACGTCGAGATCGGCGCGAACACCTGCGTGGACCGCGCCCAGACCGGCGTGACCTCGATCGGCACCGGGACCAAGATCGACAACCTGTGCCAGATCGGCCACAACGCGCGCATCGGCAAGCACTCCGCGATCGCGGCGTTCGCCGGGCTGGCCGGGACGACGACGATCGGCGACTACGTCCGGGTAGCCGGCCAGGTCATGTTCCGCGGCCACATGGCGGTCGGCGACCGGGTGACGATCGGGGGCGGCTCACACATCTGGGGCGACGTCCCCGACGACGCGTTCGTCACGGGGCGCCCGGCCCAGAACCATCGGGACGAGGTGCGCCTTCAGGCCTACCTCCGTCGGCTGCCCAAACTCTTCGGCCGGGTCGACGAGCTCGAGAAGCGCGAGCGATGATCCCCCAGGACCCCAGGCGAAGGCCGAACGCGACGGGCGCGCCGAAGGCGAACACCCCAGTGCAGTATCAGACGACGTTACGCGATGCCATCGCGTTCGAAGGGGCCGGTCTCCATACCGGCGCGGCGGCTCGCGTTCGCGTGCTCCCGGCACCCGCGGGGCACGGCCTCCGCTTTCGCGTCGACGACGCGGTAGAGTTTCCGGCGCGCGCCGACTACGTGGTCGAGACCGTGCGGGCGACGGTGGTCGGCATCGGCGAGCATCGCGTCTCGACGGTCGAGCACCTGCTCTCCGCGCTGCTTGGTTCGGGCGTCGACAACGCGCTGCTCGCCGTCGACGGCCCCGAGATCCCGGTCGCCGACGGCAGCGCCAAAGTCTTTTGCGATGCGATCGAAGCGGTGGGTTTGACGACGCTGCACGAACCGCGCAGGCGCTGGGTGCCGACGGAGACGCACGTCTTCCGTGACGGCGACAAACTGCTGATCGTCGCGCCGGCTTCGACGTTCCGCGTGCGCATGATCGTCGACTATCCGCCGCCGATCGGCGCGCAGTACGTCGAGACGGAGATCACACCGGAAACGTACCGACGGGAGATCGCGCCGAACCGGACGTTCGGATTTCTGCACGAAGTGGAGGCGCTGATCAAGCGCGGTCTCGCCCAGGGCGGCACGCTCGAGAACGCAGTCGTGTTCGGCACGGACGGCCCGGTGGCGCCCCTGCGCAGCCCGAACGAACCGGCGCGCCACAAGATGCTCGACCTGATCGGCGACTTCGCGCTTCTGGGCGCGTACCCGCAATGCGAGGTCATCGCCGTCAAGAGCGGGCACAAACTGCATTGCACCGCCGTGCGCGAGCTGGTTGCCGCAATGCATCACGCCGAAGCCGCCGCGGGCCTGCGCCCCATGCAGTCGCAGTAGGATCGCGGGCATGTCGCATCTCGACGTGCGGGAGATCATGAAGATCTTGCCGCACCGCTATCCGCTGCTGCTGATCGATCGCATCACCGAGCTCGAGCCGATGGTTCGCGCGCGCGGTTACAAGAACGTCACGGCGAACGAGCCCATGTTCACCGGCCACTTTCCGGGCAATCCGCTCTTCCCCGGCGTCTACATGATCGAAGCGCTGGCGCAGCTCGGCGGAACCACGATCCTCGAGCCCGGTGACATGGCGCGCAAAGTGCCGTACCTGGCGGCGATCGAGAAGGCGAAGTTCCGGCGCCCGGTCGTCCCGGGAGACCGGCTCGACATGGAAGCGCGCGTCGTGCGCACCAAGCTCAACATCGGCTGGGTCGTCTGCGAAGCGTCGGTCGACGGCAAGAACGTCGTCTCGGCGGAGCTCACGTTCTCGATCACCGTCGATCCCTCGGCGTTCGCGAACGATGCGTCGGTCCTGCACCTGTGATTCATCCCACCGCGATCGTTCATCCGAACGCCAACATCGCCAAGTCCGTCGAGATCGGTCCGTACAGCGTCGTCGGCGAGCACGTCACGATCGGCGCCGGCGCGAAGCTGCTCGCGCACGTCGTCGTCAACGGGCGCACGACGATCGGCGCGGAAGCCGTCATCTACCCGTTCGCTTCGATCGGCGCCCCGTCGCAAGACCGCAAAGCGGAGACCGATGAGGTGTCGTTCACGACGATCGGCGACCGCACGGTCATTCGCGAGTACGTCTCGATCCACCGCGGCACCGGCCACAACTCCGTGACGTCGGTCGGGGACGATTCGCTTCTGCTCGCCTACGTGCACGTCGCGCACAACTGCCGCATCGGCAACTTCGTCACGATGTCGAACTTGGCGCAGCTCGCCGGCCAGGTGATCGTCGAAGACTACGCCGGGATCGGCGGGATGGCGGGGGTCCATCAGGGCGTGCGGATCGGCCGGTTCGCGTTCGTCGGCGGGTACACCAAGATCGGGCGCGACGTGCCGCCGTTCTTCCTGACGGACGGAAACCCGGCGGCCGTCTACGGCCTCAACTCGGTCGGATTGCGTCGCCACGGCTTCTCGAAAGACGCGCTGGCCGAACTCAAGGAAGCATACAAGATCATCTACCGCTCCGAGCGCAACGTCTCCCAGGCGGTCGCCGCACTGCGCGAGACGGTGAAGACCGACGAGGGACGCGCGCTGCTCGCGTTCCTCGAGGCGCCCTCGGAACGCGGGATCTTGAAATAGCCGAGGGTTCGCTCATGCGCGTCTTTTTCAGCACGGGCGAAGCTTCTGGTGAACTGCTCGCCGTCGAACTGCTCGACGCGCTGCGCACGCGCGTCGCGGTCGAAGCGCGCGGGATCGGCGACGAACGGCTGGCCCGGGCGGGCGTGGACGTCGTCCAGCGCACGCGCGGGTGGGCATCGATCGGCCTGTTCGACGCGCTGCGCAAGATCCCGAGGCTGGGCTTCGCTTGCGTGCGCAACGCGCTGCGGCTGCGGGCCGATCCGCACGACGTGGTCGTGCTGGTCGATTTCGGCGCCTTCAACGTACGGTTCGCACGGATGCTGCGCCGGCTCGGATACAGCCGCCCGATCGTGTACTACGCGCCGCCGTCGGCTTGGCTCGACAATGCCAAACGCGCGCGCGCGGTCGCGTCGCTGAGCGATCCGCTCACGCTGTTCGGCCACCAAGCCGCCTTCTATCGCGGCCTCGGCTTGCCGATCGGGTACGTCGGGCATCCGCTGGTTTCGACCATCGCCGCGCGAGCGCCGCGCCCTCTCGCGCCGCCCGACGGCGGCGTCGTCGCGCTCCTGCCCGGCAGCCGCGGTCCGGAGATCGCGCGGCACACGCCGCGGCTGCTCGACGCGATCGCGCGCGTGCGCGAAGTGCGGCCGAACGTGCGCGCCGTCCTGGTCGCGGCCGACGACGACGCGCAGCGCCACATGGAGCATCTGCTCAGCTTTCGCTCGCCGCTGCCGGTCGAGATCACGCGCGATGCGCGAGCGGTTCTACGCGGGGCCGATGCAGCCGCGATCGCGTCGGGCACGGCGGTGCTCGAAGCGGCGCTGGTGGAGACGCCGGCCGTCGCGCTCTACGTGCTCTCCGAAGCGCAGATGAAACTGGCGCGCCGCATCTACCGCGGGCAGTACGTCACGCTGCCGAACCTGGTGCTCGACGAACCGATCGTCCCGGAGCTGCTGCAGGAAGCGGCGACGCCGGCCGCGCTCGCCGACGCACTGCTGCGGCTGCTCGACGATCCGGGCGCTCAGCGCGACGGATACGAGCGCGTTCGCGCGGCGCTCGGGCCGGCCGACGCGCTGCAGCGCAACGCCGACTGGGTGCTGCGCACCGTCGCCGAAAGCCGGGCGGTCGGTGCGGTCCTGCCGGCCTGATGCGCATCTACCACACGAGCGACCTCCACGACCGGCGGCACGTCGCCGAACCGATCGCGGCGCTGCGGCGCGCCCGCCCCGGCCTCTACGTCGACTGCGGCGACAGCCTGCGCGGTTCGCAGACGGTCTATCACCGCCGCGAGCCCATCATCGCCGAGCTCAATCGCGCCGGCGTCGACGTACAAGCGATGGGCAATCGCGAGTTCCACTATCTCTTCGGCGCCGTGCGGTCGCGGATCGCGCAGATGCGGCATCGCGTCGTGTGCGCGAACCTCGTCGACACGCGCGGACGCAAACTGCCGTTCAGCGCCGACGTTACGCTGCGGCGTGACGAGGGCGGCACGCCGTGGACGCTGCGCTTCTTCGGCCTGCTGGTCGTGCAATATCCGGCCCGGTCGCTTTGGGAGAGGGTCTTCGGGTGGCGGTTTCTCGATCCGATCGAGACCGCGGGGCGCATCGCGGCCGAGACGCCGCCGGAGATCACGCTGATCGCGCTCTCGCACCTGGGGCTGAAGCACGATCGCCTGCTGGCGCGCGCCGTTCCGCGGCTCGAGCTCATCCTGGGCGGCCACAGCCACGACACGCTTGCCGCGCCCGAGTACGTCGACGGCGTGCCGATCGTGCACGCGGGCCCGTACGGCGCCTACGCGTCGCGCACGGAATTGGTCAAAGACGCCGCCGGCCGCGCCACGATCGCCGACTTCGCATTGGAACCGCTTGCCTAGCGTGCTGTTTGTGACGAACGGTCACGGCGAAGCCGCTATCGCCGCCCGGATCGCGGATGAAGTGCGGGGGCTCGCGCCGATTGTTACGGAGCATCTCGGTTTGGTCGGTGAAGGCTTCGGCAGCGGCGCGTTCGCCGACGTCGGACCGCAGCGCACCATGCCCTCGGGGGGGCTCGTCGCGATGGGCAACGTGCGCGCGTTCGCGCGCGATCTCGGCTCGGGATTCCTCGGCCTCTTCGCGCGTCAGATCGCGTTCCTGCGCGCGTCGCGCGGGCGCTACGCCGCGGTTGTCGCGGTCGGCGATGCGTACGCGTGCGCGCTCGCCCGGATCGCCGGCGCGCCGCTCGCCTTCGTCGGGACCGCGAAGAGCGTGTACGTCGCGCCCTATGGGCCCGGCGAGCGGCGCATCATCGGCGGCGCGCGCCGCATCTTCGTGCGCGATGCCGCGACGGCGGCGGAACTGCGCGCACGCGGCGTAGCGGCCGAAGCGCCCGGCAACGTGATCGTCGATCTGCTGGCGAGCGACGAGCGCGTCGACTGGCGCGCTCCGGTGCGGCTCGCGCTGCTGCCCGGTTCACGCGAGCGCGCCTACGCCGACGCGCTGCGGCTCGCCGAGGTCGTCGCGCGCCTGCGCACCCGGGTCGGCGCGCTGGACGCGGTCCTCTCGATCGCGCCGAACCTCGACCCCGGGCGGTTCGCGCCGGCGCTCGAACTCGGCGCTTTGCGGCCGTGGGAAGGCGCGCTCGGCGCGCTGCTGCGCGGCGCG
>JAQBPM010000432.1 GCA_028287525.1 Vulcanimicrobiota bacterium | reverse complement strand
GCGACGAACGCCTTCGTCTCGGCGATCGTCTTGTGCATTTTCCAGTTGCCGGCGACCAGCGGCGTGCGAGGTTCGCTCATCGAAGCAGCGCCGCGACGCCGGGGAGCGTCTTGCCTTCCAGGAATTCGAGCGTGGCGCCGCCGCCGGTCGAGACGTGGGTCATCGCCGCGGCGAAGCCGAGCGCGTGCGCCGCCGCGGCGGCGTCGCCGCCTCCGACGACGCTCGTCGCGCCGGCCTTCGTCGCCTCGGCGATCGCTTCGCCGACGATCCGCGTCCCGTTCTGATAGGCCGGTTTCTCGTACACGCCCATCGGACCGTTGAAGACGATCGTCTTGGCGGCGCGCAGCACCGCGGCGTACTCCCGCGCGGTCGCCCGGCCGATGTCGAGGATCATTCCGCTGCCCACCTGGCCGATCGGCACGACGCGCGCGGTCTCGTCGGCGTCGAAGGCGTCGGCGACGACGGCGTCGCTCGGCAGGTGCAGCATGACGCCCTTCGAGAGCGAGAGCGCGATGATGCGCTGCGCCGGCATCAAATCGGGATCGCGCAGCGAGTTGCCGACGTTGATCCCCTGCGCGGCGAGAAACGTGTTCGCCATGCCGCCGCCGATGACGAACGCGTCGACCTTCGTGAGCAGGTTCTCGAACACGCCGACCTTGTCGGCCACCTTGGCGCCGCCGATCGCGCACACGTACGGATGGACGGGATGATGGGTAAGGCGCGCCAGCGCGGCGAGCTCCGCCTCCATCAAAAAGCCCGCGTACGCGGGCAGGTATGCCGCGACGCCGGCCGTCGACGCGTGCGCTCGATGGGCGGTTCCGAACGCGTCGTTGACGTAGAGGTCGCCGCTGCGTGCAAGCTCCTGCGCGAAGGCGGGATCGTTGGCTTCCTCTTCCGGATGGAAGCGCACGTTCTCGAACAGCACGAAGCCACCGTTGGGCAGCGCGTGCGACGCTGCGACGCACTCCGGTCCGACGCAGTTCCCGACGAAACCGACCTCGACGTCGAGCAGGTCGGCGAGCCGCGCCGCGATCGGGCGCAGCGTGTATTTCGGATTCGGCTTTCCGTCCGGCCGGCCGAGGTGCGAGAGGATCACGGTCTTCGCGCCGTGGTTGTGGAGCCAGCGCAAGGTGCGCAGCGCGGCGGTGATGCGGGTGTCGTCGGCGATCTCGCCGTCTTTCATCGGCACGTTGAGGTCTTCGCGCAGCAGCACGCGCTTGCCGCGCACGTCCACGTCTTCGAGCGTCTTGAACTCCATCGCGCTTCGCCTTCGACGCCTAGGCCACGAACCCGGGGACATCGACCGGAACAAAGGCCGCGCGGGTCGGCGGTCCGTCGGCGTAGCGCAGAATCGGACGCCCGGCCGCCGGGACGGCGATCAGCGTGCTCGCGACCGTGCCGAACCCCTGGTCCGTCACGACGGTCATCGCCTGCAGCGGATCGGCCGCATCCTCGTGGCGCAGGAGGGCGATCCATTGCGACCACTCGGCGCGCTCGGGCTCGGGGATCGCCGCCGCGCGGAACTCCGCGCCGTGCGTCTCGTAGCGCGGCGAGCCGGCCGCGTCGGTGCCCTCGGGAGTGAGCATGTGGTGGCCCGGGGCGAGAACCTCCGCACGCATCGCACCCTCGGCATTGGTCACGACCCACGCTTGCGCGCGGTCCGCCACGAGCAGCGTGAACCCGCGATAGCGCTCGCCGCCGAGTTCGCGCACCGCTGCGACCGCGCTCGCGGCATCGGGCTGCCGCAGCGCGTCAACGACGATTTCACCGCGGCTGGACTTCCCGGGCAGCGGGCCCAGCTCGTAGATCCGGTTCACCAGCGTGGCCACGACACCGCGATCGTTCGCGCCGAGCCAGCTGCCGCCGCTCGCGCGATCGCGCCACGCGACGATCTCCGGCGCGTCCGGCCACCAGCGCCCGGGCGGATCGAAGGCGCGGTCGAGCCGTTCGTCGCGATTGGAGGCGACGAGCAGCGGCCAGCGTTCGCCGGGGCGGAGGAGGACCAAGACGGTGCACATCGCTCGTCTCTTAGTGAAAGTGTCCCGCGATGTAGTCGATCGTGCGCGAGTAGACGTCGGCGGAGCGCACGGGATCGGAGGGGAAGTGGCCGTTGACCGGATACGCAACCAGCGTCGCGTCTTTGCCGTTGTCGCGCAGCGCACGGTAGTACATCGACGAGGTCGCGAACGGATCGCGATTGTCTCCGACATCGGAGAGGATCAGCACCGGGGTCGACACCTGGTGCGCGTAGGTGATCGCCGACGCGCGGTCCCATTCCGCGCGGTTGCCGGCGACGAACGGCGACCCGTGGAAGAGCGCGACGTCGGAGTCTGAATCGTCCGCGGTGCCGTAATCGGTCGTCCAGTCGTTCACCGACGCGCCGGAAACCGCGGCGCGCCACGGGTGGTATGCCGAGATCATCCAGGCCGTCATGATCCCGCCATACGACCAGCCGTACACGCCCAAGCGGTGCTCGTCGACGATGCCGCGCGCGCGCACCGCATCGAGCGCCGCCATGATGTCTTTGCCGGGGCCGGCGCCGGGATCGTACCGCACGCCGCGCTGGTACGCCAGGCCCAGGTTGTCGCTGCCGCGGTAATTCGGCTGCAGCACCAGCCACCCGCGAGCGGCCATCAGCTGCGTCATCGGCGACCACGATCGCAGCGACGCCGAGGTCGGACCGCCGTGGATCATCAGCACGAGCGGGTACTTCCGGCCGGCGACGTATCCCGGCGGCGTGTACAGCACGGCGTCCGCGCGCACGCCGAGCGACGTCGCATACGCGACCTTCTCGGACTGCGCGAGCGAGAGCGCGGCGAGCGGCGCGTTGAAGTCGGTCAGCTTTTCGGGAGCAGCGCCGCTGCGGCGAACGTACAGCTCGGGCGGCGCGGTGCTGGTCGTCGCGACGAACACCATCGTCCCGTCGTGCGCGATCGCGCCCTCGAGGGGCGAGCTGACGACGAGGTCGCCCAAATCGATCCGGGTCGGCGCCGCCGCGTTGACCGGTGCGCGCACGATGACGTTCTCCGTCGCGTCGTGCGCGCTAAAGAGAATTGCGCTCGAATCGGGGAGCCAGGCGATGTCGTGAACCGCGCGATCGAACGGGCGCGAGAGCGGCGTGCCGTTCCCCTTGCCGGGCGTCGCAACGTACGCCTCGGTGAGCGTGATCTGATTGTCGCCCTCGGAGTGCGCATAAGCGACGAGCTTGCCGTCCGGCGAGAAGCGCGGATCGGATTCGTAGCGGGCGTGTGTCGTGAGACGGGTCAGCTTCGCCGTCGCGACGTCGACCAGTTCGACGTGGCCGCGCTCGGCATCGTTGAGGATGCCGTTGGGCGCAAGCACGAACGCGATCTGCGTTCCGTCGGCCGACCACGACAGCGTCGATTGCGCCTGGCCCTGTGCGACGCTGGCGGCGCCGGTCGTGAGCTGCTTCGCTTTCCCTTCGCCGTCGGCGGCGATCACGAAGAGGTGCGCCGGCCGGTCGGCCTTGCGCACCGTGATCGGCTCGGTCGTGAAGGTGAAGGCGTCGCGGAAACGTTCGGCACCCTGCTGCTTCGGCAGCGCGGCGGACGCGGAGTACGCGATCGCGCCTCCGTCGGGACGCCACGCGAACTGCTCCACGCCTTCCGGTGCCTTCGTCGCCGGGCGGGCGTCGCCGCCGTCCATCGGCATCACGAACACTTGCGGTTTCGAGGAATGCTCCGCGATGAACGCCAGCTTCGTGCCGTCCGGCGACCAGGCGGCCTGGGCGAGGCCCGCGCGGTCGTACGTCAGCACCCGCCGCGCGTGCGTCGTGAGATCGACGAGGTCGAGCTCGCGTTCGTATTTGTCGTCGTTCCAGTTCACGCGCGCGACGATGACGGCGGCGCGCTTGCCGTCGGGCGAGATCGCCGGCGCGGTCAGCGTCACCAGCCGTTTGAGATCGGCGAAGCCGAACGTGCGCGGTTCGCCGGAGGCGCCGGCACACGTCGCCGCCGCGAAGACCGCGGCGGCGAGGGCGGCGAGTCGGCGGGGGACCTCTCTCATGCCGTCGCGGCGGTGAGTTTCGCGCCGACCATCTGCGAGAGGTCGGCCAGGCGGCACGAGTATCCCCACTCGTTGTCGTACCAGGCGGCGATCTGGATCAGGTCGCCGTTCGCGTTGGTCAGTTTGCCGTCGATGATCGAGCTGTACTGGTTGCGCTTGAAGTCGCTCGAGACGAGTTCTTCCTCGGTGTACTGCACGTACTTCTTGAGCGGCCCGTCGGCGGCGCGGCGCAGCAGCGCGTTGAGCTCGTCGCGCGTCGTCGCCTTCTTCGTCTGCACGACGAGATAGACCATCGACACCGTCGGCGTCGGCACGCGCAGCGCGAAGCCGTCGAACGTTCCTTCGACCTCAGGGATCGTCAGGAACAGCGCCTTCGCGGCGCCGGTCGACGTCGGAATGATGTTCGTCGCGGCGTTGCGCGCGCGGCGCAGATCTTTGTGCGGCGCGTCGAGGATGTTCTGGTCGTTCGTGTACGAGTGGATCGTCGACATGAAGCCTTTGACCCAGCCCAGCCCGTCGACGATCGGCTTGACGGCGGTCGCCAGACAGTTCGTCGTGCACGACGCGTTCGAGATGATGTGATGCTTCGCCGGATCGTACTTGTCGTCGTTGACCCCGAGCACGAGCGTGATGTCCTCGCCCTTGGCCGGCGCCGAGATGATCACTTTGCGCGCGCCGCCGCCGTCGATGTGCGCGCGCGCTTTCGATGCGTCGGTGAAGAGGCCGGTCGACTCGACGACCAGCTCGACGCCGAGATCCTTCCACGGGAGTTTGCCCGGATCGCGTTCCGCCATGATCCGGATCGTCTTGCCGTCGATCGAGATCGCGTCCGCGCTCGCGGTGACCTCGCCGGCGTACGTGCCGTAGTTGGAGTCGTACTTGAAGAGGTGCGCGCATTCGGCGGCACTCGTCAAGTCGTTGACTGCGGCGATCTCCGCGTGGGGATACCGCTCGAGGAGGGCCTTGGTGAAGTTGCGGCCGATCCGGCCGAACCCGTTGATACCGATGCGCATAGCTCCACGCAGTTAGGCGGGGGAAACTTCCGGCTCCTCTCGGCCGGCGCGCAAGCGCTTGACCAATCGCAGCAAAGCCGCGATCCGGCCGTTGATGGTGGCCTTGCCGACCGGCGGCGTGCAGCGCCGGCCCAGCTCCGCGAGCGTTTCGTCGGGATGGGCCATCCGCAGCTGAGCCGCCTCGCGGAGCACCGGCGAGAGGTTGCGCAGGCCGTAGGCGTCGGCGAGGTAGGCGATCGCCTCGCGCTGCGCCGCCGCGGCGGAGGTCGCCCGCACGACGTTGGCAGCCTCGGTGTTGACGAGCCGGTGGATGCGGTTCTTGGTCTCCTTGACGGCCCGCACGTCTTCCAAATGAAATACCGCGCCCGCCGCACCGATGGCGCCGAGCACCGTGACGATGGCGTCGAGGCCTTTGAGGTAGACGACCTGGCGGCCCTTGCGGGTCATCCGGCTGGCGGCGACGTCCTCACCGCGCAGCAGTGCCTCGATGCGGTCGGCGCGCGCCCGGTCGGCGACCACGAACTCGAGGTGATAGCCGTGCTGCGGCGCGGCGACCGAGCCGGTGCACAGAAACGCCGCCCGCAGCTCCGCCCGGCGCTCGTCACGCCGGCGCGGTTTGGGGGGCGGCGCGACCGGCGCGGGACCGAGGTCGATTTCGAAGGTCGTGGCCTTGTACAGCCGCGCATCGTGGCCGCGCCGCACCGCGA
Source organism: Vulcanimicrobiota bacterium (assembly GCA_028287525.1). GTDB lineage: Bacteria > Vulcanimicrobiota > Vulcanimicrobiia > Vulcanimicrobiales > Vulcanimicrobiaceae > Vulcanimicrobium. The sequence goes on along the minus strand of JAQBPM010000432.1, from coordinate 635 downwards.
TCGCACGCTGTTCCTCGAACAGCGTACGTGCCAGCCGCGCGACCGGCGGACGCCGCGTCCGGAATACCGCTTGGCCGTCGACGTCGACGGAGCCGAAATACGCCAAGCCCGCGCGCAGCGCGCTCCGCACCGCAGCGTCGGCCGGCAGATCGCGCGCCAGGGCGTCCTTCGCGTCCGATGAGAGCCGCGATCGCTCGGGCACGGCCCCTCAGCCGAGCCAATCCAGCGGGTCGTCCTTGCGCTCGTCGACGATCTCGTAGAGGTCGGCCGGTTTGAGCGAGGGGAGGACGCGCTCCGGGACCGCCAGCACGCGCACCGTCAGGAACTTCGTGCGATAGTGAATGAGCAGGACGTCGCCGGCCTTCACCAGATAGCCGGGCTTGAGCGACCGCCCGTCCTTTGTGATGCGGCCGGCCTCGATGCCGTCTTTGGCTTCGGCCCGGCGCTTCGCGAGACGCGAGACCTTCATGAACTTGTCGAGTCGCAACGTAGCGGCGGATTCGGCGCAGGCGCTCCGCTTCCCACGGCGGTGCAGTCTTCGCGTGGATGCGAAGCGAACGCCCCACACGCCATGCCGTTCCGCACCACGATCGCCGGTAGTCTTCCGAAGCCGGCGTGGCTCGCCGAGCCCGAGC
>JAQBPM010000401.1 GCA_028287525.1 Vulcanimicrobiota bacterium | reverse complement strand
GGGCGTGGATCACGCGCATCATCGACCACGACGGCACGAGCGGCAACGAAGGCGGGACTTCGAAGTGGCTCGCCCTCGCGCGCGCCGTCGGCCTCACCGACGACGACGTGCTCTCGGAGGCGCTGGTGGCTCCGGGCGCGCGGTTCGCGGTCGACGCGTACGTGAACTTCGCGCGCGAGCGGTCGTGGCTCGAGGCCGTCGCATCGTCGTTGACGGAATTGTTCGGCCCGATCGTGATGGGCCGCCGAGTCGTCGCGATCGTCGAACACTATCCGTGGATCGATCGCGCGGGGTTGGCCTATTTCGAAGACCGCATCCCGCTTGCGCGCCGCGACGCCGACCAGGCGCTGGGATGGGTCGTCGACGGCGCCGCGACTTCCGCACAGCAGGACGCCTGCGTCGCCGCGCTCGCGTTCAAATGCGACGTCCTGTGGGGTCTTCTCGACGCGACGGCGCTCCAGAGCGGCTTCTTCCGATGACGGCGACGGTGGTGCCGCGCATGTCGCGCGGCGTGCGGTTTCGCCGGGATTCCGACGGCTCCGCGATGCTGCTCGTGCCGGAGGGGATCCTCCGCTTGAACGACTCCGCCGCCGCGACGCTCGAACTCGTCAACGGCACGCGCACGCTCACCGCGATCGTCGACGCGCTTTGCGCGCGGTACGCGGTCACCCGGGAGGACGCGTCCCGCGACGTCGACGACCTCATCGAGCGGCTCTCACGACGGGGGTACGTCGACCGGTGAACGCGCCGCGCGCGACGTCGCTGCTGTGCGAGCTGACGTACCGCTGCAACTTGCAGTGTCCGTACTGTTACAACCCGCTCGATCTGGACTCGTACCGTGATGAGCTTCCGACCGAGACCTGGCTGCGCGTCGTCGCCGAAGCGGCGGCGATGGGGATCCTGCACATCGGGCTCTCCGGCGGCGAACCGACGCTGCGCCGCGACCTCCCCGAGATCGTCGCCGCGGCGTCGCGTGCCGGTCTCTACACGAACCTCATCACGCAGGGGACGTTCCTCGACGACACGCGCCTCGACGAGCTGCTGGCGGCCGGCCTCGAGCACGTCCAGATCAGCATCCAGGCGCCGACGGAAGCGCTCGCCGATCAGATCGCCGGCACCCGCGTGCACGCGAACAAAGAGCTCGCGATCGAGCGCGTCATGCGCCGCAACGTCGCGCTGACGCTCAACTGCGTCCTGCATCGCGGCAACCACGACGCGATCGCCGACGTGATCGCGTTCGCGGAACGTCACGGGATCGCGAAGCTCGAGCTCGCCAACGTACAATTCTACGGGTGGGCGTATCGCAACCGCGCCGCGCTGCTTCCGACGCGCGACCAGATCGACCGCGCGCTCGACGTCGTCGCGGCGGCGCGCGCGCGTTTAGCCGGACGGATGCAGATTGCGTACGTGCTGCCCGATTACTTCGGCGATCGTCCGAAGGCGTGCATGAACGGTTGGGGACGGGCGTTTCTCACCGTCACTCCGGACGGACGCGTCCTGCCGTGCCCGGCCGCGGCGGCGATCCGAACGCTGCATTTCGAGCGCGTCCAAGACCGGCCGCTGGCGGAGATTTGGGAGCGGTCCGACGCCTTCGTCGCGTATCGCGGCACGGCGTGGATGCCGGAACCGTGCCGATCGTGCGATCGTCGCGAGATCGACTGGGGCGGGTGCCGGTGTCAGGCGTTTTTGTTGACCGGAGACGCGGGCGCGACCGATCCGGTGTGCACCCTCAGCCCCGAACACGAACGGGTCATCGCCGCGCTCGGCGTTGACGGCGGTGCGCCGCTCGTCCCCCGCCGCATGAAACAGCCCGTGTGATCGTTCGCGTCCTCGGTTCGGCCGCCGGCGGCGGCGTTCCGCAGTGGAATTGCAACTGCGTGAACTGCGCCGCGGCCCGCCGAGGCGACGCACCCCCTCGGAGCCAGTCGTCGTTCGCGATCTCCGCCGACGGCGACGCATGGTGGCTGATCAACGTCTCGCCCGACGTCGCTGGGCAGATCGAAGCATTCCCGCCGCTGCAGCCGCGCGAGCGCCGCGGCACGCCGATCGCGGGGATGCTGCTGACCGACGCCAACGTCGATCACCTGGGCGGACTCGCGGTGCTCCGCCAGAGCCACCCGCGCGGGTTCGAGATCTATTCGAGCGAGATCGTGCGCACGATCGCGACGGCGCAGCCCGCCTTCGCCGCGTTCGGCCGCGCGCCGCATCGCTGGAATACCGTGCTGACCGAACCCTTCGCGCTCGACGGCGGCGCGCTGCGCGTCACCCCGCTTCCGGTTCCGGGGCTCACCCCGGGCTTCGCCGGGCGCGATCAGACGCGCGGCGCCGTGCTCGCCTTCCACGTCGAATCGTCCGCGGGCGGGGGATCGATTCTGTTCGCGCCGGTCTTCGCGGCGATCGACCCGGAGCTCGCCGCGGCGATCGACGCTGCCGACGTCGTGCTCCTCGACGGCTCGTTTTGGTCCGAGGACGAGATGCGCGACGCGGGACTCGGCGACAAGACGGCGCGAGGTCTGGGCCATCTGCCGCTCGACGGCGTGAGCGGGAGCCTGACGGCGATCGCCGGCCGGCGCAACCGGCGCATCTTCGTCCACCTGAACAACTCCAACCCCGTGCTCGATCCGGCGTCGCCGCAAGCGCGCGCCGTGCTCGCCGCCGGTGCGGAAGTCGCCTTCGACGGTATGGAGATTCTGCGGCTTTAGACCGCACCGATTGCGCCAGAGCCAGGACAAGCGGGGCCACGTGACGCAGTGGACCCAGCTTCCCCTGTGCGTTCAGGCGCTTCCGGAGGCAGAAGGAGCCCAGCGCAGTGATCCAGCCGCCCCTGTTGTTCAGCGGGACTTCCAACCGCCAATTGGCGGAAGAAATCGCGAAGCGGATGCAGACGCGCGTGGGCAACGCGCTCGTCGATCGCTTCAAGAACGACGAGTGTCGCATCGAGATTCGCGAGAACGTCCGCGGCGCGGAAGTGTTCGTCGTGCAGTCGCTCTGCCGCTCGCCGTTCGGCGCCACGGTCAACGACTCGGTGATGGAGCTGCTGCTCATCATCGATGCGCTGCGCCGAGCCTCCGCCAACCGGATCACCGCGGTCATCCCGTACTACGGGTACGCGAAGCAAGACAAGAAGACGAAAGGCCGCGAGCCGATCTCGGCCAAGCTCGTCGCGAACATGATCGAGCGGGCCGGTGCGGAGCGCATCGTAACGCTCGACCTGCACGCCGCGCAGATCCAGGGCTTCTTCGACATTCCGGTCGACAACCTGATGGCTGCCCCGACGCTGTGCAACTACCTCAAAGACAAAAAGCTCGAGGGCGACAAGATCGTCGTCGTCTCGCCTGACGCCGGCGGCGTGCCGCGCGCCGAGACGTTCGCCAAGCGGCTCAAGTCGACGCTCGCCGTCATCATCAAGCGGCGCCCCGAGCCCGACGTCTCGGAAGTCACCCACATCGTGGGCGACGTTCAAGGCAAGATCGCGGTCGTGGTCGATGATATGATCTCCACCGGCGGCACGCTGGTCAAAGCGGCCGAAGCGCTCCGAAACAAGGGAGCGACCGACGTCTACACGCTCGCCACGCACGGCATCTTCGCCGGCGACGCGATCGCGCAGTTCGAAAAATCGGGCATCAACCGGGTCATCGTGACGAACACGATCCCGCGCACGATCGACTCGACCAAGGTCGAGCACCTGACCATCGCCCAGATTCTGGCCGACGCGATCAAACGGATCACGTCGAACCGCTCGGTCTCCGAACTCTTCAACGCGGAAGATGCCGAGCCGACGCCCGATCAATCGCCGCCTGCGCACGTCGAGAACGAGCTTCCGGAAGTCGTCTCGACCGCAGCACTCACGTTAGGATAGCACCGCACCGCCATGGCTAAGCCCCACACGATCACCCAGCTCACCCTCGAACCCCGCGAAGACGTCGGCACCACCGCCGCGCACCGCATCCGCCGCCAGGGCAAGATCCCCGGCGTCGTCTACGGCCACGGGCGCTCGACCCCGATCTCGATCGAGGCCAAGCAGCTCTCCGACCTCATCCTCTCGGGCGAGAAGAGCAAGATCGTCGAGGCGTCGATCGGCGGCGGCAAAGAATCCGTGCTGCTGCGCCGCGTCGAAGCGCATCCCATCAGCCGCAAGGCGCTCAGCGTCGACTTCCAGCGTGTCGCGCAGGGCGAGGCCATTTCGGCGTCGGTCAACATCGTCACGGTCGGCGTGCCGATCGGCGTCTCCGAAGGCGGCGGCGTGATGGACGTCATCACGCACTCGCTCGACATCAAGGGCCCGGCGCAATCGATCCCTGATTCGCTCACCGTCGACGTGAGCGGCCTGGACGTGCATCAGCACATCACCGCCGGGCAGATCGCCCTGCCCGAGGGCTTCACGCTGCTGACGCCGCCCGAGACCGTCGTCGTCTCGGTCGAAATCACGCGTGCCCTCGCCAGCGACACCGCGCCTGAGGCCGGCGCGGCGGCAACCCCGGCCGCGAACGGCGACGCCGCACCGACCGCCTAGCCCACGACCGGCGTTCGACCGTGAATTCCGGGCTCGGAGACGCCGAGCTCAAGATGGTGGTCGGGCTCGGGAATCCGGGCGCGAAGTACAAGCGCACCCGCCACAACGCCGGCTTCATCGTCCTCGACGAGTTGGCCGAGCGTTGGGGCCTGCGCGACTGGCACAAGAAGAACGACGCGCGCTACGCGCTCGACCGGCAGCGCCGCACGCTGCTGGTCGAGCCGCAGTCGTTCATGAACCTCAGCGGCGGGCCGACGCTCGGCATGGCGACGTTCTACAAGATCCCGCCGCCGCGGATCCTCGTCGTCGTCGACGAACTCGACTTGCCGTTCGGCACCCTGCGGATGCGGGCCCAGGGTTCGGCCGGCGGGCACAACGGCCTCAAGTCGATCATCGAAGCGCTCGGCCCGGACTACCCGCGCCTGCGGATCGGGATCGGGCGCGATCACGAAGGCGACGCGATCGAACGGGTGCTGAGCCCATTCTCGGACGAGGAGCTCCGCGAGCTGCCGGGGATCGTGGACCGGGCGATCGAGGGGATCGAGCTCTGGCTCGACGACGGTGTGAGCGCCGCCATGAACCGCATCAACGCGAAGCCGCCGGCTAAACTCTGAACCCGACTCTCCGATCACGCTGATATGCGCCGGGCCGCTGCGTTCATCGCCGCCCTCATTACGCTTTCCCCGGCGGCCGCGGCAGCGTCGAGGGAAGGCTGGGTCCGCGTCCACTTCGCGCACCCGCACCCGCCGCGCGTCGTCGCCGACGAGGCCCGGGCGCTCTTCGCCGACGTGAACGCCACCCGCGTGAGCCACGGGCTCCGCCCGCTCGTCGCCGACGAGGGGCTCGACGCCCTGGCGCTGGCCGTCGCGCGGCACATGGCGGAACTGCGCTATTTCGGACACACCGACCCCAGCGGCGTCACGTTCGGGGATCGCCTGCGTGCGGCCGGTTACCAGTACCGCTACGCAGCCGAGAACCTTGCCTTCAACCGCGATGAACTGCACGCCAACGCGGCATTGCTGCAGAGCCCCGTCCATTACGAGAACATCGTCGATCGGCACCCGCATAAACTCGGTATCGCCGTACTCGCCGCGGGCGAGGGGGAGATCTTCTACGTCGAGGAGTTTTCGGACTGATCCGGCGCTCGGCCAACCTGCGCTGAACCAGGCGCGCCCCGAGATACGTTCTACCGGGAAAGAGAGGAGCGATGATGGAGCTGCAGGGCCGCACGATGGTCATCCGGGTCGACGAGGCGACGCTCGGCGCCGAGGGCTCGACGTTCTTCAGCGATCTTGTGTTTCTCGGCAAGCTGGGGATGCGGCCGGTCGTCGTAGCTCCGACCGCGCCCGCCGCACGCGCCGTGGTGCGCTCGATGAACCGCAGCGGCGACACGGCCGTCGGCCTCTCCGGCGCCGACGCCGGGATGATCCCCGCGGCGGCCGGGACGATCGGCGCCGTGCAGACGAAGCTGCTGCGGACGCTGCTCGACGCCGGCTACGTGCCGGTGATCGAACCGCTCGCGTTCGGCTTCACCGGGACCGACGTCGCGGTCGCCGCCGATGACGTAGCCCAAGCGCTCGCAGGCGCGGTAGGCGCGGCGCGGGCGATCTTCTTCAACGACACCGGCGGCGTGATCGACGCCGGCACGAACCTGCTCGTCGAGCAGCTGACGCCGGCCGAAGCGCTGACGATCGCCGACGACGTCTCACTTTCCGCCGATCTGCGCGCGGCCGTACGGGCCGCCGCCCTGGGCGTGCGCGCCGGCGTCGGCGCCGCCCAAATCTGCGACGGCCGCGTCGCCCACGCCGCAATCGTCGAATTCCTCACCGCACGCCACCTCGGAACGCAAGTCGCAGGAACCGTCTTCACGACGTAATCCGACCTCGCCCTGTCATTGCGAGGCGCGCTCGCTCTCGATGTCAGGGCGTCGGCGAGGTAAACGCCGTCGCCGGGCCGCCGCCCGGGCAGGGGTCGGCGGTTCCCGCGGTCTGCGCGATGCGGCCGCCGAGGGCGGGGCGTTCGTCGAAGTACCAGCGGATCGAGCGGCGGTCGCAGAGCGGCACCAGGTCGTCGTCGGCGTAGCGCACCATGGCGCGTACGGTGGCGGCACGATCGCCGCTCGCGGCGAGTGCTTCGGCGTCCGCGCGCGTGACGAGGTTGCGCGCGTACGCGGTGTAGAGCGGGTACGCGACGATCAGCACGAGCCCGAGGAACGTCGCGACGAGGGCCAGGCGCGAGAGCGCGTCGTCGTCGCGGCGGAAGCCCACCCGGTCGCTGAGCAGCACCGCGATCGCGGCGCTCAGCACGAACAACGTCACCGCAAAGAGCGTCAGCCGCAGCGTGTCGTTCTCTCGCAGGTGCGCAAATGCGTTTGCCAGCGCGACGCGCAGCTCAGGCGGGGTCATGTGGACCAGCGTCACGTCGCCGACGTCGACCTGTGCCGTCGGGCCGATCCCCGCGGCCCGCGCCATCATCGTGTTGGCGTGACGTGAGGTCGCAAGGACCACGACGGGTATCCCGGGCACGCCGAGCGTTCGCGCGATCTCCGCGCCCGCCGCGGCGACGACCTTGGGCGTCGTCTTGTGCGGCGTGCCGAGCGGCACGAGCGGCGCCATCGAGACCGCGACGACGGCGCCCACATAGAAGAACGCGGCGAGCACGAGATACCACACGCGCACGCGCTCGACCAGCGCGAGCACCGTCGCGACGATGAGCGCGCCGACGATCGCGTCGAGCCCGATGCGGATCGCGTAGTCGAGAAACCATTGGTCGAGGTGTTCGTCGGTGACGCCGGCATTGAAGCCGACGCGATAACTCGCCAGCGCGAACGGCAGTGCCGCGAGCGGCCCGATCGCGCCGAGCACCGCGCCGAACACCGCGCGCTGCGCGGTGCGGCTGCGCGTGCGGCGGCGCATCGCGTCGCGGATCCGCGCCGCCGTCCCCGAACGCCAGAGCCACCAGAAGGCCAGGATCTGCGCGAGCCCCCAGCCGGCCGACGCGCCGTGTCGAAGGTCGGCGATCGCCCGCGCGCGCCGCTGACGGCCCGAATCGACCAGGCCCGCGGGATCGCGGGTCAGCAGCTGGTTCGCGGTCAGCGCGTCGACCCGGGCGTCGAGCCGCGTGCGAGCGGCATCGGCCGGCGACGCAAGCGCGAGCAGCGCGAGCGCAGCGAAGAGCGCGAGCGTGCAGCGCCTGAACAGGTTCACCGGGAACGCTGACGCGGAACGATCCTCAGCGCGACGCCCCGGCGGGCGCCTCATCGGGAAACGACGAGGCGTGCTCTTGTGCAAAACGCTTGCGGTACTGCTCCCAGCCGCGGAAGTTTCCCGACCATTCCGCGCCGTCGGCCAGCGGCGTCGCTACGTGCTCGAACGGCGACCAATGGCCGTTCGCGCCGCCGCCGACGAGCCGCTCGTAGAGTTCGATGTCCTTCGCGTGGTCGCGCGTGCCGTCGTGCGAGAGGTACGACACGCGCGCGCAGCGCGCGACGCTGATCTTCAGCCGGTCCTCGACCGGCAGCGCCGCTTCCTCGTCGCCGAGGATCAACGGCGTGTGCCAGTCACCGACCCCCAGCGGACGAGGCGTGCTCGCGCGATATGCAGCGAGCATCAGATCGGCAATGTGCTTGAGTTCGGGCTGCGCGTCCTCGTGGGTGCGCTGCGTGAAAAAGTTCGCCCATTCGGTTGCGGTGATGATCACCGTGATCCACGCGAACGGCTCGAGGATGCGGTTCACCAGCTGTTTGTGCAGGTTGATGTCGGGAGCGGTCAGGCGCTCCGCGTGCGCGAGCGCATCGTCGAGCGCGCGACGCCATTCAGATTCGGCTGCAGCGCGAGCGGAGGGATCGATCTCCTGCATCGCTTGCATCCCGCTCTGATTGCGTCCCCACCAGATCGGCATCGCCGGATCGTTGCGCACCGCATCGATCATTTTCTTGATCGGGATGGCACGAGAACTCGCGGAATTTCTGGAAAACACACGGTGCGTGAGAGCTTCGCTGTGGATGAAGCGAGGGTAGCGCACTTCCATTGTGGTGAGGCGGACGCCGGCCGGCGAGACGCTATCGAGGAGAATGCGCGCGGAGAAACCCATGGACGGCGCTTCGCCGGACGGCGACCGGGACCCTAATCGCGGCTCCCAGCCGCCTGCCAGGTTCGCTCGGCAAGAGCCCCCGCGCAATCAGCGAATCTCCCTCGGACTATGTGGGATCGCGTGGTCCGCCCGGTGAGCGTGGCCGAGGCCCTCGAGGTGCTCGCGGCAGAGGGCGAGAGCGCGCGCATCGTCGCGGGCGGAACCGACCTCCTGGTCGAGCTGCAGCGGGGCGTCAAGCCGGCTGCGACCCTCATCGACGTCTCGGAGCTGCGCGAGCTCAAATACGTCCGAAGGGACGGCGACCGCATCGCCATCGGCGGCTTGGCGACGCACAACGACGTGCTCGCCGCACCGTTTGCCCGCACGGCGATGCTGCCGCTCGCGCAAGCGTGCATCGAAGTCGGCGCACCGCAGATCCGCACCCGCGGCACGATCGCGGGCAACCTCGTCACTGCGTCCCCGGCGAACGACACGATCGCGCCGCTGATCGCGTTGAATGCGGACATTGTGCTGCTCTCACGCGGTGTTTCGCGCACGCTGCCGCTCGTCGAGTTCTACACCGGCTTCCGCAGCACGCAGTTGCGGCCCGACGAACTGGTCGGCGAGATTCGCTTCCGCGCGCTCGACGCCGGGTGGCGCGGGCTCTTCCTCAAACTGGGCCTCCGGCGCGCGCAAGCGATCTCGGTCATCGACCTCGCCTTCGTCCTTTCGTTCGACGACAGCGGGATCGTGCGCGACGCGCGGATCGCGCTCGGGTGTCTGGCTCCGACCGTCGTGCGCGCGCACGCGGCGGAACGCGCGATCGTCGGGACCGCGCTCGACGCCGACACATGCCTCGCCGCAGGACAAGCGGCGCTCGACGATGCCGCGCCGATCGACGACCTCCGCGGTTCGGCCGCGTATCGCCGCAGCACGCTCGCGGCGCTCGTCGCGCAAGGTTTGGAGCGGCTGGCGGCCGGGCGCGAGGGCGACGGCTTCCCCGGGATGCCGATTCTGCTCGAGACGCCCGCACCGCGTCGCCCGGCGCTGCCGTTTTCGGGAACGATCGAGACGACGATCAATGGCGCCGCGCAGC
>JAQBPM010000376.1 GCA_028287525.1 Vulcanimicrobiota bacterium | reverse complement strand
TCGCCGAGGGCGGTGCGGCGCGCCGTGCACGCGCTCAAGTCGATCTCGAGGAGATCCCGCGGACCCGCGTACCTCATCCGCCGCTCGCCAGGAAGAGCACGCACGGACGATCGTCGTCGCCGAAGCGCTCGCCGTCGCGCGGCGGGCGCCGCCCGTCGAGCAGCAGCAGGTTCGGTTCGACCAGCGCATCGCGTGCCGGCACGATAACGTCGGGAACCAGTGCCGGGACGGCGTCGGCCAACGCCCGCAAGAATCCGGCGTAGTCGACGGTCCCTTCGACGGCAAGCGTTACGGTCGGCCGTCCCGCCAGCGCGCGTGACATTCCGAACAGTTCGACCGTCACGACGCGGCCGCCGGTTGCGGGTCGACGACGCGGACGCTTCCGGCCGCCGTCGTGTCGTAGCCGCCCAAGCGTTCGACGTCGGCCCGAAAGCTCGGATCGCGCAGCGTCGCGAGTACCGCCGCGATGCGCGGCTCGTCGAGCAACGCGGCCGGGAGCGCCAAGTCGTACGGCTCGAAGGCGACCGGAACGAAACCGAGGCCGAACGCTTGCGCCGCCGCGCGAATCGCCAAGCCCGCGTCGGCACTGCCGTTGGCGACGAGCTGCGCGACCGCGAGATGCGAGAACTCGAGGCGCTCGTAGCCCGCAATCGATTGCGCGGCGACGCCCTCGCGCGCCAACAGCGCGTCGAGGAGAATGCGGGTGCCTGCGTCGCGCTGCCGGTTCACGTACCGCGCACCGCGCGCGGCGATGTCGGCGAGCGTTCGGATCGCGAGCGGATTGCCGGGTGCGACGACGATCCCTTGTTCGCGTTCGGCAAGGCGCACGAGCGCGACCGGGACGGGCGGTCCGTAGCGCCGCACGGCGACGTCGTTGTACGTGCCGCTCGGCGGATCGAGGACGTGCGTTCCGGCCAAATGCGCCGCGCCGTCGCGCAGCGCGACGAGGCCGGCGATGCTGCCGACGTGCGCCGAAACGAGCTCGATCCCGAGCGCGGCCAGCCGTCCCGCCAAGAGGTCCAGCGCGACGTCGTGACTGCCGATCGCCAGCAGCGTTCGTTCGATCGCACCGAGCGGGCGGAGCGCACGCGCGCGTACGCGCGCGCCGGCCGCGGCGCCTTCGCTGAAGCGCGGCACGGTGATCAGCACGTTCGCGCGCGAGAGCGAAGTGATCACGCCGGCGCCGCGGCGCAGCGGCGTGGCGACGAGCCGTCCGTCGACCCGCGCCGCAACGGCGCGCACGAATTCGTCCTCACCGAGCGGTGAGAACAGCTTGCGCGCGAGCTCGACCTCGATTTCGTGAACGTCCGCCGGTTCGCGATGCCCGAGCCGTTCGAGGAGCGGCCGCAGAAACAGATCGGCGCAGATCGCTGCGCTCACCGGATACCCGGGGATCCCGAGCAGCGGGACTCTGGCCTCTTTGGCTACCGCGAGAACCAGCGGATGACCGGGCCGGATCGCGACGCCGTGCACGACGACGTCGCCGAAGCGGCCGAAGACGCGCGAGGTGTGGTCGTCGCGGCCGGCCGACGAGCCGGCGTTTACAATGACGACGTCGCTGGCGGCGATGGCGCGCGCCACAGCTGCTACGAGCACGCCTTCGACGTCGGGGACCCGCATGGCGAGCGTGAGCGTGCCGCCGTATTCGCGCACGCACGCTGCGAGCAGCACCGCGTTGGAGTCGAGGATCGCGCCGGGCGGCGGCCCCTCGACGGTCACGTCGACGAGTTCGTCACCCGTCGTGAGGATCGCGACGCGCGGCCGGCGCACGACCGCGACCTGCGCGATCCCGGCAGCGGCGCACGCGGCGAGATCGGCGGCCCGCAACCGGCGGAAGGCCGGCACGACGACGTCGCCGGCGACGACGTCTTCGCCGATCGCGCGCACGTGTTCGAACGGCGCGACCGACGCGCGGATCGCGATCGCACCACCGGTGCGCGGCTCGATCAGCTCGATCGGGATCACCGCATCGCAACCATCGGGCAATGGGTCGCCGGTGTCGACGACGATCGCTTCGGCCGCCGAGAGTTCGAGCGGTGCGGTTTCCAGCGCGCCGGCGGTGCGGGCCGCAAGAACGGCGACGCCGTCCATCGCGCACGCGTGATAGTGCGGCGACGACAAGCGCGCAATCACCGCTCGCGCCGTCACCCGCTCTAGCGCGTCGTCGAGCGCCAACGTCTCGGTCGCGCTGCCGCGCGCGTCGACGCCCGCTTCGAGGAGCGCGGCGTCGAACCGCGCGCGCGCATCCTGGAGCGGGACGTCGTGCAGGAACACGTTGCGCGGCGCGGATGCCGCATCGTGCGTCGTCACTGCACGATCACTCGCACGCGTTCGCCGGCCGCGAGGCCGCTGCGATCGAGCGGCACGGCGATCAGCGCGTCGGCGCGCACCAGCGTGAAGATCAAGTTCGACGCGCCGAAGACCGGCGTCGCATGCAGCGCGCCGCCCGCGTCGCGTTCGAGCGTGCACGGCACGTAGTCTTCGCGTCCGGGCCGCGACGGCACGGAGAGATCGAGCAGCGCGTCGAGTTCGCGCCCGTCGCCGAGCGCATCGTCGTCGACTGCCTCGCCGCCCAGCAGCCGCACCAGCGGGCGCACGATGCGCCATGCGACGACGAGCGCGCTCGCCGGATTTCCGGGCAGCCCGACGACCGGCTTCCCGTCGCAGAGCGCGATGACCGTCGGCTTCCCCGGCTTGATCGCGATACCGTGGGCGAGGACTCCGGGCCGGCCGAGCGCCTCGACGATCCGCCCGGTGAGATCGCGGACCGACACCGACGATCCAGCCGAGAGGACGAGCGCGTCGGCACCCTTGAGCCCGGCGCGGGCCGCCTCGAGCAGCGCATTTTCTTCGTCCGGCGCGATGCCGCAGTGCACGGCGATCCCGCCGGCGCGCTCCACCGTCGCGCCTACGGTCGTCGCGTTCACGTCGCGCACCTGCGCCGGGCCCGGCGCAGCGCCGGCGGGGACGACCTCGTCGCCGGTCGAGAGGATCGCGATCCGCGGCCGGGCGCGAACCTCGACCGCGGTGATGCCCAGCGCCGCGAGGCCGCCCAAGTCCGCCGGGCGGAGCCGCCGGCCCGCTGGGATGGCGAGCGCGCCGCGGGCCACGTCCTCGCCGATCGTGAGGACGTTCTCGCCGTGCGCGGCCGCGGCCAGGACCTCGATCTCAACCTGTCCTGAGCCTGTCGAAGGATGTTGGTTGGTGTCTTCCACCATGACGACGGCGTCCGCCCCTTGCGGGAGCATGGCGCCGGTGTGGATGCGCCCGGCCGTGCGCGGGACCACGGTTACGGTGGGGACGATGCCGGTCGGGACGTCCCCGGTCAGTTCAAGGTAGGCGGGAGACTGTTCCGAGGCGCCGTGGGTATCAGCCGATCGAACCGCATAGCCGTCCATCGTCGAGCGCGCGAACGCCGGTAGCGTCTCCGCGGCGAAAATGTCCGCGGCATTCACCCGGCCGAGCGCCTCCGCCAAGGGGACGATTTCGGTGCGCTCGACCTGGGAACAACCGTGCGCAAGGGTGGCGAATGCCTGGCCCGGCGGAATCACGGTGAACAATTCCGACATCGATCCGCTCACGATCGCCCCGCACGGCGTATTCTAACGAGGCGAGTGCTGCTCGCCGAGCGAAATTCGCGTTTTTCCCCCGGGCCGCTACCGAGGAGTAGGCCAATTCTCACGCTACCGTATCCTTCGCAGTCCTTCGACGAACATCTGTCCAGCCTGGGACTGTCCGTCGTCGG
>JAQBPM010000343.1 GCA_028287525.1 Vulcanimicrobiota bacterium | reverse complement strand
CCGTCGTGCTGCCGTCTTCCAGTCCCCAAACCGTGACGACAGCGGCTCCCCGCTGACAGTGGCGCGACCGTGCCGGATTCTCACCGGACTTCCCGCGCACGCGAACTCGCCTCGGCTTTCGGGCCGCGACGGGGCTTGTCCCTGGTCGCGGCGCTACGAGGTGTGCCCGCAGGCCCGGCGTATCACCGCGAGTGTTCCTCCGCAGCCTCGCGCTGGCCGGGCTCGTCGCTCTCGCCCCGAGCGCCTCCGGTGCGGCGCCCCCGTTCGTCGCACACCGCGTCGTCTCGCTGATCCCGTCGCTGACCGAGGATCTCTTCGCCGTCGGCGCCGGGTCGCGCGTCGTCGGCGTCTCGGCGTACAGCGACTATCCCCCGCAAGCGAAGCGGCTGCCGGTCGTCTCGTCGTTCGCTGCGGTCAACGCCGAACGCATCGTCGCGCTGAATCCCGACGTCGTCGTCGCGATCGAGTCCCAGCAGAATCTCGCGCGCGACGTGACGCGCGCCGGCATCCCGGTGCGCTACTTTCGCGATGATTCGCTCGACGACGTTTATGCGAATTTGCGCGGCATCGGATCGCTCGTCGGCCGTGCTCCGCAAGCCGATGCAATCGTCGCTCGTCTGCGGGCGCGCACGGCGGCGCTGACCGGCGCGCTTCCCACTCGGCCGGCGCACCGTCCGTCGGTCTTCGTCGTGCTCGGTACGGCGCCGGTGTTCACCGTCGGCAAAGGGTCGTACATCGCCAGCCTGATCGCTCTGGCCGGTGGCCGCAACGCGGCCTCCGACGTCGACGCGCCCTACTCGCGGTACAGTGCGGAAGCGCTCGTCGCGCGCCAGCCGGACGTGCTGATCGTCGATCCCGACGTGCACCTGAACGATTCGATCGATCGCGCGCCGTGGAACGCGCTGCGCGCCGTCCGCGAGCACCGCGTCTACACCCTCCCCGACGCCGCCATCCTCGAACGCCCCGGCCCGCGCTACAACGACGGCCTGGCCTGGCTCATCGAAACACTCCGCAAGGCCACCACATGAACGAAGACCGCAGACTGCATCGGACCGACGCTGGGCCTCAGCGTGGACTGGTGGTTGCCGTCGATCTGCAAGACCCTGCGCGTCCGCTCGTGCCCGAGATGGCCGAGTTCGTTGCGCTGGCGAAGGCGGCGGGGGTGCGCGTCGTGGGCGAGATCGTGCAGAAACTGGGGCACGTCGATCCGGCGACGCTGGTCGGGAGCGGCAAGGCGCGCGAGATCGCCGAGCGGGCGGAAGAGCTCGACGCGAACGTGCTCTTCGTCTTCAACGACTTGCGGCCACGCCAGCGCACGAACCTCGAGAAGGTCATCCCGCTGCCGATCGTCGACCGTACGATGCTGATCCTCGACATCTTCGCGGCGCACGCGCGTTCGCGCGAGGGCCAGCTGCAAGTCGAGCTCGCGCAGCTGCGCTACCGGCAATCGAACCTGATCGGCGCTGGCGCCGCGCTCTCGCGGCTCGGCGGCGGCGTCGGAACGCGCGGCCCCGGCGAGACGAAACTGGAAGTCGATCGGCGGAAGATCCAGCAGCGCGTCTCGCTGCTTGGGCGCCAGCTCGAGGAAGTGCGCAAACAGCGCGAGACGCGGCGCAGCGGCCGCGGCAGCGATCCGTTCGTCGCGCTGGTCGGCTATACCAACGTCGGCAAATCGTCGCTGCTCAACCGGCTGGCCGGTTCGGGCCAGGGCGAAGGTGCGTTCGTCGCCGACCAGCCGTTCGCGACCCTCGATCCGACGCTGCGCCGCGCGTACGTCGCACCGGGCCTCAACGTGCGGCTCGCCGACACGGTCGGCTTCATCACCGCGCTGCCGCAAGAGCTGGTCAACGCGTTCCGCGCGACGCTCGAAGAGCTCGAGAACGCCGACTTGCTGCTGCACGTCTCCGACGCGTCGAACCCCGATTGGCCGCGCCAGAAGGCGTCAGTCGAGACGATCCTGCGCGAACTCAAACTCGACGAGAAGCCGACCATCCACATCTTCAACAAAGTCGACCGGCTCGACTCCGAGGCGCGGGCGATGCTGCCGCCGGACGCGCTGGACGTGAGCGCGTCGAGCGGCGAGGGGATCGACCGGCTGCGCGCGGCGATCGCGGAACGCCTGCGGTGAGGGCGGCGCGGTGGCCGGCGCTGCTGCTGCTGTTGGCGGTGACCGCCTGTAGCCGCGCTCAGCAGCACACGCTCGCCGAGAAAGACCGGTACGTCGCGGCCTACGAACGCCTGCACCCCTCCGTCGTCCTCTTCACGATGAAGATCCCCGCCAACGACCCGAAGCGCAAAGGCGAATGGGACGATGCCTACGGGAGCGGCGTCGTGGTCGAAAGCGGTGCGTGGGGCACCCGCATCCTCACCGACGCGCACGTCGTCGAGGATGCGAAGGACCTCACCGCGACGATCGGCGACGGAGCGCACGCGGCGGCTCGCGTCGTAGCGCGCACCGGTCCCGACGAGGACCTCGCGATCGTCGACGTGCGCGTCCCCAACCAGACCGCGGCGCGGCTGGGGTCGATCGCGCACCTCGAGCCCGGAACGCCGATCGGCGTGCTCGGGTATCCGATCCCCGACGCGTTCGACGACGAACGTCTGGGCCGCACCGTCTCGATGTATGCCGGCCGCATCGCGAGCGTGCGCAAGGGCGCGCTGGAACTGGACGTCCCGATCATCCCGGGCGAAAGCGGCGGCCCCGTGTTCGACGTGACGACCGGCGAAGTGATCGGCGTCGCGCAGTCGCGCTTCGAGGAAGAACGCGCGATCGGTTTCGCCACGCCGATCGACGCCGCGACGCAGTTTCTCGCCGCCCACCCGCGCGTCGTCGAAGCCCGGCGCCGCTGACGTTCCATTCGGCGGCAGGACTCCCGTGCAAGCGTGGGCGATTGGCCCGCGATGGCAATTCCGAAAGGGCGCACCAGCAGCGCCAACTCCACGCCGACCTTGAAAGTCGGCGACCGCGCCCCCGATTTCACCCTCGGCTCTCACAAGGGCGAACCGTGGTCCCTCGCTGACGCGAAGGGCGGCAACGTCGTCGTTGCGTTTTATCCGTTCGCGTTCACCCCTGTTTGAAGCACCCAGATACCGACGTACGAACGCGAACTCGATCGCTTTCGTGCGCTCGACGCCCAAGTTGTGGGCGTGTCGACGGATTCCCGATTCTCGAACGCCGCGTGGGCTGAGCAGCTCGGCGGCCTGTCCTATCCGCTCCTGAGCGACTTCTATCCGCATGGCGACGTGGCTCAACGCTACGGCGTCCTGCGAAAAGAAGGAATGCCCGAGCGGGCGCTCTTCATCATCGACAAAGACGGCATCGTGCGGTATATCGATGTGCATGAGCTGCGTGAGCAGCCGGATGAGAACGCGCTGTTCGAAGCTTTGGAGAAGATCAACGAGGCTGACGCTGCGTAAGCGGTAGTGGCGGGAGGCCGGGGGGCGGGACGATGGTGTGGCGGGGACGCTCCCTGCGGGCCATCCATGGCCCTCCGGTCACTCGGTTGCTGCGTCGCTCCCGCCCTCCGGGCTCCGCTCCTCCGCAAACGCCCCGCCACACCATCATCCCGCCCCCCGGCCTCCAGCGAAGATGCGTGGCTTAA
>JAQBPM010000326.1 GCA_028287525.1 Vulcanimicrobiota bacterium | reverse complement strand
AGCGCGAGCTCGATGCGATCGGCGTCGAGCACCGCCGCGTCGCCGGAACCGGCGTCGTCGCGATCGTGCGCGGTGCGCTGCCGGGGCACGTGAGCGGACTGCGCGCCGACATGGACGCGCTGCCGATCCTCGAGGACTCCGGCGAAGCGTGCGTCTCGGAGATTTCCGGGAAGATGCACGCCTGCGGGCACGACGCGCACACGGCGATGCTGCTCGGCGCGGCGCGCGTGCTGCACGAGTCGCGCGAAACGTTCGCCGGCACGGCGGTGCTCTTGTTTCAGCCGGCAGAAGAAGGGCCCGGCGGCGCGCTGCCGATGATCGAAGCCGGCGCGCTCGAAAACCCGAAGGTCGAAGCGGTGACGATGCTGCACGTCGACCCGCGACTGGCGACGGGCACGATCGGTATTACGCCGGGCCCGGTGAACGCGGCCGCCGACGAGATCCACATTACGTTGCGCGGCAAAGGCGGACACGGCGCGTATCCGCACAAGGCGATCGACGTCATTCCGTGCGCCGCCGCCGCGATTCTCGCGCTGCAGAACATCGCGGCGCGCGAAACGGATCCGCTCGCGTCGATCGTCGTGACGATCGGAACGATCGAAGGCGGGTATCGCAACAACGTCATTGCCGACCGCGTGTTCATGACCGGAACGCTGCGCACGCACGATCCCGCGATTCGTGCGACCGCCGAGGAGAAGGTGCGCCGCATCGTCAACGGCGTCGCCGAGGCATACGGGGCGCGTGCCGAGCTGGATATGCTGTACGGCTACCCGCCGGTCGTCAACGATGGCGTGCTGACGGAGTCGTTCGCCGCGCACATGCGCGCGCTCGGCGGCATTCCGGTCGAACGTCCGGCTCCGACGATGGGCGGCGAGGATTTCGCCTATTTCGCGCAGCGCGCTCCGGGCGTGATGGTGCGCCTGGGGATATACAACGAAGCCGTCGGCTCGATCCACTCAGGGCACAGCCCGCAGTTCCGGCTGGACGAGGATGCGATCCCGACCGGAATCGCGACGCTCGTCGCGTTCGCCCGGGGCGTCGGCGACGGAAGCGTCGCCCTGCCGTAACGTCCGAGCGAACCGACCGGCGGGCCGTCCACAATGCCTAGTAGGTCTGTGGAGACGGTGCACAACATCTTGTGGTTGGAGGGAGGTCCGTCCGCTATCGGACGGCGAAGCGTTCGAGTCATGGCCTTGTCGTCCGTGTCTGTGGACCGGCCGTCACCGCGGGCGCTCCACCGCAGCCAAGACATCGCGTCCCCTGCGCGTACCGCCTTCGACCTCGCGTGTGAAGTCGAAAAGTGGCCGGTCTGGTTGTCCTTCATCCGCAGCGCACGGCGCGCGGATCCCAACGCGCCGCTCGGGCTCGGGTCCGAGGTCGCGCTCCGTTCCAACGTTCCCGGCGATGACGAACAGCTCTTCGAGGTCGATCGCTTCATCCCAGGACACCAGCTTTCGCTCGTCGGCGCGTTCTCGGTGCGCCGGCGCATCGACATTCGGGTCGAGCAGAAGTCCGAGCGCTCGCGCCTCGTCGTGCGGGTCGACTACCCGACCTACGGCGGATTTTTGGGCAAGATCATCGATCGGCTGACCCGCCGCCGCAAGCTCGACGCCGCGCTCACCGACGCCCTGATCCACTTCAAGGGGCTCTGCGAGTACGACCGCGAGCCTGACGCCCTGCTCGTCGACTTCTAGCACTCGTTGACGTGCTCTGCCAGATTCGGGTAAGGTAGGACGTCAGAGAGTTTTTTCCCCGGAGACCGTCTTGCCGCTCTACGATTACCAGTGCCGCACTTGCCGAACGACGACCGAAGTCCGTCACGGCTCGCGTGAAGTCCACGAAGGGGTGTGTCCGTCGTGCGGCGGCGAGCTCGCCCGCGTCTTCACGCCCGCCGCGATCGCCTTCAAGGGTTCGGGCTTCTACATCAACGACTCGCGCAAAGCCGACGGCTCTTCGTCGAAGAAGTCGTCCGACTCCACGCCGGCCGCAACGGCGACCACGCCGGCGTCGACCGCGCCGGCCCCGGCAGCGCCCGCGAGCGATTCTTCACCCAAGAAGAGCGAGACCGCGGCCTAAACGATGTCCGCTGCCGCTGTCGTCCTGTGGATCGCTCTCGTCGCGTTCGTGGCGGTGCTGGTTCTCGCAGGACTGCAGGCGGCGCGCGCCGTGCGTGAAGTGTCGCGCATCAAGAAGCGGGTCGACGCCTACGCGGAACTCCCGCTCGTCGCTGCGCTCCAGCGCGCCGAGCAGGACGCGGAACGGCTGCAGCACGCAATCGCGGTGATCGACCCGCTCCTCGCGCGCGCCCAGCGCGCGGCCGCGACGATCCGCCAGGGGCCGATCCCGCCCGACATCACGAACGCCGTCGTGCGGATCGGGATCGAAGTTCAAAACCTGAGCGAGTTCTCGCCCTAGCGGGCAATCCGCTAGACGGCCGGGTCGTCCGGCGGCTCCCACGACCAGCCGAAGCCGGTGCGTCCCTCCGCGGGCGGCATCCCACCGAACGGCGGATCGGCGTCCGGCAATGCAAACGGCGTGCCGAACGGCACCGCCGGTGCGGCGCCCGGCTGGCCGGCCGGCGGCATGGGGCTCGGCGCCGACGGGACCGGCGTGATGGTCCGCGGGGGCCCGAGCGGCTCTGCCGGCATGGGAGCGGCCTGCGGCGGCGGTGGCGGTGGAGGCAGTTCCGGCGCTTCAGGTTCCGCGCCGAAGCCGAAACCGACCGGCGTCCACGCCGGCGCCAGTTGCGGAGCCGGCTGATAGGGCGGCGCCGCGGGCGGCAGCTGCTGTTGCGGCGCGCTCGCCGTCACGGCCGGCTGGGGTACCTGTGCGCCGGCGGGAGCCGGCGGCCTGTGTTCCGGTCGGAACGGTTCGGAGCTCGATTTCGGCAACGGTTCGCCCGCCGCGGTGCCGACCAGGACGATGCGCGAGAGCGGCAGCAGCTGCGCGTCCGACCGGGCCGCGAGCGCGCGCAGTTCGTCGAGATAGCGCTCCGGCATCTCCTCGATCGCGAGCGCGTCGAGGATCAGCGCGATCGTCTCGTTCACCGCAGCTTTGGCGGGGATGCGCGTGAACGTAATCAGCTGCTGCCAGACGTCAGCCTTCACGATCGAAAGGAGCTTGCGCCAGTAGTCGATCGGCTGATACGTCTCGAACTGCCCGGCCTCGCGCTTCGCGCGGCCGTACAGCGCCGCAATGCGCTTGCCGAGCGGATCGGCCGGGGGCGAGGGTTCGACGATGACGACGCGTCGCGCGACCCGCGCCAGTTCCGAGACGACGTGCGCGTGGAAGCCCGGATCGATCTCGTGCAGATAATGCATCGCGACCGCGACATCGTAGGCGTTTTCGGACGCCGGGACCATCGTCGCACTGCCGCGGATCGCCGTCGCGCCGAGCGCTTCGATGCGCGCGATCGTGGCGTCGTCGCCAACCACGGTCGCGTCGACGCCGATCTCGACCGCGCGCTTGATCCAGGCGCCGTCGTTCGCCAGCCCGACGAAGAGCGCGCGCTCACCAGGCCCGAGGGCGATCGTATCCCAGATCTGCTGATCGATGCGATACGACTCGTTTTGGAACGCGGAGATGTCGGTCATCGGCTCCGTCGTCTTCGACGCGCCTCGGGAATCCCACGCTTGCTCGTGGGGCCGGCTGGTGGGGAAGGTGGGACTCGAACCCACATGAGCTCACACTCGGTCGCTTTTGAGGCGACTGCGTATACCATTTCGCCACTTCCCCTAGCGGCCCGTCGCGGGATTCGCGCCCACCCAGGCCCGCTCCGCTTCGGCGAACGCCCGGGCTCCGGCGACGTCGCCCACCTCGACGGCCGAGTAGGTCACCCGCCGCCAGCCGGGAGCCAGCGTCAGCGCCAGCGTCCCCGTGCTCAGGTACGGCGTCCAGCTCGCCCGCTCTACGTCCCCCGCCCGCCAAGCGACCGCGAACGCGATCCCGTTGCGGTAGCCGCCGAGGACGGTCTGCGCCTGCGGCACGTCGCCGGGCTGGTCTCGCGGAAACGGATCGAGCGCAACGGCCGAGGCTCCGGTGAGGGGGCTGACGCCGGCCGCCAGATACGGCAGCGAGGAGCGGACGACGGCGCGCTGATCCGTCGCGACGCCGACCGGGGGCACCAGCCGCTCGTCGACGACGATGCGCGATGAATGCGGTGCCAGAGAGACGACCCGTTCGAACATCAGGCCCGGCGGATCAGCGTCCGGCATCGTGTAGTTGAAGCGGACTGCCGCGCGCGGTCCCGACGCGAGAACCTCGAGCGTGTATGTCCGGTTGAACGTGCCGGCGGGATACGCGTGCGTGTATTTCGCGATGTAGTCGCGCGCGGACGCGGCAACCGGCGCGCTGAGGTCGTCGCGCAGCGCTCCGGTGGCGTCGAGCAGATTGGTTCGGCCGATCAAGCCGAGGCGCGCGATCGCGTCGGGCGGCGCTTCGAGGTCGCGCGCGAACAATGAGAAAGCGCGAGCGCCGGCGCGCGCATCGATCGCGATATGCGTGCGATCGTTCTGCAGATGCACGATCTCGCCGCCATCCCCGCGAAAGGATCGCACGACGCGCGCCTCACCCGGCGGTACGGGGTCGTCTCCCGTCGTCGCGAACGAGAAGCCGATGGTGCCGGTTGCGTCGGTATAGCGCGGCTCCGTGCGGCGCAGGTCCGGGAGGCTGAGGCTTTCGTTGGGTGCGAGGCTGATGGTCGCGGTGTGCTGCCCGTCACGCACTCTCACCGTGCACCCGTTCTGCGATACCAGGAGCGTTCGCACAACCGCACCCGGTTCGGCACCGATCGGACAACTGGACGAAATACGGCGGCTGTCGTTCGGCGCGCCGATTGCGGCAAGCGCGACGTCGTCGATGCGCAGCGCGACGGCATGCGGCGCAACGACTGCCAGAACGCCGGCGAACCGCACCGTCACTGGCGCGTCCGACCAGTTCGCGGCGAACGTCAACCGGCCGGCAGATCCGGCAAGGGTCGTTGTGCCCGGGCCGCGCGCATCGGGTACGGCGTCGACGATGCGCACGCGAGAACGCGAAGCGCGGTCGCGCAGCCAACGCGTTCCATCCGGCGCGGCCGTCGCGACTTCGGGGGCGACGACGACGGCTGCATAGTTCGCGACGTGCGCGGTGCGCGCGCGAAGGTCGATCACGTCGCACGTGTATCCCCGTTCGATGCACGCCGAGATCGACGATCGAACGCGGGCCACGATTGCGCCGGCACCGTCGGGCGGGCGCGAGTCCGTCCGCGCCGGCGGCTCGGCATACGCGATGCCGATCTGTGCGATCCGGTGCGCGCGCAAAAGGATCGGCGCGAAGCGCGTCAGCAGTGCGCCGAACCGGTACGTCGGCCAGAAGCGGGGATTGACGCTCACTTCGCTGCGCGAAGGCTGCGCCGACGTGCTCTCCCGTAGCGCCGCATCCCACGCGTACGCCGCATTGGAAAACGGTGCTTCCCATCCCGGTTCGGCAGAAGTATCCTGCATCGGGAAATCGATGATCCCCTTCGCTCCGAGCGCGAGGAGTTCGTCGAGCGCGAGCGCGGTGTTCTGCGGATCGGCGCGGCGCGGTTGGGGATCCTCGGCGCCGGCCAGCCAGCCGGCTTGGAACTCGCTCTGCGCGAGCGGACCGTGCCGGTTCGTCGCCAGCAGCAGCGTCGAGAAGTCGAGCTCGACGCGATCGTGCAGCCCGACGGTGTACGCGTCGCTCTGGTACCAGTTGCCCATCGTCCAGACCGGCGAGGACGACGGCACGCGCATCTGATACGTGTTGATGAACGCCGGCGTCGCCGGGCCGATCACCTCACGGACCTGCGCTTCGAGCCAGCCGAGATAGCGGTGGAAGTTCGGGGCGGGGTACGTCTGGTTGTCGATGTACGCGCCTTGGTCGTCGTCGAGCTGCACCGCGAGCACCCGATCGGCGTAGGGCCGAAACTCGTCGAGCGCGCGATGCAGCCAGCGGGACGCGTAGCGCAGGTGCGTGGAATTGCGCATCCACTCGGCCGCGGCGTCGTCGCTGTGCGCGTTCTGCAGCGTTGCCGTCGCCGGATAGCGGCCTTCGAGCACGTCGTGCAGTGGCATGTCGTATTCCGGACGCGTGAGAAGCCAGGCCGGATATCCGCCGTTGCGCCACTCGTTGCGGATCACCGGTCCCGGCCGGACGATGAAGTGGAAGCCCAGCTCCGCGCCGAGGCGCAGCACCTCGCGCAGATTGCGGCGCGGATCGGTGCGGCCGTCGAAATCGAAATCGCCGTCGGCAAGCTCGTGCCAGTTCCACGGAACGTACAGGTCCAGCGTGTTCGCGCCGAGATCGCGCATCGCGAGCATCGAGGTGAGCCATTGCGTTGCCGGGATGCGCTCGTAGAAAAAGGCGCCGCCCCAGAAGAAGAAGGGCGACCCGTCGACCTCGAGCGCCGGTTCGCCGTCGCGCTGGACCACGATCGCGTGTCCGAAGGTCGGGGCCGGCGCCGCCCTGCCGGCGGCCGGCGCAAGCAGCGAGGCGCACACGGCGAGGAGCGCCGCGGCATACCGAGCCGCGGAACGCAGGCCCACGCTTGGAGTCATTGGAACGCCCTTCGCCGTCCCATGAACGAACTCTCGCGACTCCTCGGACTGCGCGGCACGCTGCACATCGACACGATCGAGAGTGCCTCCCTGCGCGGCAACCCGCTCGGCGACCCGTCAGCTCGTCCGCTCGCCGTCTACACGCCGCCCGGCTACGATCCGGAAGGCTCGTCGTCGTATCCCGTGCTCTACGTCCTCCACGGGTTCACCGGCGACGTCGCCGGCCTGGTCGCAGGACGCGCATGGGAAACCAACGTCGTCCAATGGATCGACCGGCTCGTCACGGCGGCACGCATGCCGCCGGCGATCCTCGCGGTGGTCGACGGCTTCACGCGCCTGGGCGGCTCGCAGTACCTCGACTCGGTGCACAACGGCGCCTACGCGACCTACGTCGTGCGTGACGTCGTCGCCCACCTCGACGCGAACTACCGGACTCTCGCCCGCGAGGGCGGCCGGGCGGTCCTGGGCAAGTCGTCGGGCGGCTTCGGCGCAATGCACTTGTGCATGGCGCATCCGGGGACGTTCGCGGCGTTCGCCTCGCACAGCGGCGACGCGTATTTCCGGTACGCGCACGTCCCGTCGTTCGCGGTCACGCAGCGCACGCTCGAAGGCTTCGCGTCGGTGGAAGCGTTCGTCGAAGAGTTCGAGCGCCGTCCGAAACGGCCGCAGCAGTTCTACACGACGATCGAGATGGTCGCGTACGCGGCGGCATACTCACCGAGCGCGGCGCGCGCGTTCGCGTTCGACTTGCCGTTCGACGAGAAGACGGGCGAGCTGCGCGACGCCGTGTTCGCCCGCTGGCTTGCCTACGATCCGTGCGAACGGGTGGCACCGCAACGCGCCGCGCTGGAGCGTCTGCGCCTGCGGTACCTGGACTGCGGGCGCCGCGACGAGTACGGTCTCGACATCGGCGCCCGCGTGTTCACGCAGCGGTGCCGCGATCTCGGCATGACGGTGCGTCACGAAGAGTTCGACGACGACCACCGCAACGTCGGCTATCGCTACGAGATCTCGCTGCCGGCGTTGGCCGAAGTCCTCGATCGGACTTGATCGAAGACCTCGACCGCGTTCGAGTTAATGGGTTTGGCCTTGCGCTTGCCGCAGCTCACGCATCTTGTCAGGGCTCACGCCAAGTTGAAGGATGAACCGGCCGGCGTGATTGCCGCCGCCGCGACGCCCACCGTCGCCGGGTGCGCCGTTGGGCGGGCCGCCGTTCGGACCCGGGCTGCCGGGGCCGGCGCCGTCGGCACGGTTGGGCATGTTGGCGCGAAACGACTCCATCATCTTGGTGCGTTCGGCGAGGACGGCTTTCGTCTCCGCGGGGCTGAGGATCGCGTCGATCTGCGAGGCCGCGCCGCGCAGGTCGGTGAGTTGACCGTTGTTGACTTGATCGATGATCGCTTGTACCTTGGCGCGATCGCTCGGGGTCAAGTCGTTGAAGGCGGCCGTCTTCGCGGCGGCACGCGCTTGGAGGAGTGCGGGCGGCGGGCCGTTCTCCGCCGCGTTCCCGCTTTGTTGAGCGCACGCGGCGAGGGGTAGGCCGGTCGCCACGAACAGGGCGAGTACGGGGAGAGCTTTTCTCATATGCACTACGATACGAGCTCGCTCCGTGGACTGGCTGGGATATCGGTGAGCGGGCGATGGGAAATGGGTGAGGCTGCGATGAGAAGTGTGCGATCTCGTTCTTACGTGCGAGCCGCTTGAGCCGGTTGCGTCTTGCTCTCCTCGATCAGCTGCATGAAGGCGCGATTGAAAGACGGGATATCGTCCGGCTTGCGGCTGGTGACCAGGTTGTCGTCGACGACGACCTCGCGATCGACCCAGTTCGCGCCGGCGTTGCGCAGATCGGTCTTGATAGACGGCCAGCTGGTGAGCGTTCGGCCAGCCACCGCATCGCTGTCGATGAGCAGCCACGGCGCATGACAGATTACCGCCATCGGTTTCTGCGCGTCGTCGAATGCCTTGACGATTCTTTGCGCGTGCGGGATTACGCGAATCGTATCGGCGTTGAAGGCGCCGCCGGGAAGCAGCAGCGCGTGGTACCGTTCGGGTTGCACTTCGTCGAACGTCATCGTCGCCTCGACGCTGTCGGCGGGGTCGTGGTGGACGAAGCCGCGCACGGGACCGCGCTGATCCGAGATGATGTCGACGACGGCACCGGCGCCGCGCAGCGCGTCGACCGGCTCCACGAGCTCCGCTCGTTCGTATCCTTCGGTGACCAATACCGCGATGTGGATCTTGCTCAAATCAGCCATAACGTGGTCATCGTCCCCGATTGGTGCCCGCGTTCACGCAGCGCCGGGTAAGCCGCGCACCGAGCGGGCGAGGCTCGATCAGTGCATTGGCTGGTAGCGCGTCACGACGACACCGTTCGGTAAACTCGTTGCGTCGATCAGTCGCAGCCGTGCGGTTTCGCTCTCGCGGAAGAGCAGCTTCCCCTTGCCCACGAAAAGCGGAAAGACCGAAAGCCGCATCTCATCGAGCAGGCCGTGCTTCAGCAACGTTTCTCCGAAGAGACCGTGCCCCCAGAGCGCGAGGTCGTTGCGGGCGTGCTCTTTGAGCTTGCGCGCCTCGCTCACGACATCGCCTCTGATGATCGTCGAGTTGTTCCAATCGGCCCGTTCCAAGGTCGACGAGAAGACGTACTTGCGGATGCCGTTTACTCTGTCGGCAAAAGCGCCGGTTCCGCCAGCCCAATCGCTCGCGAGAAGCTCGTATGTCGTCCTGCCCATGACCATGGCGTCACTGACGAGGAGCCGCTCCAGCCCGGCTTTTTGGAACTCGTCGTCGATGTACTCTCCGGCCCAGGCCGCGGGGTCCTCGATGACGCCGTCGAGCGACACGAGGGTGGATTCGACGATCGTGCCCACGCCGTTCTCGTGCTTCCGGTACTACGCGGTCGGTGCGCCGGCGTTCTGGGTTGCCGGAATGCGGTCCGGATCCGGCGGATCGCCGGCCGGAGCGCCGTTCGCGACCGTGACTTCCGCGAGTGCTAGCGTCGCATCGAGAGCTTGCCGCAAGTCGGCGATCAAGTCGCGCGCGCTTTCGATGCCGACGGAGAGGCGCAGCAAGCCGTCCGTGATGCCGCGCCGGTCGCGCTCTTCCTTCGGAATCGAGCCGTGCGTCATCCGTGCCGGGTGGTTGATCAGCGATTCGACGCCGCCGAGGCTCTCGGCCAGCGAGAACAGCTTCGTGCGCTTGGCGACCTCGAGCGCGCGCGATTCCGGGCCGCGCAGCGTCATTGAGATGATGCCGCCGAAGCCGCTCATCTGCTTTCGGGCGAGTTCGTGCTGCGGGTGCGACGGCAGGCCCGGGTAGATCACCTGGGAGACGTCGTCGCGCTCGCTCAGAAAGATGGCGATGGCGTGCGCGTTCGCGGCGTGCTCGCGCATGCGCAGCGCGAGCGTCTTGGCGCCGCGCGACGTGAGGAACGCTTCGAACGGGCTCAGCACCGCGCCGAGCGTCTTCTGGAGAAAACGCAGGTTCTCGTCGATCGCGGCGTCGTTCGTCATCGCGGCGCCGCCGATCACGTCGCTGTGCCCGCCGATGTACTTGGTCGTCGAGTGGATCACGATGTCGGCGCCCAGCGCCAGCGGCGCCTGGAAGTACGGCGTGCAGAACGTGTTGTCGACGACCACGATCTGACCCGGCGTTTTGAGCGCCACGAGCGCCGGGATGTCGATCAAACGCAGCATCGGGTTGGTCGGCGTCTCGGCCCAGAACATCTTGGTGTTCGGGCGGATCGCCGCGCGCACGGCCGCGAGGTCCGTCATGTCGACGAAGGTGGATTCGAGGCCGAAGCGCTCGAGGACGCGGGTGAAGAGGCGGTACGTTCCGCCGTAGGTGTCGTCGCTTACCAGCACGTGGTCGCCGGCCGAGAGCAGCGCTGTGATCGCCGTCTCGGCGCCCAGACCCGACGCGTAGGCGGTGCAGTAGCGCGCGTCCTCGAGGGATGCCAGTTGGGCCTCGAGGGAGAGACGGGTCGGGTTCGCGACGCGCGAATAATCGAAGCCTTTGTGTTCGCCGACCGCCGACTGCGTGTAGGTCGAGGTTGCGTAGATCGGGACGATCGTTGCTCCGGTGGTTGGGTCGGCCTCTTGGCCGACGTGAATGGCGCGCGTGGCGAAGTCCATGCCATCCAGGATACGCGCCGCGAGCGGCGGGTTCCGTTCTCCCGAGTTCGCGGTCGTACAGGGTGACGAACCATACGAGCGAACGGGGCATTGATGAGGGTGTTCGCTCGGGCCGCCGTCGCCGCGCTCGCGCTCGTGGCCGCCTCTGCGCTGCCGGCGGGCGCCGGCGCGGTGCGCAACGTGACGCTCACCGGAACCCGGACCGTCGTCGTCACCGGAAAGGTCGGGCCGGGGCCGGCAGCCGGGACATACACCGTACGCGAGACCGATCACGGACTCGAGGTCCGCACAATGCTCTACACCCTTCTGGGACCGACGCCCGCGTTCGGGATCGAACCGTTCACCGAAACCGTGCGTGCCTCGGTCCGTATCGACGCGGCCGGGATTCCGACGGTCCTCAGCTCGATCGACACGACGACGGGATTCGATCGCGGCGCCGGTCAGCCGTACCCGGTCGACGACGTGCGAATCGTGACGACGAGGTACGGCGGCCCGGTCGCCGCGATCGAGCACGTTGTCGAGCGCGGAAGCGGCAGCAACGGCGTCAGCTTCGCTTCCGTCGATGTCACCCGCACGACGAACGCCGACGGTTCGTTCGATGAGGAGGGCTCGCTCAGCACCTGGGCGACCCATTCTGCGCACGTGCATCCGGACTTCACCGCGAGCTCACACGATCACACCCCGGGATTTGGTTTGCGCGACGTGTTGGTCGGCGCGCCGGCCGGAACTAGGCCCGACGCGACGATCGTCGTGACCGTATCGACGCAGGGCCGCACGGTCGGCTATGTGCCAATCGTCGTGCAGACCTTTACGACACCGCGCTGGTTCCGTCGACACGCCGCCGACCGTCGCGAGCCGCGTCGCGACGGTAAAGGCTCCGACGAATCCCGACTGCGGTTTTCCGCCCGGGACAACGTCTGCGCTGGAGGTTCGCGACGAGCGTAGGCGGATCGACCCGACCGGTACGACGGCCGACGTTGTGCGGGACGCGTTCTACGACGCGAACGACGCGCCGGTCTGCCGCATCGAGCAGAGCGCTGTGGCATACATCGACGTGATGACCGGCACCGTGGCCGGAACGCGCTCGGACCGCGCCGTCGTGACGACCGCTACGCGACTTGCGCGGAGAGGAACGAAATGACGTCCTGGCGCGTGACGACGCCGACGGGCTTCCCGCCGTCGGTGACGACGATCGCGTGGTTCGCCATGGTGAGGAGTTTGTAGGCGGCGCCGACCTCGACGTCGTGCTCGAGCATCGGGAACGGACGGCCCATCACCTCGACGACCGGTTTGTGCATGATGTCGGCGTGGTCGAACACCGCCTGCATGACGGCGACGTCGTTGATCGAGCCGACGACCTCGCTGTTGCGCATCACGGGCAGCTGCGAGATCTCGTAGCGGCGCAACAGGTCCAGCGCTTCCTTGACGGTCTGCACTTCGGTCACGGTGATCATCGGCGGCAGCGGTTCTTTGGTGCGCAGCACGTCGCCGACGGTGTCCTTGCGCCGGTCGTCTTCGAGGAATCCGTTGGCGTGCATCCACTCGTCGTTGAAAATCTTCGACATGTAGCCGCGGCCGGAGTCCGGCATCACGACGACCATGATCGCCTCGGGCGGCAGCTCGCGCGCGATGCGCATCGCGGCCGCGACCGCCGTGCCGGAAGAGCCGCCGACGAGCAGGCCTTCCTCGCGCGTGATGCGGCGCGCCATGAGAAAGCTTTCCTTGTCGGTGATGCGCAGGATCTTGTCGATGACGCGCATGTCGACGGTTTGCGGGAGATAGCTCATCCCGATCCCTTCGACTTTGTACGACTTGGGCGTGTCGCCGCTGTAGATCGAGCCTTCGGGATCGGCGCCCACCACGACGATCTTCGGATTCATCTCTTTGAGATAGCGAGCGGTTCCGGAGATCGTGCCGCCGGTGCCCATTCCGCTGACGAAATGCGTGATGCGTCCGGCGGTCTGCTCCCAGATCTCGGGGCCCGTCGTCTTGTAATGGGCGCCCGGGTTTTGCGCGTTGTGCCACTGGTCGGGCTGGATCGCGCCGGGGATCTCGGCCGTGAGGCGGTTCGCGACGCCGTAGTAGGACTCTGGCGAATCGTTCGGGACGTTTGTCGGTGTGACGACGACCTCAGCTCCATAGGCTTTCAACAGGTCGATCTTCTCTTTCGACATTTTGTCGGGCATTACGAGGATGCAGCGATAGCCGCGGATCGCCGCCGCCATCGCGAGTCCGGTTCCGGTATTACCCGAGGTCGCCTCGATGATCGTGGCGCCCGCCTTGAGGATGCCGCGTGCCTCCGCGTCCTCGATCATCGCGACCGCCGGACGGTCTTTCACCGACCCGCCCGGATTGACGTACTCGACTTTGGCGAGCACCAGACAGCGCGCGTCGTCGACGACGCGGTTCAGCTTCACCAGCGGCGTGTGGCCGACGGCTTGCAGAGCGTCGCGGTAGTAGGTCATTTCGGCCGCGGGTCGGGGTTGGATGATGGCCATAGCCCGACGGCGTTCCGCAACCCCGGAGGCACAGCCTGCGTCAAAGCAAGAGCGAACAGGGACTTCAAGAAGGACTCCATGGCAACCGATTTCCGTACCGGTCAGTTTCCACGTCGAGGGCGCGAGGCGCTCGACGGCTACCTGTGGCTGGCCCGCGTCTTCGACAAGGCGCGAGCGTCCCGGGACCAGACGATCTTCGACTACATCTATCCCTGTCCGATGGACCGCGGCGTGTTCGATCGCTGGGGGATTACGTCGCGCATGTTCGACGCGGCGCTCGACACGGCGCAGACCGACGAGCAGATCCTGACCTGGATCAAGGCTCGCGTCCCGGCGGCTCGCCGCGACGATGCGAACCGCTGGCTGCTCCAAGAGAAGCTCGGCAACCTCGAGCGGCAGGACGCGGAAGAGGGCGCCGTCGCCGCTTAAGGCGAACGGCGGTCGCGTGAGCCTCACGCGCGTCCGCTTCACCTTGACCGCGCTTTCCGGCGCGCTTTTCCTGGCTGCCTGCGGCGGCCCTCAGGTTCCACCGGCACAGAACTACGGCGTCATTCGCGGCCGCGCGTACGACGTCGCCAGCAACCAGCCGGTCGCGGGCGTGGTCGTCACCACGTTCACGATTCTGAACGGCACGACCGGACCCGACGGAACGTATCGCATCGGAAACATTCCACCGGGCCAGTACAACGTGCAGGCGCAGCCGCCGCAAGGGTACGCGCTGCAGTCGGCCGGTCCGATCTCGGGCAGCATCGCGCTGGGCGAGACGATCACCGTCGACATTCCGCTCGTCAAGCATTAGCGCCGTTGCGCGTCGTCGTCGCGCCCGATAAGTTCAAGGGCAGTCTGGATGCGGCGGGCGTCGCCGCCGCGCTCATCGCCGGTTGGCACGACGTCGTCCCGGACGCGGTGTGCGAGGCGATACCGATGGCCGACGGCGGTGACGGAACGGTCGACGCGTTTCTCGCCGGCGGTGCGCAGGCGCGCACGGTTCGCGTGCGCGGCCCGCTCGGCGCGGCAGTCGAGGCAACCTACGCCCGCGACGGCGACCTCGCCGTCATCGAGATGGCGGCCGCGTCGGGGCTCGCGCTGCTCGGCACCGCACTGGATGCGCGGCATGCGTCGACCTACGGAACGGGCGAGCTCGTGCGCGACGCGCTCGCACAAGGCGCGCAGCGCATCATCCTCGGCATAGGCGGGAGCGCGACGACCGACGGCGGTGCCGGGGCGCTCGCCGCACTGGGCGCGCGGTTCCTCGATGCGCACGGAGCCGAACTCGCCCCGGTACCCGCGGCGCTGGCGAACGTCGCAACGGTGGATCTCTCGGCGCTCGATGCGCGCGCTCGGGCAGTCGATCTCGCGATCGCTTGCGACGTCGACAATCCGCTGCTCGGCGCGCACGGCGCCGCCGCCGTCTACGGACCGCAGAAAGGCGCGTCCCCGGACGACGTGCGGTTCTTGGACGCGGTGCTCGCGCGATTGGCGGACGCGCTCGCCGCCGCGACCGGACGCGATCTGCGCGACGTTCCCGGGGCCGGCGCCGCGGGGGGACTGGGATGGGCGCTGGCGAGCGCGTGCGACGCGCGGCTCGAGCGCGGCGTCTCTCTCGTCGCCGAGGTGCGCGGCCTCGCCGGCGCGTTGCGCGGCGCGGACCTCTGCCTGACCGGCGAAGGTCGCATCGACCAGCAGACGCTGCGCGGGAAGGTCGTCGACGGCGTCGCCGAGCTGGCGCGGGCGGCGGGCGTCGCCGTCATCGCCTTCGGCGGCAGCGTCGACCTCGAAGCCGAAGGACCGCTGCGCGCGCGCGGCGTGCGCTGCATCCCGATCGTGCCGGGTCCCGTAACGCTCGAAGCAGCGATGCGCGATGCCGCACCCTATCTGCGCGCCGCCGCCGCGCGAACCGCATCGCTGTTGCCGGAGCGCTGAGCATGATGTTCTTGGTCCTTGCAGCCGCGCTGGCGACCGCAGCGCTCGATCGGCCGCATGCGGCGGTACTCAACGTCTTGCAGAAGGACACGATGGGCTGCGATCCGGCCGAGGTGCGCGCCGCGGCTGTCGGTGCCGACCTCAAACGCCTCGGACGCGTCGCCGGCAGCGAAGTCGTCCTCGCGTCGCTTCACCAGCCGTGCCTCTGCGGCAACGTGAACTGTCCGTACCTCGTGCTGCGGCTCGACAACGGGAAGCCGCGCTTGCTCTATTCGACCTCCGGTTTCAGGCTGACGACCCTCGCGGCCGCGCCGCTTCCGACGCTCGTCGTCCGCGCGCACGACAGCGCGCTCATCACCGACGAAACCGTCGCCGCGTATCGCGACGGAAAATACGTCGACCAAACGTACGCGCGGGTGCGCGGTGACAACGGCGCGCGCAAACCGAACGACGTTCCGGTGCGCTTCATCGCGGGCGCGTCAGCCGCGACGCTCCGCGGAACCGCCTCGACCGGCTGGTATGATTCCTACGCGTTCGATGCGCAAGCGGGCCAACGCCTCACCGTCGGCAACGCGCACGCCAAAGGAAAGATCGTCGTCAACCTGCTCGGGCCGGAACCGGCGGGTCCGCTGACGGTCGTGCTCGACCGGCCGCTGGTGCTCCCGAAGACCGGCTCGTATCACCTGCAGATCGAAGTCAGCGCCGAAAACGACGTGCCGTACAGCCTGACGCTCGCGATCCGCTGAGCGCCGCATCGGGTCCCGCCGGCGCGTTCACGTCGGCTCCGCCGAAGGAGCGGCGGAGCGGAACTTCACGTACGAGGCGCGTTCGGCGACGGCGTCGTTGACGATGGCGACGACGACGTCGGCGAGGCGGTCGGGGTCGTGGCGGACGGTGTCGGTTTCGGAGATCACGTTGGCGCGCACGACCTTGACGCCGAGCGCGCGCAGTTCCGGTTCGTCCACGAGCACCGGCAATTGGCCCTCTTCGGCATAGAGGTCGCGCAACTTGCGCGGCAGCTGATCGTTCACGATCACCACGTCGCACAGCTTCGCGTCGACGCCGTGGGTCAGGGCACGCACGTGCGCCGAGGCCGTGTAGCCGTCGGTCTCGCCGGGCTGCGTCATGACGTTGCAGACGTAGATCTTCACGGCGCTCGCGGCCTCGATCTCGCGCGCGACGCGATCGACGAGCAGGTTCGGCATGATCGAGGTGTAGAGCGATCCGGGCCCGAGGATGATGGCGTCGGCGGAGCGGATCGCCGTGATCACCTCGTCGAGCGGCGGGGCGTACGGAGGATCGAGGAACACTTTCGCGATCGTGCCGCGGGCTTCGGGGATCTTCGACTCACCCTCGATGATTCGGCCGTCGACCAGCTCGGCGCACAGCCGTACGACCGCCAGTGTTGAGGGCAGCACGCTGCCCTTCACGTTGAGGACGCGGCTCGAGACCTTGATCGCCTGATCGAAATTGCCGGTGATTCCCGTCATCGCGGCGAGGAAGAGGTTGCCGAACGAGTGACCGGTGAGCCCTTCGCCCTCTGCGAAACGATAGCGGAAGAGTTCCGTGACGAGGGCTTCGTCGTCGGCCAGCGCGACCAGGCAGTTGCGAATATCGCCCGGGGGCAGAACGCCGAGTTCTTTTTGGAGCCGACCCGACGATCCGCCGTCGTCGCTGACCGTTACCACGGCGGTGAGATTGCGTGTCTGTTTCTTCAGACCGCGCAGCATCGTCGCGAGGCCCGTGCCGCCGCCGACGACGACGATCTTGTAGCCGGCTTCGAGCCGCCGTTCCATCACCGCGTCGATCATCCGCGACGGATATGGCGACACCGCCGTGACGATAGCGTTGAGCCACTTCCAGATGCCGAGCCCCACCAGCACGACGCCGAGCGCCATGAAGATCCACGACAGATACCCGGGTGGGAAGAACTCCGAGACGATCCCGTCGACCATCTCGTTGGTGCGCAGCGTGTAGCCTTCGTCGGTAAGGTAGCGCGAAACGCCGTTGACGAAGAACGCTCCACCGATCGCAGCCATCAGCAGCCAGCGTTTCACCCCCAGGCCCGGGATGAACCAGCGCCACACGCCGAGCGAGCGCCGCATGCGGCTGCTCATCGCGTCACGTCCCGCGCGTCGAAGGATCCCAGCACACCGGTCGTCTCGCTCAAGTAGCGCAGGATGCGGCGCCCGATGTATACGCTGCGGTGCCGGCCGCCGGTGCAGCCGATCGCGATGGTCACCTGCGACTTGCCTTCCTGCTCATAGCGCGGGATCAGGAAATCGAACAGCGCGAACAGCCGCTCGAGAAATGGTTCCGTCTCCGGGACGCCTTCGAGAAATGCCGCGACGGGCCCGTCCGCGCCGGTGAGTTCCCGCAAACCGTCGACATAGTTCGGATTCGGAAGAAAACGCACGTCGAAGACGAGGTCGGCGTCGAGCGGGACGCCGTACTTGAATCCGAACGCGACGATCGCCACCCGCAGACGGCGCGCGTCCGGGCCGAGGAAGGTCGTGCCGATGCGGTCCTTGAGTTGGCCCAGGGTCAGCCGCGTGGTGTCCCACACGATGTCGGCACGGTCGCGCAGGCCCGCCAGCGCCGCGCGTTCGGCGGCGATCGCCTCACCCAACCCCACGCCGTTCTCGCCGTACGGATGGCGGCGGCGCGTCTCGCTGTAGCGCCGGATGAGCGTCTCGTCCTCGGCATCGAGGAAGAGCACCTCGGGGCGGTGGCCGTCGGCCTCCAATTGTTCTATTGCCAGTAGGGCGTCGCCGAACGGGCCCAGCGTCCGCACGTCGAGCGCGAGGGCGGCGTTCGCCTGTCCCGTTTCGTCGACCAAGGCGACAAATGGACGGGCCAGCACCGGCGGTGCGCTGTCGAGGCAGGCAAATCCGAAATCCTCGAGCGATTTCATCGTCTGGCTCTTGCCCGCACCCGAGAGCCCCGTTACGATGACGAGACGACGCATATATGAAGCTCTTTTCGGCTGAGAAGGCC
>JAQBPM010000321.1 GCA_028287525.1 Vulcanimicrobiota bacterium | reverse complement strand
CCTCGAGATAGCCCAGACCCAGCGGCAGTTTCGGCAGCGGGAACGCCTCGCGCACGCGCAGCTTGCTGCCGGCGAAGCTGACGTCGAGTCCGGCGCCCTTCATCCCCGGCAAGAACGAGATGAACTGCTCGATCTCGGTGAGGATGCTCTTCACCACGCTGAGCGACTCGCCGTACTTCACGCCAAGGTTGGACAGTGTCGGCGCGGCGCCGTCGTGCGCGCTCGCGTCGCCGTGCACGGTGATCAGCGGATCGGCGTCGCCGCCCCACCCGTCGACAACGAGCTTGAACGCGATATTCTTGATCGCGATCGCCCAGCGCGGACTGCCCGCGGGATCGAGGTCGAGCGTGATCTCGGTCGGCTTCGGCTGTCCCGGCGGATCGCTCCACGACGTCATCACGAGGCGAATGATGCTCAGCGGGATCAGCGTGCGGCTGCCGAGATCGACGCTGTTCTTCAAGGTCTTCTTCAGCGCGAAGCCGTCGCCGGATTTCGCCAGGCCGTCGAAACCGCCGAAGTCGAGCAACGAGAGGATGTCGGGGAGCAGACCGTTGTCGCCGAGCAGTTTTCCGACGTCCGCGAGCTTCGGCGATTTGTCGAAGTTGAGCGGGTTGGTGCCGGCGATCTTGCGGATCGTCGGATGCTCGAAGAAGACTTTGTTCGCGCCCGTCGCTTGCAGGATGCCGTAGAAGTGTAGCGGGGCGTCGAGCTTCACGACGTCGGCGCCGTCGGCGATGCGCCAGGTCGCGGGATCGGCGTTGGCGCGGATGAGCGGGACCGGCGTCGTCGGCGGGATCGGCTGCGGGACCGCGGACGTGCCGGCCCGCATCGCGACCGACCACGATCCGTCGCGCGGCAGGCGCGGCGTGCCGCGCAACGACGCGGCGATCGTGCGCGGGAAGGCGGGATTGACGCGCACGACGTCCGGCCGCGTCGCGGTGATCTCAACTCCCGTCAGCCCGATGGCGATCCCGGTTTCGTTCACGTCGACTTCGGCGGCGATCGGACCCACCGCGGGACCGAGAGCGTCGAGCACGCGGATCGACTCGGCGATGTCGGGCTTGTCCTTGGCGTCGGCGACGAGGTAGCCGGTGAGGCCTCTGCTCGGGATGCGTCCGCTGGGATTACCGCCGGTAACCTTGAGCCCGTGCAGCGCCGGATCGACGACGATCTGCACGTCGGCGTCGAACGTCACGCGCACGTACTTGCGCAGCGCAACGATCTCTTCGGCACCTTCGACGATGTTGCGGATGTTGAAGACGCCGACGACGCCGCCGTGTTCGATCTCCGCCGCGCCGTTCGGGAACTTGAACGTCCCGTCGGTCTTGGCGCGCCAGCCAGTGTTGAAGCGGTTGACGTAGCCGGTCGCGTCGCGCGAGAAGATCGTCGTGTTGATGACCGGGATGTACCACGGCAGAATGTAGCTCTGCGCCTCGACGAGTTCATAGAGCGTGCGGCCGACGATCACGTCGAAGCGCGCCTCGGTGATCCCCGTCTCGTCGCCGAGATACTGGAAGTCGCTGAACGTCGTGGCTCCGTAGCCCGAGAGATCATAGCGCGAGACCGGCACGAAGTGCGTCGTCACGGCGCCGACGACCGGCTGGCCACCGAAGTCCTCGTCCCACATGTTGGCGACGACGTGCGCCGGGCCTTGGCTGAGCATGTCCTCGACGTACGGCGTGTCGGCGCGGGAACTGCCGGGCAGCACCGTGCGCTGGTTCGTCGCATCGTACACGCCTTGAATGCTCAGCTGCTTGCCGCCGGTGCGATCGTCCGGGAACTTCGGTTCGATCGCGTGCAGTCCCGGACGCGGGATTGGCGGCTGCGTGTTCACTTGCGCGCGCGTGTCGACCGTCGCCGTCAGGCCGAACGGCAGCGTCAGGTTCGCGATGAGATCGGCGCCCTTGGCGTAGTCGGCCAGAAACGCATCGTAGAACGCGGCCGGTTCGAGCGGGCGCAGCGCGACCGTCGGCACGACGACGACCGCCGGCGGGCCATCGTCGGCGGAGATGGGGAAGAACCAGCTGCGCCCGATGTCGAGCACGGGCTCCCACGAGATTGCCGGCACCGTGAAGAGGCCTGATTGCTGCGCCGTGACGGCGAGCTGCTGTCCGAAGATCTGGCTCTGCGCCAGCGCCTGGGCCGTGAGTGCGACGCCGAATTGGTTCTGCGCGCTCGAGACGTCGTACAGCTCCCCGATCCCCCCTTCGACGCGCGCGAGCCGGTTGCTGTTCGCGAACGTCGCGTTCGCGTCGAACGCGGCGAGGTTCGTCGCACCGTTGCTCTGCGGCGGCCGCAGGATCGCGAACGCGAGATGCGGGTCGGGCGGCGACGCCCACGCGGTAATCGCGACCAGCGTCTCGGCGACGACCTCCTGGCGCAGATCGATGTTCGAGGCGTACGGATCGGGCAGGATGGGGATCACGCGCTCCAGCGCGTTGCCGAGGAAGACCACGCCTTGCGTCGCGCGCAGGCCGGTGAGCTTGCCGTACGCGACGAGCGCGTCGACGCCGGTCGTGCGCAGCACCGCGTTCTCGATCACGAACGAGGCGAGGGTTTTCGGCGGCGGCTCCTGTCCCGGCGGCAGCGGGAGCGGGACAGAGACGCCTTCGATCAGCAGCGTCGCGTCGGTGCCGGCGTGCACGAGCGTGTATCCGGCAACGATGCGCGCGAGCGACGGCGCGGAGCCGGTCGCAAGCAGCGGCCGATCGATGTTCGCCTCGACGCCGCACCCCATCGCGATCACGATCTCGCCCGCGGCGCTCTCGCCTTCGAGCACGAGCGTGCCGCGTGAACCCAGCAGGCTGATGCTCGTCGCGCGGGGCGGATGGCCCGCCGTCGCGCGCGCGTCCCACAACTCGTACGTGTCGCGGAACGGCCGTCGCATCG
>JAQBPM010000307.1 GCA_028287525.1 Vulcanimicrobiota bacterium | reverse complement strand
GCGACGAGCGTCTTGCCGCTGCCGACGTCGCCCTGGAGCAGGCGGTTCATCGGCGCCGTGCGGCTCATGTCGCGCCAGATCTCGGCCACCACGCGCGCCTGCGCGGCGGTCGGCGGGAACGGCAGCTGCGCCGTGAAAGCATCCCAAAAGCCGGAGGGAACCGTCATCGCGCGCGCGCCGCCGGCCGCCTCGCGGCGCGCGCGCTTCACCGCCGCGGCGAGCGCGATCGCGAAGAACTCGTCGAAGACGATCCGCTCGCGGGCGCGTGCGACGGCGTCGAGATCGCGCGGAACGTGCACCTCGCGCCACGCATTCCGCAGCGGCGGGAGATCGTACCGTCGCACCAGCGCCGGCGGCAGCACGTCGTGCCGCTCGGCGATCAGCCGGTCCAGGTTTTTCGCGATCACCGTGCGGATCGTCTTGGTCGGCAAGTCCTTCGTCGCGCCGTACACCGGAACGATCTCGCCTTCGAAGACTTCGCCCTCACGCAGGATGCGGTGCGCCGTGACGTTCAGCTCCGGCAGCAGACCCGCCCGCGTGACGCGGCCCGCGACGAAGAGCCGATCGCCGGGCGCGAGTTTGCCGAACAAGAACGCGCGCCCGAACAGCTTCGCTTCGACGCGGCCCGTGTCGTCGGCGAGCACCACCGTGATCAACGCGAGCCGTCCCTTGCGTTCTTTGACGTGCACGACCCGGCCGACGACGATCGTCTCGCCGTCCGCTTCGCGCAGGCTGCCGATCGGCGTCGGCGTGCGCCAGTCCCGATACGCCCGCGGGATGTAGGCCAGCAGCGCGGCCGGCGTCGTGACGTCGAGTTCCGCGAACTTCGCGGCCGTTTCGGGGCCGATCCCCGCGAGCGACCTCAGTCCGTTGGCTTCGCGCGTCGCGATAACTCTGCTCCGACGTCGTCGAGCGAAACGCCGCGCTCGGCCAGCAGCACCAGGACGTGGTACAAGAGATCGGCGGTCTCCCACACCAGCTCGGCGCGGTCGTCGTTCTTGGCGGCGATGACGACCTCGGTCGCCTCTTCGCCGATCTTCTTCGCGATGCGGTCGACACCGCCGGCGAAGAGCTTCGCCGTGTACGAGCCCTCGGGCGGATGCGCCTTGCGAGCGTCGACCGTGCGCGCGAGCGCGCCGACGGAACGCGCGAACGCCTCGCCGGGCGGCTCCGTCGCTGCAGCGTCGAGCGCGACGGTCGTCGCGAAGCACGATCGCGCGCCGGTATGGCACGCCGGTCCGTTCGGTACGACGCGGTAGAGCAGTGCGTCGGCGTCGCAGTCGACGGAGACCGAGACGACGCGCTGCGTGTTCCCCGAAGTCGCGCCCTTGTTCCAGAGTTCGCCGCGCGAGCGGCTCCAGAGCCACGTCGAACCGGTGGCGAGCGTCCTCTCGAGCGCCTCGCGATTCGCGTACGCGAGCGTCAACACCGCGCCGTCAGAGGCGTCGGCGACGACGACCGGCGCCAGGCCGTCCGCGTCCCAGCGGATCTCGGGCAATGCGTCGTTCATACGGCGACCGGTTCGCGACGGACCACGATCCCCGCTTGCGCGAGCGCGTCCTTGAGGTCGACGATCGCAAGCTCGGCGTAGTGGAAGAGCGACGCCGCCAGCGCCGCATCGGCGTCGGCGTCGCGAAAGACGTCGACGAAATCGGCGATCTTGCCGGCCCCGCCGGAAGCGATCACCGGAAGATCGCACGCGTCGCGGATCGCGCGGGTCAACGCGAGATCGTAGCCGTCACGGGTCCCGTCCCGGTCGATCGAGGTCACCAACAATTCGCCCGCGCCGAGCTGCTCCAGCTCGCGAGCCCAGGCGACGGCGTCACGCGCCGTCGGCGTGCGGCCGCCGTCGACGACGACTTCGAACCCGGAGGCCGACGCAGCGGAGCGGCGCGCATCGATCGCCACGACGACGCATTGCGCGCCGAACCGGAGCGACGCCGCACGGACCAGGCTCGGATCGCGCACGGCCGCCGAGTTGACGCTCACCTTGTCGCAGCCGGCGCGCAGCAGGTCGTTGAAATCATCGACGGTGCGCACGCCGCCGCCGACGGCGAACGGGATCGTCAGTTCTCGCGCGACCGCCCGCACGACCGCGAGCGTTGCGTTCCGCCCCTCGACCGTCGCGGTGATGTCGAGGAAGACGAGCTCGTCGGCCCCTTCTTCCTCGTAGCGCCGCGCGAGCAGCACGGGGTCGCCCGCGTCGGTGAGGTCGACGAAGCGGACACCTTTGACGACGCGGCCGTCTTTGATATCGAGGCAGGGAACGATCCGGCGGGCAAGCACGACCCGCCGCTCTTCGCCGCGGGGCCGACGCCTACCGGCCGCCTTCCTCGAGACCGCCGTGGGCGGGAACGGCATCGAACGAGGCGGCACCGCCGTCCTCGTTCACGACGCGCAGCGCGAGGATGG
Organism: Vulcanimicrobiota bacterium; assembly: GCA_028287525.1. Taxonomy (GTDB): domain Bacteria; phylum Vulcanimicrobiota; class Vulcanimicrobiia; order Vulcanimicrobiales; family Vulcanimicrobiaceae; genus Vulcanimicrobium. The sequence continues at coordinate 5,460 of JAQBPM010000307.1, read as the reverse complement.
CCATGTCATCGTCGACGCCGCCGCTGAAATCGTCGGCCGAAGCGACCAGCACGTCGCACAGCGCCTGAGGATCGACGGGCGCGTCGCGAAAGAGCGCGACGATCCGGTCTTCGCCGAGCAGTTCGCCGCGTCGATCGCGGGCTTCGCTGAGCCCGTCCGTCGCCAGCAGCACGACGTCGCCCAGCGCGAGGGCGACCGTTTCGGTGGAGTACGTCTGGTCGGTGTCCAGCCCGACGATCGCGCCGGTCGGCGGAAGCTGCTCGACGATCGAGCCGCGGCGCACGTACGCCGTGGCGTGGCCGGCGCTCGCGTAGCGCAGCGTCTGCGTGCGCGCGTCGAACGCGCCGAGAAACAGCACCATGAAGGCTGAGGGGTCCTCGATGGTGTCCAGAAATAGCTGGTTGAACCGGGTGACGACGTCGGCGGGATCGCTCGCGCTGGCGGCCAGCGCCCGGATCGCGTATTGCGCGAAGGCGGCATGTCGGGCCGCCTCGATTCCTTTTCCGCTTGCGTCGGCGATCAGAAACCAGCCGCCTTCTGGACCGGCCCGCCAGGCGTCCAGCAGGTCGCCGCCGATCAGCGCTTCGCGCGTCGCCGAGGCGTACGCGAAGCCGATCTGGGTACGGGGAAGCCGCTGACCGCTCACGCGCAGCGTGCGCTGCAGCGCGTCGACCAGCGTTTGCTCGCGGATCAGGCGTGCGGTCGCGGCGGCGTGGCCGATCGCGTACCAGAGTGCCAGGATCGCAAAGAGCGTGACGACTCCGGCGCTGATGGCGACGGTCGCATTGATCCGGCGCCGCAGCGTCACCTGGAGGGCGTCGCCGGCCTGCTGCAGCGACGCGCGCAGCTGCGCCGCATCGCGGCTCATCTCGTCGGTCAGAAACTTCCCCTGCGCCTGCTGGCTGTACGCGGAGCGCGATCCCGGATCGCGGATCAGCGGCAGCGCGACCTTCTGTTCCCAGGTCCGGTGCAGGTTGCGCATGTCCTCGACGGCCTCGGGGCCGCCGGCGATGTGCTCGGCGCGCAGCCGCGCTTCGAGGTCGAGGGCCAAGCGGTCGAAGTCGGCATCGGGCGGCTTGTCCGCCTCCAGGAAACTGGGGTCCCGGGTCGCGATGTAGCCGCGAACGCCCGTCTCTTCGGCGAGCTGGGTCCGCAGGAGCGCGTCCAGATCACCGCGGGTGTTGGAGAGCCGCACCTGTGCCATAGACGCGGCATCCAGCTGGCGGATGCCGATCAAGGGCCCTGCGATCGCCGTCGCGAGGAACGCGACGACGAGCAGAACGATTGGAGGCGACGCCCAGAATCGAACTGGGGGTGGAGCTTTTGCAGAGCTCAGCCTTACCACTTGGCTACGTCGCCGATCGCCGGTCGCATTGGAGCGGGTGGCGGGAATCGAACCCGCGCATCAACCTTGGGAAGGTCGCAGGCTACCATTACATCACACCCGCGGCCGGACGAAGGGGCGAGGTTCGCGCGGATGATGGTGATTCCTCGCGACGGGCTGTGGTGTACCACCGCTGGGGCAGGTTACGGCGCAAGCGGCGCTCGCCTTCTTCCCCTCTGACCGCCGTGCGCGTGCGCACAGCGCCTGCCTGCTCGGTTGTCAATAGCGAATCAACCGGCCCGGATGCGCGAACTTGCGGCCAAGCGGGTACGTTCTCAGGGAAATGAAACTTATCGCCGCCTTCATGGGACTCGCCGTGGTCACTCTTGCCGGGACGCTGCCGGCGCTCGCGCAGCAGTCCAGCGACGACCAGATCGAGACGAAGATCGGGCAACAAGAGTACCAACAGCTCCAGCAAAAGGGCGAGATCATCGGCAACTCGCCCTATTACGCGATTCTCAACCCAATTGCACAGCAGATCAAGCGTGTTGCGGACCCGCAGTACTTTCATCCGTTCCAGTTCATCCTCGTCCACGAGACGCAGCCGAACGCGTTCGCCGTCCCAGGCGGAAACGTCTACGTGACCGACTCGCTGATGAAGTTTGTGCAGAACCGCGAAGAACTCGCCGGCGTGCTCTGTCACGAAACATCTCACAACATCCATCACGATGTCCTGCATCTGTACCAGAAGCAGCAAAAGGCCGCGACGGCGTACACGATCGGCGACATCCTTGCCAACCTTGCAACCGGCGGGAAGTACAGCGGCGCGATCGACACGCTCGCCAGCTACGGCTTCCAGTTCCAGACGCTGCGCTATTCGCGCGACGTCGAGGGCGCCGCCGACGCCAAGGGCGCGATCACGTGCGCGCAAGCCGGCTCGAATCCGTGGGGCATGGTGTGGCTCTTCAAGCGCTTCGAGACGATCAACACCAACGCCCCGCCGAACTTCCTCTCCGATCATCCGTCGGACCAAGCGCGCATCGCGTCGCTCCAGAACGAGTTCCAGAGCGACCCGGCGCTGTTCGGGCGATATTCGTCGAACATCGCTGCGGCGACGCCGCTGACGGCAGCCGCGTCGCGAGCGGCTGCAGCGCGTACGACGGCGTATAAGCCCGCTGCGAAAAAGAGCAAGGGGATGTTCCCGCCGGGGTCGGGATATAAGTTCTAGCGCCGGCTCAGGTTGCAGGGAGTGACCCCTCGGCCGGATGCGCCGACGGCGCCCGAGCGGGTACGCTACTGGTGAGATGAAGCTCGTCGCCGCGTTCGTGGGACTCGCCTTGGTCGCCCTTGTAGGCGCGGCGCCGGCTCGCGCGCAGTCCAACAACCAGATCGAGATGCAGATCGGTCAACAAGAGTACCAGCAGCTCAAGAAAAAGGGCGAGATCATCAGCAACTCGCCCTACTACGCGATTCTCAAACCGATCGGAGCGCAGATCAAACGTGTCGCCGATCGGCAGTACTTTCATCCGTTCCAGTTCATCCTCGTGCACGAGACGCAGCCGAACGCCTTCGCCGTTCCCGGCGGAAACGTGTATGTGACCGACTCACTGATGAAGTTCGTGCGGTACCGCGAAGAACTCGCCGGCGTGCTCTGTCACGAAACGTCTCACGACATCCATCACGACGTGCTGCACCTGTACCAAAAGCAGCAAAAGGTCGCGACGGCGTATACGATCGGCGACATCCTCGCCAATCTCGCGACCGGCGGCAAGTACAGCGGGGTGATCGACACCCTTGCGAACGTCGGCTTCCAATTCCAGACGCTGCGCTATTCGCGCGACATTGAGGCCGCCGCCGACCGCAAGGGCGCGATCACGTGCGCGCAAGCGGGCTCGAACCCCTGGGGCATGGTGTGGCTGTTTCAGCGCTTCGAGAAGATCGACACCAACGCGCCGCCGGAGTTCATCTCCGACCACCCCACCAATCAGGCGCGCATTGCCGCACTCGAGCAAGAGTTCCGCAGCAACGTGGCGCTCTTCGGACGCTACTCTTCGAACATCGCTACCGCTCACCCATTGACGGTCGCAGCCGCTGCGCGTACGACGACGCACAAGCGGGTCACGAAAAAGCACTAACGCGATCGACTACGCATCGGGCGGGTGGTCAGCTCGCCGCTGCTGCGCTGCACCTCGACGGCCTGTCCGACGCCCGAACGGCTCAACCTCTCGATCGAGACCGATGACCGGCTGATCGAGATCGCGCAGGTGCGTGCGCTTGGCGAGACTTTGCTCGAGCCTTTGAGCGGGGAGTTCCCACGCTGGTGGTGACGCACGACGCAAACGTCGCTCCAGAGGCGCCGATAGAGGGATTCAGCCGGACGCCTGGTACCACGCTTGGTAGTAGAAAGGCCGTGCCGATGCACTTCCCTGATTTGTTGCGGGTGCGTCGCTGTGGCTTCGCCGCCAGGCTCGTTCCGATGTTGGCGGCGCTCTCGCTGTGCGCGTGCGGCACGCAAGGGCCCTCGACGCTGCCGGCAACGCCGAGCCGCTCGCAGCCCGCTCAGACGGTGCGTATTCCGGCGACCATCATCATCAAGATTCCCGCCCCGTCGTCGAGCAGCGGCCGGCTCCGGACACCGCGTTACGTGTCTTCGGCGACGCGGAGCATGCGCGTCACGGTCGTGAACCATGCGGACCAAAGCGCAGTCTCCGATCAAACGGTGGACTTGACGCCCACCTCGCAGGGATGCGCGTCCACCCTCGCATCGACCCAATGCACGCTCACGCTGGCGCTCGCGCCCGGCGCGTACGACGCGGCGATCTCGACGTTCGACGGCACGGGTGGCTCCGGCACCGTTCTTTCACGCGGTCAGCTCGTCAACTTCACGATCGTGCCAGGGACTGCGAATCAGATCTTGCTCGCGCTCTCGGGCATTCCGCATCGCGTCCGCGTCACGAGCTTCGCGCCCGGGGTCCGCGGATCGCAGTTCGCGGGATTCACCCAATATGGCGTTGGCGCTCTCCCGTTCGCGATCGCGCCGCTCGACGGCGACGGGAACTTCATCGTCGGGCCGGGGGCACCGACGTTCGCCGTCGCCCTCACGAGCGGGGCGGGGTACACGATCACGAGCCCAGTCCCCACGGCGCCGAACACGTTCTCGCTCACGCCTCCGGGCAGCGAAGGCCAGACTGCCGGCTTCTCGGTGACGGCGTTATTCGCCGACGACACCTGCGCGCAGCCCGGGGCCGTGTGCACGAGCGCGTTCTCAGTGAAGAATCACCTCCAAAAGATCTTCGTGTCGGGAGCGACCGGCACGTTTCCCATGACGTTGGGGACAGTGCTGGAACTCACTCCGCCGTTTACCGGGAGCCCGGTCGCGATGGCCCTCCAGGCGCCCCCGCTCGGAGTCGCGTTGGACGGCGGCGGCAACGTCTTTGCGCTGACGGCGAACAGCACCGTCCAGCGGTTTGCACCACCCTATACGGGCGCGGCGACGACGTTCGGCAGCGGCCTCTTCTTTGCGCTCACGCTGGCCGTCGACGGCGGCGGAACGGTGTTTGTCGGAGACTTCAAAACGTCGGTGAAGGTGTACGTGCCGCCGTACTCCGCCGCGCCCGCCGTGATCTCCGACAACGTCAACGGCCCGCAATCGCTCGCGCTCGATGCCGGCGGCAACCTCTTCGTGGGCGACTATTACGGCCTAAACGTCACGATCTACGCGCCGCCGTACACCGGCGCCGCAACCGTGATCAGCACGCTCGGGGTGTCGCCGACGGGCATCGCGCTCGACGCCGCCGGCGACCTCTTCGTCGCCAACGGGATCAACACGGTGCAGGTCTTCTCGCCCCCGTATACGTCAGCGCCGTTGATCGTCTCGAATGGCGTCAGCTTCGCAAACTACCTGACCGTCGACGCGGACGGCAACCTCTTCGTCGCCAACGCCGTCGGCGGCACGGTGACGATCTACGCGCCGCCGTATACCGGCAGCCCGATCGTCGTCCACACCCCGGTGAGCATCAACCCTGGCGCCCTCGCGGTCGACGTCTCCGGCGATCTTTACGTCGCCAACAAGGACACCGGAACGGTAACGATGTTCTCACCGCCGTATACGGGCGCCGGAACGACGGTCACGAACG
>JAQBPM010000284.1 GCA_028287525.1 Vulcanimicrobiota bacterium | reverse complement strand
ACGTCTACCTGGGCGCACTGCTCGTTGGCGGCCTCTGGGACTTCTCACGGACCGTCGGCTTGGGTCGGGGACGCACCGAGGTCCGGCGCCGCACGGCCCTCCTGCGCGCCGCCCTGAGCGGCCCGCGCCGCAGGCTCGACCTCGCCGGGCTGGCGCTCGGCAACCTTGCGTTCTTTGGGCTCACCCAGCTCGGTGAAGGCCTTCCGATGGTGTCCGGCACCCTGTGGCTCGGCCTCGCGGCCGGGATCCTCGGGTCGCTCCTGGCCGCCTTCCTGGTTTACGCCTTCGGCCGTTCGATGGTCATCGCGGCGATCGAAGCCCTGGCCCACGCCTCGCGCCGGCCCTCGGGCGCCGTCCCGCGGGTGCGGCAGGCGTCCCGTGCCCCGCGCGCCGCGGCCATCGCGTTCAGCCTCTTCGTCCCGAACCGCCCCCCGCCGGCGGGTCCCTCGTCTGACTCATCACTGCATCAGAAAGGGACCCCGTGCTTTCATTTTCTCGCGCAGCGCGCTGTGCGGCTGCGCTGTTCACCAGTTTCGCACTTCTTCTAACGCTGTCGGACGGCGCACTCGCGCAGTCGACGACCTTCCTCTCCGGTATCGTCACCGCCAACGACAAGCCGGTCACGGCCGCGGCGGTGACGGCCACCGGAAGCAACCTCACGCTGCGCACGCAGACCGATGCGCAGGGCAAGTTCACGTTCAGCGCCGTGCCGATCGGAACGTACAACGTCGACATCTCCGCGCCGAGCGGCCGCGCTTCGCTGCGCGTCGATCTGACCGGGTCCGGAACGACCGTCACGGTCGCGCTCACGAACCTCAAGGAAATCGGCCGCAGTGCGGTCAGCGCCCGGCCCCCTTCGCACGGTTCGGGAACGGACGTCAGCCTCTCGGGCGAAAACCTCACCCGCTCGCCGGCGAACGGCAGCCTCCCCGAACTGCTGCTGCAGCTTCCCGGAGCGGCTCGCGGCGCGAACGGCGTCGTGCACATCAACGGCGACCACGGCGACATCAATTACATCGTGGACGGCGTGCCGATCCCACAGGAGCTCAACCGCAGCGTCGGAACGGAGTTCGACCCGAACGACCTGGCCTTCGTCGAGGCGCTGCAAGGCGCGTATCCGGCGCAATACGGCGAGCGCTTTGCCTCGGTGCTCAACATCAACACCCGCAACGGCAGCGGTCCGCCGGGCTTCACCGGCGACATCCAGGGCGGCTCGTACGGGTACGCCGATTCGACCCTCGGCTACCACACCAATGTCGGCGGCGGATCGCTCGTCGCCGCGGTGCGCAACGAGCGCGGCAATCGCGGGCTCGACCCGCCGAACTTCGACTCGCCGCACAACAGCTACAGCAACGCGAACCAGTTCCTGCGCTACACGCTGCCGACCGGCGCGAATTTCCTCAACGTCACGGTGAGCCGTTCGTACCGGACCTATCAGATTCCGAACGACGTCGCCGGCGGTCAGCCGGCGAACACCGACGACAACCAGACGCAAGAGGACCTCTTCGCCGCGATGCAATTCCGGCACCCGATCGGCGATCACGGTTCGCTCTCGTTCGGGCCGTCTTTCAAGCGGTCGCGCATTCGGGATCTCGGCGACCCAGCCAACGACTTCGCCTTCGGAATCGCCTCGAACCCGGGGAGTCCGGGCGATTGCGCGCAGGCGCTCTCCGCCACCGGACCCGTCGTTGGCGGCGTCGTCACGAATCCCCAACCCAACCCCAACGTCTCATACGTCAACGGCACCTGCGGGTTCTCGCTGTTCAGCGACCGCACGGCGATCGACGTCGGCGGCAACCTCGACTACGTGAATCGAAGCGCGAAGCACGACGTCGCCTTCGGCGGCCTCTACGACGCGACGCACGTCAGCAAAACGTACGCCGTCACGCTGCAGCCCGGCAACTTCCTCGCCCCGATCTTCACCCCCGGAACGCCCGACGCGGCGTACACCGTGGTCGACAGTTCGCCCAACGTCGGGCATCTCACGGCACTGTACCTGCAGGACAGCTGGCACATGGGTCCCGCGTGGCAGCTCGATTACGGCGTTCGCGGCGACGCCTTCGGCGTCACGTCGACGCAGTTCAACGTCGGGTTTTCTCAGGTGAGCCCGCGGATCAAGCTCACCCGCACGTTCGGCGGACGCAACAGCGTGTACGTTTACTACGGGCGGTTCTTCACGCCGTTCTCGCTCGAGAACGTATCGCCGCTGGCGTCCTACACGCTGAACCTGCCGCTGCAGGCCACGGTCGCGCAATTCGACCTCAAGCCGCAGCGCGACTCGGTGTACGAGGTTGGCGGACATTTTGCGGTCGGGCGCGGCGATCTCGGCGTGCGCGTGATGCAAAAGAACGCGACCGATCTCATCGACGACACGCAGGTCGGCCTCACCAACCTGCACCAGGACATCAACTACCAGCTCGGCCGCATCGCGACCCAGACCGCATACTATCAGATGGGCCTCGCGCGCTCAGGCCGCTTCTCGGTCTCGTTGACCCACACGTACTCCGTGAACAAAGGGTGCGAGACGCAGCTCTTGGCGCCGTGCTTCGGATCTTCCAATGATTGGACGCCGGCCGATCACGACCAGCGCTGGGACCTCACCTCAGGGCTGCTGCTCAACGACCGTCACAACGGGTGGTTCTCGGTGGCGGGGGAATACGGCAGCGGTCTTTCAGCCGCGCTCAATCCCGGCGGAATCACGTGCGGAGGCGTTGACGGCAATTCCGGTGGTCCGTGCAAACGCACGCCGCACATCACGTTCGATGCCGAAAAAGGCTTCGGGCTCGGTCACGGGATGGCGCTGACGCTGCGCGTCGGCAACATCTTCAACGACCGCTACTTCGTAACGTTCGCCAACGCGCAAGGCACGCACTACGCGCGCCCGCGCACGATCGACATGGGGCTGCGCTTCAGCACCCGCTGAGCGCTTTAGCCCGGCTCCGTCCGGGCGGTGATCGGGAGGGTGGCGCGGACGATCGTCCCGCCGCCCTCCGCACCCTCGACGGCGACGCTGAATGCGAGCATCTCGACGATCGCAAGCCCCCGGCCCGATTCGGCGAGCGGATCGCGGCGCGGCGCGGGCGGTCCAGCCTTGAGGCCCGGACCGTGGTCGCGCACGACGAGGACCGCCCGCTCGGAGTCGGAGTGCTCGAGCCGAACCTCGACCGCTCCGCGCGCGTGGCGCACGGTGTTGGCGACGAGCTCGCCGTAAATGAGCTCGGCGGCGTCGACGTCCGACGGCGGCTGCGCGATCCGAGTCAGCTCGATGCGGAACGCCTGCCGCTCGCGCAGCACCCGCCCCGCTTCGTCTCGCACTTCCCAAACTACCGCCACGTCACTTGCCTCCGTTCGCTCACGGTACATCGTACCGACATGCGAGGCGGATGATGCGCCCGAGATTAGGGTGTCTTCGCCGAAGCTAGGCGCCGCGGTGAACGAGGCGGAGTGTCCCTTTGCGAGCGACCGAGCGCTCGAGCACTTCGAGCTGCTGAGGATGCCCGAAGCGGTATCCTTGCGCTTCGTCGCAGCCGAGCGAAGCGACGAACGCGATCTGCGCGTCGGTTTCGATCCCTTCGGCAGTGACGTGCAGGCCCAGCGCCTTTGCGACCGTGACGATCGACCCGACGATCGCCTGATCGTACGTGTCGTTGGCGATGTCGCCGATGAAAGCGCGGTCGATTTTCAGGCCGTTGACCGGCAGCCGCTTCAGGTACGCGAGCGAGCTGTATCCGACGCCGAAGTCGTCGACCGCGACGCGCACGCCGAGGGCGCTCAGGCGGCGCAGCGTCGGAAGGACGCTGTCGTCGAGCGCGGCGTGCTCCGTCACTTCGACCGTCAGAGCGGCGGGCGGCAGATCGTGTTCGCTCAAGATCGCGGAGAGGACGTCCGGCAAGTCGGTTTCGCGCAGATCGCGCGACGCGAGGTTCACCGCCATGCGGAAGTCGGGGACGCTGCGACGCAGCCGCATTGCGGCGGCGACCGCCTCGCGCATGACCCAGCGGTCGATCGCGACGATCGCGCCCGTCTCTTCCGCGATCGGAATGAACGAGGCGGGTTCGATGAGCCCGCGCGTCCGATGCTCCCAGCGCACGAGCGCTTCGCAACCGACGGTGCGCTGGGTCTGGACGTCGACGATGGGCTGGTACAGGAGCTTGAGCTCGTCGCGGCCGATCGCGTGCCAGAGATCGTTTTCGAGCGAGAGCCGGTCGTTCGCGGCCGACTCCAGCGAAGCGTCGAAGAAGGCGTGACGATTCCCGCCCAGCCGCTTCGCCCGGTACATCGCCGCGTCCGCGTGGCCGACGAGCCCTTCGGAGGTGCGCCCGTGCTCGGGGAAAACCGCCGCGCCGACGCTCGCGCTGACGAACAGCTCGCGGCCCTGCACGCCGATCGGCGTCTTGAACGCACGCACGATGCGCAACGCCGCGGCTTCCGCTTCGGCGATGTTCGCGACCTGGGGCAGCAGAATGATGAACTCGTCGCCGCCCGGCCGGGCGATCACGTCGCGCGGGTTGAGCGTCTCGCGCAAGCGCGCCGCGACTTCCCGCAGCACGCCGTCGCCGACGCCGTGACCGAGCGTGTCGTTGATCGTCTTGAACCGGTCGAGGTCGATGTAGAGCAGCGCGAAACGGCGATCGTCGAGCGTCGCCGTTTCCAGCACGGCGTTGAGGCGCTGCTCGAGCGAGAGGCGATTCGGCAAACCGGTGAGGCCGTCCCGATGCGCCGTATCGAACAGCTGCTGCTGTGCGCGCTTGAGCTCGGTGATGTCGAGCGACACGCCCACCGCGCCGATCACGCGTTTGTGCTCGTCGCGCAACGGCTCGACGTGGTGGCGCAGCCACCGCTCACCGCGCGCCGTGACGATGCGCAGCGACTCGCCGGCGAACACGTCTTCGAGCAGGTGCTCCGAGAGCAGCACTTCGCATGACTGATCGATCAGCGTTTCGGCGCGCATGTCGAGTTCCTGGAGCGCGCCGCCGGCGACCGCCGTGAAACGCGCGTCCCGGTCGGTGGTCCACAGCACCGCATCCACGTTGTGCGTCACCAGCCGCAGGCGTTGTTCGTTGGCCTTCAGGAGCAGCTCGGCCCGCATCCGTTCCGTCACGTCGCGCAGCGAGATCAGCGTCTCGGTGGCGGCGGGCTTCACCCGAATCTCGACCCAGCTCTGGGTGCGCGCAAACGCGTGCATGCGCTCGACGACATTTCCCGTGCGCCGCGCGTACCGGATATCCGGCACGAGCTCCGAGCCGAGCGGATCGACCACGGTGTCGAGGCCGCTTCCCACCAACTGGTCGGCGGTCGTCCGCAGCAGACGCTCTGCTTCCTCGTTCACGTGCGTGATGTTCAGCGACTCGTCGACGATGTAAATCCCGTCGCCGACCGCTTCGAGCACGTTGAAGCGGCGCTCGGTCGCGTCCGCCGCGTCGGCCTGCGCCCGCTGCAGCGCGGTGCGGAGCGCGTACGCGCGCCAACCCAGCACCGCCGCGGCGAGGATGAAGACTGCGGCGACGATCGCGGCGAGGATCATGCCAAGCCTCGGGCGCGCGCCTCGTGAAGCAATTCGCCGCGCGAAGCGACGCCGAACGCCCCGAAGATCTCGACGATCTGGCGTTCGATCGTATACAGGCTGCGGCTGAACCGGCGCGAGAGGTCGGCGGGATCGGAACCGCCTACCAGTGCGCGCGCGATCTGTCGCTGCAGGGGAGAAAGCCGCTGCGGCAACGCGTCTTCGCGGGCCACGGCGTCCTCCGCCAGCGTCGCGAGCGGACAAGAAGGATAGCGGCCGGCGTGCGCGATCGACGCGGCGCGCCAACGCTCTTCACCGGTCGCCTCCGCCAACGCCGCCGCGGTCAAGGTCGCGCGATAATGATGCTGCGCTCCGTCGTATGTCGCATACGCCTCGATCAGCACGGGAACGGCGGCATCGCGGCGGCCCAGCGTCAGGTCGATGAGGCCCTGCGCGTAGCGCGCATCGGCGACGCTCCGGCGATCGCCCGCGATCGACCACGCCGGATTGAGGCCGCCGACGCCGATCTGCGAATACGCCGAGGCGTACCGTTGCGCCCGGCCGGGATCGATCGGCGCGTACAGGGTGGCCAGCATGACGAGGCCGCCGCGCTCTTCTCCGACGGTCGATTCCCAGCGCACGTCACGCGCGATGCGGTCCGCTTCGCTCAGTTCTTCGAGCGCCCACACCTCGTTGCGCGCGATCCGCGCGACGTACGCGCGGTCGACGTGCGCGACCACGCGCCACGCCGGCGAGGGCGCGATCGAGCGCGCTTCTTTGAAGGTCCACTGCGCGCGCCCGGATTCACCGCGCATGAACGCGTCCCAGCCGATCGCGCGCAAGGTCTCGAATCGATGCGCCGCGACGTCCGGCGTCCAGGCGAGCGTCTCTTCGACTTCTCGCGCGTACGCGATCCCCGCCTCGTTCGCGGTCTCGAATGCAACGCGCGCCAAGGCGTGCACCGTGGTGGCAAGCGTGTGGACGTCGATCGGCTCGTCCCCGCGCGGTTCGCACGCCAGCGCGTGGGAGAGGTCGTCGACTTGGGCCGAGTAGTTTCCGCAGGCCGCATGGTGCCAGCCGCGGTACGCGTAGACGGCGGCGACGATGCTCGGGTCCGAGTGCGTCAGCGCCGTCGCGATCTGCGGCATCGCGGGATCGCAGTCCCGGCGCGCCCAGCGCATCCGCACGTCGTGATACGCCATCGTGGCCGCGCCGTCGGGGACGTCGCCCGCGAGGACGCGCGCCGAGCCGTAGCGCGCGGCTGCGGAATCGAAATCGCGGACGGCCGCGTACAGCCGCCCGGCCTCGATGTCGCGGCCGAACCGGCCTTCGACCGACGCGAAGACGTCCTCGACGCCGATGAGGTAGGCCAGCGCTTCGACGGGGTCGCGGCGCCCGAGCGCTTCCGCATTGAGCAGGATCGCCGCTTCCGCTTCAGCCGCCGGCCAGTCCTCACATCCGGCGAGGATCTCGAGCGCGACGTCGTACAGCGCGGAACGCAGCGCAAGGCGTGCGTCACGAACCCACCGAGTCGCGGTCTTGGTGTTCGCGCTTCCGTGCACGTCGTCGAAACCCGTCAGTCGCTCAGCGTACCAAGGTCGAGGTCGTCACCCGCCGCGAGAGCGACGTTGACGCTCGGAGTGCTCGATTTCGTCGAACCCTCCGCGGAGATCGTATCCCCGCTGTCCGTCACGTAACTGTTCGCGACCAAAATTCGGTAGGCTCCGGCGCGCAGCGCGTGGATCGTGAACGAACCATCCGCTTCGGTGATCGTCGTGTTCACGACGGTCCCGTTCTGATCGTACGCGATGATCGTCGCCTGGGAGACCGGAGCGCCGGCGTCGTTGACGACGCGGCCTCGCATGCGCGCCGACTTTCCTGCGACGACCAGCTTGGGCTTCACGTACGCGAGGCCGCCCCGCAGCGAGATCGATTCAAGCACGTTGAAATCCACGTCGAGCGAGATCGATTCGCCCGCGGCACCGGCGACGGCGATCGGCGCGTCGAGTGCCACGATTGCCGGCTGCCTGCCGCTGCGGCCGCGGTTATTGAAAACGATCGGATAGACGCGGCCGTCGAGGACGACCTTCGAGCCGGCGGGGCTGACCAGCAGGCGAATCGCGTCGTAGCTTCCGGCCGGCAGAGTTCCGGCAAGCGAAAATGCCGTTTGCTTGAGGGTCAGCAGATCGACATTCCGCGGTGAGGCGTAGGCGACCAGCTGCTGCGCGTTGCCGCCCCCGACCACGTCCATGCCCGCGACGGCCAAATAGACGTGGGCGTCGCCGTGCGTCGGCAGCGGCGCGTCGTACAAGGCGACCGACATGTCCATACGGGGAGGCGTGCCGTACCCGTCTTGAACCTGCCGCGTCTGCGTGCTCGGCACGACCGAACCGGTCGAACCGGCGGTCTGGGATGCACTGCACGCCGCCAGTCCTATGAGGGCGGCGAGTGCGGCGGGACGCAGGAACGGCTGCTTCATTAAGACCCCGAGCGGAAACGGCGACGGTCCAAAACCGCCGAGAGCTCGCCTTCTCGCGAGCCCGCCGCCCGATTCTCAAATCGAACGGACGTACCGTGGGCGACACCCTCACCCGCCAATCCAAGGAGACGGGCGTCTTCCTGCTTGGATACCCAGTCGTGGGTACACACACTATGCGATTCGGGTCACATCCCGTCAACGAAACCCGTGTTAAGTATCAGTTAATGAGGGCCTTGCCTGCTCAGCCAGCCTGCCCGAGAAGCGTCAAGGTGCCGAACCAGAGGCCCAGGCCGACGCAAATGATCCCCATTCCGATCGCGACCGTGTTCCCGAGGACCGAGTTCACCCGGTCGCCGAGGATCCGTTTGTCGTTGGCCATGAAGAGCAAGAAGCCGAGCACGATCGGGAGGATGAAGGCGTTGAACGCCTCCACCCAGATGGTGATCCGGATCAGCGGCAGGTGGGGCACCAGGACGATGCCCGCCGAGACGACCACCATCGCCGCGTAGAGGCCGTAGAAGCGCTTCGCGTCTTGGCAGCCGGCATTCAGCGAGCACCGCCACGCGAACGCTTCCCCGAACGCCCAGGCGGTCGCCAGCGAGACGACCAGCGCGCCAAGCATCGCCGCGCCGAGCAGCCCGGCGCCGAACGCGATGCCGGCCCACTTCGTCCCGGTCAACGGCACGAGCGCCAGAGCGGCGTGCGCGGCGTCGGAGACGCTGACGTGCTTGACGTAGAGGGTTGCCGCGCAGGTCACGACGACCGCGATCATGATGATCTGCGTAAAGACCGACCCGAGCGCCGTATCGAGGCGGCCCATCGGCAGATCGCGGACGGTGAGGCCCTTGTCGACCGTCGCGGACTGCTGGTAGAAGATCATCCACGGCATGATCACCGCGCCGATGTTCCCGGCCACGAGCAGGAGGTAGTCCCGGTTCCCCAGCGGCTGGGAGCCGAAAAGTCCGTCCCGCACCAGCGAGCCGGCGTCGGGATGCGCGACGAACGCCGCGGGGATGAACAGCAGCTCGAGCAGGCACAGACCCAGGGCGAACAACTCGGCCCGGCGGTATCGTCCGCCCAGCGCGATCCCGACCAGAACCGTGGCGGCCGCGATCACCATCGGCGCCGCCGGAATGCCGAACACCAGCGCGGCACCGGCGATCCCGATGAACTCCGTCACGAGCGCCGCCAGGTTGGTCACCAGCATCGTGCCGAGCGAGACCCAGGTCCACGCCAGGCCGTAGTTCTCGCGGATCAGCTGGGCATGGCCCTTGCCGGTGACCGTCCCGAGCCGCACGGTCATCTCCTGGATGACGAAGAGGGGCACGATCAGGAGCAGCTGGAGCAGCACGAGCTTCATGCCGAACTGGGCGCCGGACGTCGCGGCGGTCGTGATGCTGCCGGCCTCGGTGTCGGCGAAGGCGACGATGAGGCCGGGCCCAGCGACGGCGAGGTACCGCCACAGACGGCTGCGCGGGTGCGGCGCGGGGATCGATTGAGGCTGTGCGTGGACCGCGCCCAAGAGGTGCTCCTGGATCTTCTTCCGGCTGCCGGGCACCCAAGTGAGGCGCGCCTAACTCGGACCAGTTTCGGTCCGCAGGGCACTGCGATCCTACTGCTTTCGTCGTACCTGACGCTCGGTTTGGCTGGATCGCCGGCTCGACCGTCGAAGCCGCCAGGGTGCTCGTTCTCGCAGCTCTGGTCATAGCGCTTGCCACGCCGCCTCCGACTCCTGCGCCGGCACCGACCAACCCGTTCAACCTCAACCCGATCCCCGCCAGCTCGGCGCTTCCGATCATCGGTACGACGCGCTCGCGCGCGCTCTGCTCGGCGATGCGCCGCACGGTAGCACCGGCCGTCGTCGCCGCGATGAAGAACGACAAGACATACGACGGTTTCCGCAAGAGTTTGTGGGACTACACGGTGAACGGCACCGAAGTGTCGCGCGACCTCAAGCTGATGCAGATGGACCGCACGGTTCAATCGATGGTAAAGAGCGTCGACGATCTCGAGACGGCGCTGAATTCTCACGGGTTCGATTCGCCCCCGAACGCCGCGCAGAAAGATGCGCAAGCGCTCGACTCGATGCGTCAGACGCTGCGCGGCGTGCTCGAATCGCAAAAGGTGCAGCTCGACGTGATGAGCGGGTTCGTCGAAACCGAACGGATGAGCCGCTTCGGCCGCATGAGCGAGTCCGAAGCGAGCCTCCAGCGAGCGACCAGCCCGGAACAAACGCAGATGCAGAACCATCCGAACGCTACGGCGACCGATGCACCCAGCTATGCCTTTCTTCGCGACAGCTCGAACATATTCAAGAACCCGGGCAGCAAGATCAGCCTCGACGTCGCCCACAGCCTGGACCGGGACCTGGGCGACCTTGCCGCAGTGACCTCCAAACGCGAAGACAACGCGTCCAAGGTCATCATCCCTGCGACCCAACTCTGCAAGTAAGCAGCAGCCGCCTCGCTAGGCCGGGTTCCCCGGCTTCCCGAAGCGTCTGATCCCGATGGGGGTCCCGCGCAAGCCGATCGACCCGGCCACACCGGAGGCGTCGGCATTCCTCGAGCAGGCGATGGACCAGTACGGCAAGGCGACGTACAACTTCGCCTACCGGCTGACCGGCAACGAGGCCGACGCACGCGACCTGACCCAGGACGCGTTCATCCGGGTATACCGTGCCTGGCGGTCCTTCCAACCCGGGACGTCGTTTCTCTCGTGGATCTACCGGATCGTAACGAACCTCTACCGGGATGAACTTCGGCGGCGAAAGGGACGTTATCAGGAAGAGATACCGGAAGACAACGCTCCGCAGGAGTACGCCGGGCAGCGGCCGTTGGCCGTCGACCCGATCGAAGACTACATGGGGGGACAACTGGGGGAGCCGATTGCGAAGGCCCTTGCCCAGCTCTCCTCCGAACAGCGCCAAGTCGTCGTCCTCGCCGACATCGAAGAGTATAGTTACCAGGAAATCGCCGACATCATGGGTTGCTCAATCGGTACGGTGCGGTCCCGTCTCCATCGGGCTCGTGCTCTTCTCCGTCGGCTCGTGACCCGGGCGCAACAGGAACAACGATGAACACCCACTACGATCAAGACCTCCTCATCGACTATCTTCACGGCGCGCTCGACCCGGCGACCGACGCTGCCGTATTCACCCACCTCGAGGTGTGCGCGGAGTGCCGTGCCGCCCGCGACGTCGAGGCGGCGATCGGCGACGCGTTGCGCACTTCGGCGCGCGCCGAGGTCCTCGAGCTGCCCCCGATGGTCAAGGCCCGCGTGTGGGAGGCGGTGCGTCACCAGAAGCCCACGCTGCTGGACCGCTTGCGCTCCCCCTGGGGTCCGGCTATCGCCGTCCCGATCGCCGCCGTCATCGCCCTGGCGGCCTATTTCGGCACGCCGGTGCTGCGCGGCGGGGGCACGCCGCCCGGTATCGCTGCGAGCTATTATCTCGACCAGCACAACGCACAAGCGACGCAGAACCCGCTCGGCCCGACCGTTGGGCCCGCAGTCTACACGACCGACGGCGCGGCTGCGACCGCCGCCTCGTACATCGACACCGCCGACGCCGCGACCCTCGACAACGCTGACGGTGCGATCCGCTAGGTTGCGGCGTCCGCGGGTGCGGCGCTCGAAACCTGGACGATTTGCACTGGCGTTCGCGATTCTCGGGCTGAGCACGACCGCCGTGTTTGCGGCGACGTCGTCCCCGCGCGCTGCGCCCCCGTCGACGCGCGCGACGCCGGCCGGCCCGTCGGCCGACGCGCGGCCGCTGATCGTCCAAGCCGTCGCGGCGCCGAAGCACGTTTCTTTCGTCGGGCAGATGTCGACGATTCGCAGCGGAACGACGCAGGCGTTCGCGGTCATTCAAAAGATCGAACATCGCGCGCCCGACCAAACGCGGCGCACGTATCTCGCGCCGCGCGACCTCTACGGCCAATTCGTCATCAGCCGCGGCGCGATGTCGTGGGACGTCGATCCGCGCAAGCGGCGAGTCGTCGTCAGCGAGAACAAAGCGGCGGTCGATCCCGTCGCGGTCGTCGACGACATTGCGCTGCTCGACAGCAACTATCGTGCCGTCCGCACCGGATCCGGCGACGTCGCCGACCGGCGCACCGACGTGGTCGACCTCGTAAGCCGCTACACGGGCGAACGCGCGATGCGCCTCTGGCTCGACGTCGAGACGCACGTGGTGCTGGCCAAAGAAGCATACCATGGTGACGGATCGCTCGCGTGGCGCACGCGCTTCGACGACATCCGCTATACCGACGCGATCCCGCCGGAAGTCTTCAACGAGAAACCTCCGGCCGGATTCGAACTCGTGCGCGGCAGTTCGTACGACCAGGTGCAGTCGCTTCCGAGCGCCGTGCCGGACGCCGGTTTCGAGCCGATCACGCCGAAGTTTCTGCCCGAGGGGTTCTCGCTCGTCGGCGCGGACGTCTCGACCGTCAACGGCGTCAAGAACCTGCACCTCATCTACTCCGACGGAATTCGCACGCTCTCGCTCTTCGAGAACGCGACAGGCCGGGCGACCGATTTCAGCAAGATGCAGCCGCACCCGACGCGCGTCGAAGGGCACGAGGCGAGCTACGTGCGCGACGGCCCGACGACGCTGCTGGCGTGGCGCGAGCGCAACCTTACCTTCTGCGTCGTCGGCGACCTCGACCTCAAAGAGCTGATCCAGATCGCGATCTCCGTCGTTCCGTAGCGGCCCGCCGCTCCGCGAGCTTGCCGGCGGCGGCAGTGCGCGTGAGGGATGGGCATGGCGCTCACCCTCTCTTCTCTGTGCGGCGCGGCCGACGCCGTGCGCGGCGCGCGCGACGTGAGGTTCGGCGCGCTGGTGCTGCATTCAGGCGTGATGCGCGACGCGCTCGTCGAGGCGGCCCACCACGGCGCTCGCGTCGACGTCACGCTGCAGCGAAATCCCTATCGCGGCGGAGCCGCGGAACGTCTGGCGAACCGTCGCGCGGCGCAGACGCTGCGCGCCGCGGGCGCGACGGTGACGCTGCGCGATCGCGAACGCCAACCGTTTCACCTCAAGGCCGCCGTCTGCGACGGCGTCGCGTACCTCTGCGATCGAAACTGGGCCGCCGACGGTCGCGAGCTGATCGTCGCCGACGATGACGCGACGGAGGTCGAGCTCGTTCGCAGCACCCTGCGCGACGCCGTCGGCGGCTCGCGCGGCACCTTCGCGACGCGCAAGGCCGAAGCGCTGCGCGCCGAGGCCGATTTGATCCGCGGCGCCGGCGGCGCGCCGGTGACGGTCGAGACCGAGTCGTTCGGCGGCGGCGCGATCAGCGCGGCGCTGCGCGAGCACGCAGCCCGCGGCGCGCCGACGACCTTGATCGTCTCACGCCGCGAGGCCGCCTACGACCAGCGCGAACGCACGCTGATCGCGCACCTGCGCGCGGCGGGCGTCGACGTTCGCGAAACCGGGGCGAACGAAAAGCTCGCACTGTGCGGCGATGCGGCGTGGATCGGCTCCGCGAACGCGACGTTCGCCGGCGGGCGCGAAGCCGATCAGATCGAGTGGGGCGCCGTTACGCGCGACGCGGCGCTGGTGGGCGCCGTTCGCGCGGCGCTCAGGCGGGACGTTGCCGCTGCCGCTGCTTCTGCAGCTCCGCCTGGAGCCGAGCACGCTGTTCGGGGCTGAGAATCGCGTCGATCTGCGCGCGCAGCTTCTGCCTGTTCGCGCGGCGCGTCGGCTGGTCGGCGTTCTGGTTCGCCGCGCGCGTCTGCGCAGACGCATCCTCGATCTGCCGGTGCTGCGCCGGGCTCAAGTCGAGCGTGCGCAGCGCGCGCATCCAAGGACTGCCATGGTGATGTCGGTGCGGCGCGGGCGAGCCGGCGACCGGCGGCGGGGCCTGCTGCGCGAATGCGGCGACCGGGGCGGCGAGCGCCGCGATCAGCGCGGTGCTCGAGAGGAGTCGGCGTTGGGAAAGCATCGTACCAACGATACGCGCGCTGCGCCGCGGTCGTCGTGAGAGCGATGTTAGACCTCGCGCCGCCGCCTTTAGAGAACCTTTTTGAGCGCCTTCACGATGTCGGCCTCGGAGCTCTCGCCGCTGGCCGTCCAGGTGACCTTCTTGTTCTTGTCGATGAGGATGAGGCTCGGGAAGCCGCCCTGGATGTACTGGCCGGCGACCTTCAGTTCGGGGTCGAACGCGAGCGGGTACCGCACGTTGTACTGCGCGCCGAAGGTGTTGACGTCGGCCTGCGATTCCGGCGAGTTGCCGTCCATGCCCTGAGCGCTTCCGCTCACCGCGACGAGCGCGACTTTCCCGGCGTACTTCGCGGCGAGATCGTTCAGCACGACCGTCTCGCGCTGACAGTGCGGGCACCA
This sequence comes from Vulcanimicrobiota bacterium, assembly GCA_028287525.1. Lineage (GTDB taxonomy): Bacteria > Vulcanimicrobiota > Vulcanimicrobiia > Vulcanimicrobiales > Vulcanimicrobiaceae > Vulcanimicrobium. The sequence goes on along the minus strand of JAQBPM010000284.1, from coordinate 5,069 downwards.
CGTCGCGAACACTTCGAGCAGCACCGGCGTCGAAACGCCCGCGAGGTCGAACGGGCCGGCGTTGGTCGGCACGGTGAACTCCGGCGCCGTGCTGCCGACTTTGAGCGTCGAGGTGATCGGCGCGTTCGACGCCGAGTTCGGAACGGCACTGCGGTTCAGCAGGCCGATCGCGACGATGACGCCGACGACGAGCAGGGTGCCGATCGCGTAGATCGCGATGCGGCTGCGATTGGGGGCGGAGGACTTCGAGACGGCGCGGCTCATGGTGCGTTTCCGATTCTGCGGTCGACTGCGAGGGCCCCCGGCGGGCGCAGCGCGACGATCACGGCGAGGAGGACGAAGACCGCGTCGCGCGCGACCTCGCCCCAGGTGGTGACGGTCGTATCGCTCGGGCCGAAACAGCCGCACGACACGGTCATCCCGCGAACGACGGCCGAGGCGACGGCCAGATCGAAGACCGCGAGCAGCGCGACGGCGAACCAGGCGGCGGTGCGGGTGAACAGCCCGACGACCAGATAGCCGCCGAGCAGGATTTCGAGGTACGGGAGGGCGACCGCCAGCGGCGCGACCATCGGTTGCGGCAGCAGCCGAAATCCGGCGATCTGCGCGGCGAACTGGTCGGCGTGTCCGACCTTCGCCGCGCCCGCGAACAAGAAGATCGCGCCGAGTGCGATGCGGAGCACGAGCACGACCCAGTTCATCGAGACGAGCCGCCCACCAGCGCCGCCGCTTCGACTTCGCGCACCAGCGCGCGCTGCGCCGGCGGGATCGCATGCAGGTCGGTCCGCTCGATCTCGGCGTTCTCTTCGTATCCGAGGATCGTCTCGGCGACGCAGCCGGCGAGGGTCGCCGGATCGTAGCCGCCTTCGAGCACGAACAGCGCGCGGCCGTCGCAATAGAGGTCCGCGATCTCGCGGACCAGCCGGCCCATCTGCCGGGCGAACGACGGGTCGACGCCGAGATCGCCGACCGGGTCGCCGGCGACGACGTCGTAGCCGGCGCTCACGACAATGAGCCGCGGACGGACCCGCTCCGCCAGCGCGCGCATCGCGCGCGTGTGAATGCCCAAAAAGCCTTCGGTGGGGATGCCGCGCGCGTCGATCGGCACGTTGACGAGCGCACCGCCGGAGACGACCCGATTGTCGCGCGGATCTCCCGTGCCCGGGTACGCCGGATCGGCATGCGTGCCGAAGTAGGAAACGCCGCCGCCCATCGCCGCCTGCGTGCCGTTGCCCTGATGGTAGTCGAAGTCGACGACGAGCACGCGACCGCCGGACTCTTGCGCGTACGTGCGCGCCGCGATGGCCGCATTGTTGAAGATGCAGAAACCCATCCCGCGCGCCGGTTCGGCGTGATGTCCGGGCGGCCGCACCAGCGCGAACGTTCCGCGCCGTCCGTCGACCGCGGCTTCGAGCGCGACGAGCGTCGCACCGGCGCCGCGCGCGGCCGCTTCGTACGAGCCGGCGTCGACGATGGTATCGCCGTCGCCGCCGAGATACGTCGCTTCGTCGCGGGCGAGCGCGTCGCACGTGCGCCGGACGAACTCGATGTACGCCGCCGGATGGACGCGTGCCAGTTCGTCCGGGCGCGCCACGCGCGCGTCGACGCGTTCGCCGAGCATGCCCCGCCGCGCGAGCTCCGCCGCGGCGACGCGCACCCGGTCGGGACGGTCGATGTGCGCGACCCCCGCCAGGTGCCGGGTCAGTCCTTCGTCGTACGCGACCAGCACGGCGTGAAGACTAGGCCTTCTTGACCGGCGCCTTCTTCGGCGCGGGTTTCTGCTGGCGGTCGATCGCGTCGATCAACGACTTGATCTGCGTCGCCGCCTGGGACTTGGGCGGAACGTAGGACAGCAGCTTTTGATACGCGGCCTTCGCCTTGTCGGGCTGCTTCGCGCCCTGGTAGCACTGTCCAAGGCCGTAGAGAATCGCGGGGTTCTGGCGCGAGAGATCCGGCGCGCCCTTGTCGAGCGCGTCGTACACCTGCGAGCATTCGGTGTAGTTGCGGACCTGCAGATCCGCCTGGCCCAGACCGAGCAGCGCGTCGGGCGTGTGCTGCAGGTTGTAGCTGGCCTTGTACTCGTCGCGCGCTTTGTCGAACTGCTTGTTCGCCGAATACGACGCACCCAGCAGCAAGTGCGCGCGCGGGTCGTTCTGCGCGATCTCGGTGACGCGCTTGAACTGTTCGATCGCCTTGGGGATTTGGTTTTGCCCCGCATAGAGCTGGCCGAGCCGCGCGAGCGCGTCAACTTGGTCGCGATTCGAGCCGGCACCCGCGATGAACTCGCGCTCCGCACCGGCCTTGTCGCTCTTTGCCAACAGATATTCGCCGTACGCCGTGTGCCCGCTCATCACGTTGGGGAACTGCGCGATCGCGCGCTGGTACGCGGCGGCGGCCTCGGTGTCCATCTTTTCGTTGGCGTAGAGGATCGCTTCTTGATCGATCACGGCGACCTTGTCGGTGGGATCGACCTGCAGCGTGAAAATCTGCTCGTAGGTGGCCATCGCGTCTTTGACGTTGTGCTGCGAAGCCGCGACGCGCGCCTTGCCGACGAGCGCCTCGACGTTGGTCGGATCGATCGCGACGGCGCGATCGAACAGTTGCGCGGCCAGCGCGACCGCGTTCTGGCTGGAGTAGGTCTGGGCTTCCATCAGCACCGGACGCGGATCCTTGGGATCGATCTTGGCCGCGCCCTCGAATTGCTGGCGCGCCAGGTCGTACTTGCCCTCGGTCGCGAGAACCTGACCGTACGCCATGTACGCGTTCTTGTCGTCTTTGTTAAACGTGAGCGCGCGCTTCGCGATCCGCTCGGCGTCGGCCGGGCGGTTCGTCTGCAGGTATACGTTGGTGAGCGTGCCGAGGACGCCCGGGTTGGTGGGTTCGAGATTCGCCGCCTGCTCGAGCGAGGCGAGCGACTCTTTCTGGTGACCGAGCCCGCCTTGGGCGAGACCGTCGAAGTAGTAGACCTGCGCCGTCTTCGTCCCGGCCGTCAGCAGCTTCTGGGTCAGCCCGGCCGCGAGATCCGGCCGGTTGATCTGCAGGTAGTCCGCGGCGAGTTCGGTCATCGCGGCCTTATCGTTCGGGTCGGTCTTGAGCCGAGCTTCGAGGCGCGGAACGGCCTTGTCGAGCGGTTCCGGCGTCGCGGTCGGCGAGGGGGCCGGCGAGGGCGACGTGGCTGCCGCGGGGCCCGCTTTCGCGGCTTTCGCGCCGGCGGCGCCTGGAAGCAGTCCCACCGCCGCAACCAATGCGACCGCCGTGAGTGCGAGGGTGGGAACGAGACGGAGTTGCATCAAGCGTGAGCGGCTTTCGCGTCGCGGACGAGATTCGTCAAAGCCGGAACAATGGCGAACGCGTCTCCCACGACGAGGAGATCGGCGAAATCGGCGATGGGAGCGCCCGGGTCTTTGTTGATCGCGACGATCGTCTCAGACGTGCGCATGCCGACCTTGTGTTGGATCGCGCCGGAGATTCCGACCGCGATATAGAGGGGAGGGCTAACGGTCTTACCCGTTTGCCCGACTTGGTGACCGTGAGAGACCCAGCCGGCGTCGACCGCCGCACGTGAGGCGCCCACCGCGCCGCCGAACGCTTCGGCGAGGTCGTGGAGGATCGTGGTGAACGGTTCCGGACCGCCCATGCCGCGACCACCGCTGATGACTACCGACGCCTCTTCGACGCCCAGTTCCGCAGCGGCTTCTTCGACCTCGTCTTCCACGGTAATCGTGGAGGCCTTGCCGTTCGATGCAATTTGAACGATCTCACCGGCCCCGGAAGTTTCCTTGGCCGTAAAAACGTTGGGCCGGATCGCCGCCACGCCGAAGTCGCCCTCGAAGGCGCACGTGGTGATGACCAAGCCGCCAAGTTTGGGCATGATCGCGGCTACGGTGCCGTCGGTCGTGAAGTCGACCACGTCGGCGTTGACGCCGCAGTCGATGCGCGCCGCGAGGCGCGAGCCGATGTCGCGGCCGAGCATCGTGTTGCCGACCAGGACGAGCGCGTTCCCGGCGCCCTTGGCGACCGACTCGAGCGCGTCGACCGCGCCGTCGAGAAAACGATCCTCTTCCGAGACGTGGATCTGGTCGACGGGGTATTTCTTGAGCGTGTCGGCGGCGCTTGCGGCACCCGGGCCGACGATGACGGCGTACACTTTGCCGCCGAGTCGCTCGGCGAGCGCGCGCGCCTGCGTGGCCGCTTCGAGCGATACGCGGCGCACCGCGCCATGCTTGTGCTCGACGAACGCAATGACGTTCTGAATCGCCATTACAGGAACTTTCTCTCTTTCAAGAAGTCGACGATCTGCTTTGCGCCGTCGTCGCCGTCGGCCGCGGTCACGACCCGGCCCTTGCCGCGCACGGGCGGCGTCGCGAGATTGATCAGCTTCGCTTTCGCGCCGTCGGTTCCGACGGCGACGGTGAGCGCGAGATCAGCGGCGGCGAGCTGCTTGATCTCCTTTTTCTTGGCGCCCATGATGCCTTTGAGCGACGGGTAGCGCGGCTCGTTGGCCGACTTCGTCACGCTCACCAGTGCCGGAAGCGGCGCCGAAATCGTCATGTAGCCGTTGTCGGTTTCGCGCTGCACGCGCACCCGGCCGTCGGCGACCTCGAGCGTGCGCGCGTAGGTGAGCCCCGGAATGCCGAGTTTCTCGGCCAGCATCCCCGGCAGGTCGCCGCTGATCGCGTCGGTCGACTGCGTTCCCGTGATGACGAGATCCGCGTTCTGAAGTTTGATCGCCGCGGCCAGTGCGACGGAGGTTCCCCACAGATCGCATCCGGCGAGCGTGTCGTCGGAGATCATCACCGCGTCGTCGGCGCCCATCGCGAGCGCTTTGCGCACGATTTCTTTTCCGCTGGCAGGGGTCATCGAAACGATGGTCACCGTGGAACCATCGTTCAGCTTCTCTTTCAGCTGCAGGGCCGCTTCGATCGCGTATTCATCGAACGGGTTGAGGACCGTTTCGACGCCGGTACGGACGAGGCGCTTCGTCGCCGGATCGATACGCTTGTCGGCGTTCGTATCGGGGACGAGCTTGACGGTAACGAGGATCTTCAGCGCGCAAACCTCCGGACGCA
>JAQBPM010000275.1 GCA_028287525.1 Vulcanimicrobiota bacterium | reverse complement strand
CCGGCGATGGAGGACTTCCAGATCGACTTCGTCGTCGATCGCGGCGCCTACGCCAAGACGCTGAAGCTCCCGCTCAAGCGCTTCACCCTGGTCGGCGCGACGACGCGCGCTGGGATGCTCTCCGCGCCGTTGCGCGATCGCTTCGGCATCGTGCACCATCTCGCGTATTACGAACCGGCCGAACTGCAGCGCATCGTCGAACGCAGCGCGCGCGTGCTCGAGATCGCGATCGAACCCGGCGGCGCGCAGACGATCGCCGAGCGGAGTCGGGGTACGCCGCGGATCGCCAACCGTCTCCTGCGCCGCGTGCGCGACTTCGCCGAGGTTCGCGCGGGGGGCGTCATCACCGCAGAGGTCGCCGACGAGGCGCTCCGGCGCGAAGGCGTCGATTCGCTCGGCCTCGACCGGCTGGACCGCGCATTCCTCGAGACGATCGCGCGGCAGTACGGCGGCGGCCCGGTCGGGATCAACGCCATCGCGGCGACGCTCACCGAGGACGTCGAGACGCTCGAGGACGTCGTCGAGCCGTTCTTGCTGAAAATGGGGCTCGTCCAGCGCACCGCCAGCGGCCGCAAGACGACCGCCGCCGCGCACGCCCACCTGCGGCTCGCCGGAGGCACCAGCGTGCAGCCGCGGCTCTTGTGAGCACGCGGGCCGAGTTTCTCCGCAGCGTCGGCGCGGCGACGACCGTTGCGACCGGCGGATTCGACGTCTGGGACCCGCTCGGACCGCAGATCCGGGTGCTGGTCGCCGCCGACACCGGCGGCGCGACGCCGCAGGTCGCCGCCGATTCGACCTTTGCGTTCGGGGGAAAACGCTGGCGCGGCGCGCCTTCGACGATCGGGATGCCCGGCGGCCGGTTTGCGCTCGTCACCATCATCGACGTCGACGACTATCTCCAAGGCGTCGTCCCGCTCGAGGCGCCGCCCTCGTGGCCGGCCGCGGCCCTGCAGGCGCAGGCGATCGTTGCGCGCACCTACGCTCTCGGCCGGCGCAGCCTCTCTCGGCCCTACGACGTGCGGGCCGACGACGGCGACCAGCGCTGGGGCGGGGTCGAGGCCGAGGTGCCCGCGGCGAGCGCGGCGGTCCAGGCGACGCGGGGCCGGGCCCTTACCTACGGCGGCAGCCCCGCTTCGGTGTTCTACTCGTCGTGCTGCGGCGGCCACACCGCCGACGTCACGGAAGTGTGGGGCGGGACGCCGCAGGCGTACCTGCGCGGCGTCGACGATCCGCACTGCGCCGCGGCGCCCGACTACCGCTGGACCCGCGACGTCGCGGTCGATCGGGTGCTGGCCGCCTTCGGCCCGCGGACCGGCGGGACGCTTTCATCCGCCGCGCTGGGCGATGCCGACGCGCAGGGCCGCGCCCGCGCCGTCGTTTTGAGCGGCACCGTGCAGACGAGCGTCCCGGTGGCGGAATTTCGCCGAGCGCTCGGCTACGAGGTCGTGCGCAGCACCTGGCTGCGCGGAATTCGCGTCGAGGCGACGCAGGCCGCACCGCGCCTGGTCATCGAAGGCTCGGGGCGTGGTCACGGTGTCGGTCTCTGTCAATGGGGCTCGCGATTTTACGCATCGTCCGGCGCCTCGGCGGCGGACATTCTCGCATTCTACTTCCCCGGAACGTCGGTGAGCGGTGGCTGAAGAGAAGCGCTCCGAAGATGCCGTCCGGCTGCGGAAGTTCATCGACGTGGTGGTAGAGGACAAACTCTCCTTCACGCACTTCCGCGGCGCGATCGCCGACATCAGCGTCACCGGGATGCGGGTGATCTCCGATCATTATCTGCCCAAGGGCACGCGCTACACGTTCACGATGAAGCGTCAGCCGAAGCTGATGGTGCGCGGCGAAGTTCGCTGGATCCGCGCGTTCGAGCGCGACACGTTCCAGTGCGGCGTGCTCTTCGTCGAGATCGACGACGAGGATCGCCGCCGGCTGCAGTCATTTCTCGAGATCGAGCGCCAACGGGTTCCGACCTCGTAACGGCGCGCGAGAACGGGCCGCGCGAGGTCGCGGCCTACGATTATGCGCTGCCGGACGCGCTGATCGCACACGAACCGGCGCCGGAACGCGACGCCTCGCGTCTGCTGGTCGTCCGCCCGGACGGATCGTTCGAGCACCGCACGTTCGCCGCGTTTCCGGACCTGCTCCGCGCGGGCGATGTCCTCGTGGTCAACGAGACGCGGGTCGTGCGGGCGCGCCTGCGCGCTCGCCGCGAAGGCGGCGCCGGCGCCGAAGTGCTGCTGCTGCGGCCGCGCGCGGCGGGTCCGTTCGATCCGAACGCGCGCGAATGGCTCGCGCTCGTGCGGCCCGGGCGGAGGGTGCGGCCCGGCGTGCGCCTCTTCGTCGGCGAGCACGGCGCGACGATCGTCGGGATGCTGCCCGACGGGCCGCGGATCGTGCGTTTCGACGACGGCGTCGACGTCGCGGCGCTGCTCGAATCGCACGGCGAGCTGCCGCTCCCGCCCTACGTTGGTCCCGGCGACGCCGCTCGCTCGGAGCGCTATCAGACCGTCTTCGCGCGCGTCCCCGGAAGCGTCGCGGCGCCGACGGCCTCGCTGCATTTTACCGACGCACTCTTCGCAGCGATCCGCGCGCGCGGCGTCACCGTCGTCCCGCTCGTGCTCGATGTCGGCATCGGCACGTTCCGGCCGATGAGCGGGGCGACGATCGACGAGCACGTGATGCACGCCGAGCGGTACGCGATCCCCGCCGAAACCGCGGCGGCGGTCATCGCCGCGCGACGCGACGGCCGCCGGGTGGTCGCAGCCGGAACGACCGTGCTGCGCGCGCTCGAGGGCGCGGCGCTCCAGGGCGGCGAGCTGGTCGCCGGTGAGGGGGAGACCGACTTGTTCGTGACCCCGGGATTCCGTTTCCGCGTCGTCGACGCGCTGCTCACGAACTTCCACCTGCCGCGCTCGACCCTGCTGGTGCTCGTCGCCGCGTTCGCGGGCTACGCGCGCACCCGCGGCGCCTACGCGGAAGCGATCGCACAGCGCTATCGATTCTTCTCGTTCGGCGACGCGATGTTCGTCGAGCGCGCCGGTCAACCGAGCGCAGCGCTCGGTTAGCCGCTTGCAGGCCTGACGAACTCTTCACACGTCCGGACGGGCGACTGACGGGCGCCGCGCCGCGTACCGAGAACCCTCGAAGCGCGTGAATTTGCCCGCACTCGATCTGGCGACGCTTCCCGCGTCGCCGCAACAACGTCGGGCGGCGATCGTCGGTATCGTCGCCCTGGGCGTCGTCGCGTTGGCCGCCGCTCCGTTCGCGCGGGTCGTTCTGGGAACGTTCCCGGGTTTCTTCACGCTCTACGGCGGCGCGGTACTGACCGGGCTCTCGATCACCGCGACGATCCTCTTCGCGCAGTTCGCCGCCTCGCGGAAACCGTCGCTCCTCGCGCTCGCTTGCGGGTCGCTCTTCTGCGTCGTCGTCTTCGTCCCGTACATCCTGACGTTCCCGGCCGTCGGCGGCGTGCAGATCGTCGCCGCCGCCCCGACCACCTCCACCTATTTCTGGGCCATCTGGCATACCGTCTTCCCGGCGTCCTTTCTCGCGTACGCGATCACTGCGCAGCACGAAGGGCAGCGGCGCGTGCGCCGCGAGCACGCGACGATGGCCGTGCTCCTCACCCTCATCGCAGCCGGCGCCTGCATCGCGCTCGGTCTTCGCTTCAGCCAAGCGCTGCCGGTGCTGATACGCGGCGACCAGTATCTTGGCGCGAATTACGTTGCGCTCGGTGCGGCGATCGTGCTCGCCGGGGCGGCCGTCGCAGCGCTCCTGCGCCGTGCCGAACGGACGGTCGTCGATGCGTGGCTGATGGTTCCGGTCGCCGCGGTCCTCGTCGAGGCGCTGATCAACGCGGTCGGAGGCGGGCGATACACCGTCGGCTGGTATCTCTCGCGAATCGACATCGTTATCGCGACGACGTTCCTCGTCTTCGCGCTGCTGGTCGAAACGAACAGCCTCACGCACGTATTGGCGCGCAGCGAGCGCCGGCTGCGGGGGATCGTCAACGGCGTGACGGATGCGCTGATCGTGGTGGACCTGCGCGGCCTCGTCGTCTCGGTGAATCCCGCAGCGGCCGCGATGTTCGGTTTCGCCGCGGAAGACCTCACCGGCACGCCGATCTCGCGGCTCGTCCCCGACTTCGCGTCAGTGGCGTCAATGCCGGACGCGGCCGTGGTCGAAACCGAGGGCCGCGATCTGCACGACAACGTCTTTCCGATCGAGCTCGCACGCGGCCGCGACACGGCGCGCGACCTCGCCGAGATGATCCTGATCGTTCGCGACATCACCCAGCGCAAGAGCGCCCAAGAAGCGATCCGCGCCGCGCACGACCGGGCGATCGAAGCCGCCGACGTAAAGGCCCAGTTTCTTGCCACGATGAGCCACGAGATCCGCACGCCGATCAATGCGGTCGTCGGTATGTCGGAGCTTCTGATGCAGACGCCGCTCTCCGAAGAGGCGCACGATTACGCGATGACGGTGCGCGATTCCGCCGAGTCGCTGCTCGCGATCGTCAACGACATCCTCGACTTCTCCAAGATCGAAGCGGGCCGCATGGACCTCGAAGCGGTTCCGTTCTCGCCGGTCGTCGCGGTGGAGAACGCCACCGACATCTTGGCCGCGGCCGCGCGCAAGAAGGGGCTCTCGTTGTCGACCTACGTCGCGCCGGACGTCCCGCGCCGCGTGATCGGCGACGCCGACCGGCTGCGTCAAGTGCTCTTGAACCTGCTCGGCAACGCGGTGAAGTTCACCGCCGGCGGCAGCGTTACGGTGCGCGCGGTCGTCGATCATATCCAGGGCGACGACGCGTTCTTGCATTTCTCGGTGACCGACACGGGACCCGGGATCGCGCCGGCGGTCGCGGAGCGGCTGTTCGAGCCGTTCCGTCAGGCCGATCAGTCGACGCGCCGCCGGTTCGGCGGCACGGGCCTGGGACTGTCGATCTCGCGCCGCATCGTGGAGCTCATGGGCGGCCGGATCGGTTTCGACAGCAGCCTCGGACGCGGCTCCACGTTCTGGTTCACGATCCCGCTGCCGCGCGTTCTCGAGGACGAACGCGACGGCGCGGACGCGCTGCGCGGGATGCGGATTCTCGTCGTCGACGAAGAGACCGTGGCGCGTCAAGTCGTCGACCAGTATCTGCTGGCCTGGGGCGCGGTCGCGTCGAGCACGGCGAACGCCGCGCACGCGTTCGAGCTCGCGCGGGCAATGGCGTCGCGGCACAGTCCGTTCGACGCGATCCTCGTCGACCGGCGCGCGGCCGGCGACGCCTACGCCTTCGCGACGCGGATGCGCGCACTCGCCGGCCTCGAGAAGGTCCCGATGGTCCTGATCACCGGAGCTGAGGAAGCCTCCGCAGCCGTCGACGCGCGGGCGCGCGGCTTCGCCGCGGTCGTGCGCAAGCCGATCCGTCAGGCGATCCTCCACGACGCGCTGGTCTCTGCGATCGGCGGCACCGTCCAAATCGGTCCGCGGCAGGCCGAGCCGGACGAACTGCCCCTGCGCCACGACACGCTGCTGATCTTGATCGCCGAGGACAACCCGGTGAATCGCAAGCTGGCCCTGCAGCAGCTGAAGAAGATCGGTTACTCCGCCGACGCGGTCACCAACGGCCGCGAGGCGATCGAGGCGGTCGGGCGCGGCGACTACGGTCTGGTGCTGATGGATTGCCAAATGCCGGACGTCGACGGGTTCGAAGCGACCCGCGAGATTCGGCGTGTGGAGGCCGGCAGCGGAAAGCACATCCCGATCGTGGCTATGACCGCGAACGCGCTCGAGGGCGATCGCGAAGAGTGTCTGGCCGCGGGGATGGACGACTACCTCGCGAAACCCGTGCAGCTGGCGGCGCTGCGCGCGGCCGTGGAACGTTTCGTGAATGGAATTGGTGTTGCCGGATAGCGAGATTCTCGATCTTTCGCGCCTCGTCGAGGCGTTCGAAGACGACACAGCCGGAATCGCGGATTTGCTCGACATGGCGCTGGAGACGGGTGCGAAGCATCGGCTTGCCCTCGCCGACGGAATTGCGCGCGGCGACGCCGAGGTCGTTCGGCGCGCGGCGCATTCGATCAAAGGCAGCTCGGGAAACATCGGCGCGAACGTCGTGATGGGATTGGCCTCCGCGCTCGACGAGCGCGCGCGCACCGGCGACCTCTCCGGTGCGAGCGAGAGCGCCGGCGCCATCGAAGCGGCCTACGCCCAAGTCGCGGCCGAGGTTCGTGCCTACCGCGCCGCGTTGGGCTAAGCTCGGATACACCGGTACGGGCGCGAACGTGCCGCATGGACTAGGCCGGCGCCCAACCCTCCTGCGGGCGGCGCTCCCGCTCTTCGTCCAAGAACTTCGTCTCTTCAGGTACGTGTTCGGGAGCGATCCATCGATACATGATCGGCACGATGAAGAGCGTGAGGATGAGCGAGCTGGTGAGGCCGCCGATCACGACGATCGCCAGCGAGGCGCGGGAACCACCGCCGGGTTCCAGGCCGAGCGCGAGCGGAAACATCCCCGCGACCATCGCGACCGTCGTCATCATGATCGGGCGGAATCGAATCGCCGCGGCGGCGCGCATCGCCTCTTCGCGCGACTTTCCGCGCCGGCGCTCCATGTCGGCGAAGTCGACCAGCAGGATTCCGTTCTTCGTCACGAGCCCGACGAGCAGGATGATCCCGATCAGAGAGAAGAGGTTGAGCGTGTTGTGCGTGATCCACAGCGCACCGAGCGCGCCGACCGTCGCCAGCGGGATCGCGAACATGGTCACAAACGGCGTTCGGTAACTGTTGTAGAGCGCGACGATCATGAAGAAGACGAGCGCGATCGAGACCATGAGGCTGCCGCCGAGGGTTAGGAGCGCCAGCGTCATGAGCGCCTGCTGGCCGAGCGCTGCCGGACGGACGGTCACGTAGGTTGGGAGATGAAGTCGACTGACGCGCTGCATGAAGGCGTTCGTCACGCCGGAGAGGCTGGCGCCGGGGGCGACGTTCGCCGAGAGGTGGATAACGGTGGCCCGGTTCTCGCGCGTGATGACGAGCGGTGCCGGAGCGTAGTGCAGCATGGCGAAGTCGCCGATCCGCACGATCGAGCCGTTCTGTGCCCGCACGGGGATTGCAAGGACGGCGGCGAGGCTCGTCTGCGCGGCGTGCGGGTAGATGACTTCGACATCGGTCAGGCCGCGGTCAGGAGTCTCGATCTGCGTTGCGATCACGCCGCCGAACGCGGCCTGGACGGCCTGCGACGCGGTGCCGGTGCCGACGTCCAGCGCCTGCAGGCGGGCCCGATCGAACTGCACCTCCATCTGCGGCGCGGCGTTGCTCTCGCTGTTCTGCACGCCGGTCGCGCCCGGTGTCGCGCGCAGGACCTCGAAGAGTTTCGCGGCGTAGGGCGCGGGATCGCGTCCGTTGGTGGTCGAGACGAGCTCGTCGATCGGCTGCGCGCTCCCGCCGCCCTGCGTCTGCGCGGCGGCGACGGTGACGTTCGCGCCGGGTGCGACGCGCGGCAGCCGTTCCTCCAGCGTCTTGACGTAGTAGTCCGTCGGCCGCGAGCGATCGTCGCGAAGGAAGACCGTGATCTGGCCGGCGTTCCCTTCTTGCACGAAGCCGCCGAAGGGAGCACTGTACGCTCCGGAAACCGTCGTCTCGTATTGGAGATCGCGATCTGCGATCAGCCGGTTCACCTCGACCTCGAGGCGGTTCATCACCGCATGCGTCGCGTCGAGCGGATGTCCGGGCGGGAACGCGACCTGTGCCGTGATGACTCCCTGGTCCTGCGCCGGGACGAACTCTTCGCCGATCCAGCCTAACGGGACGAGCAGATATGCACCGACGCACGCGAGGGTCGCGCCGATGGCGAGGGGCCAAGGGTGACGGAAGGCGTCCGGGAGCCAGCGTTCCGCATAGGCGCGGCGCGTTGCCTCGAAGCGGTCGGTGAACCGGCAGATGATCGGCCACGGCCTCCACGTCGACTTCATCGACCACAGGCCGGCGAGCGTCGGCGTGACGGTGAACGAGACGAAGAGCGAGGTGAGCGTCGCGATCGTGATGACGATCGCGAACTCCGCCAGAACCTGTGCGATCTGGCCGCCGATGAAGACGATCGGAAGAAACACGACGACGTCGACCATCGTGATGACGATCGCGGCGAGCCCAATCTCGGTGCGCCCGTTGAACGCCGCGTCCGGCGGCGGTTCCCCGAGCGACCGGTGACGCTCGATGTTCTCGAGCACGACCGTCGAGTCGTCGACGAGAATCCCGATCACCAGCGTCATCGCCATCAGCGAGACGGTGTCGAGCGTGAGGTTGAGCAGCTTCATCACGAATAGCGTAACGCCGAGCGAGGTCGGAATCGCGATCATCACGACGACCGCATTGCGCCAGGAACGCAGGAAGAAGAGCATCACGAAGGCGGTGAGCACGATGCCCTCGACGAGGGTGTGCTCGACCCCCGCGACCTGCTGCTCGGTGTACGTTGCCTGATTGTGCTCGATCTGAAAATCGACGCCGGAAAATTTTGCACGCAACCCTGGGAGGGCCTTGACCACCTCGTCGGCGACCGTCACTTCGCTCGCCTCTGTCTTCTTCTGAATCTGGAGCGTGACGCCGGGCTTCCCGTTCTGAGAAGAATAGATGCGCTGCACGGTGTTGCCGTTGGTCACGGTCGCGATGTCGCCGATCCGTTTGTCGGCGCTGGGAACGGCCCAGGCGGCCAGCGCGCCGACGAATGGCGACATCGACGTCCCTGCACCCGAACCGTATGCACCGGATGAAACGGGAGGCATCGCGGGGGACGCGTTCGCTGCGAGCGAGGCGCTGTTCGATGAGACGCTCGGCGGGTTGACCGGCTGGTCCACGACGACGTTTGCGCCGGCAGTGAGGGCGCCCGAGGCTCCCGTACTCGATGTGCGTTGCGCCGAGGGCGGCGGGGGGCCGGCGAAGCCGATGAGGTTCGAAGGGGCCGGGGCGGGGGCGGGCGATGTCCCCTCGCTCGTGCTCGTGTTGCTGCGAGCTGCGGTCGTCGCGAAGGGCGCGGGCGAAAACGACTCGAGCGGAACGGTAGTCGCCGCGGAGAGCACCTCCGGCGGGACGGTCGCACTCGGGCGCGGGGCGATGCGAACGGGCACGCCTCGCACTCGATTGCCGGCCGACGCGGTTTCGTTCGCGGCGGCAGAGCTCGTCGCGGCCGCGTTCGTCACCGCCGTCCCGGCTCCGGCACTTCCCGTTCTAGCCGTCGCATTGCTCTGCGTTCCGCCGGACGCAGCGGTGTAGGCGACGTGGATAGGAAGCTTCGCGACCGATTGCGGATCCGCGAGATCGCCGCGGATGTCGAGCGCGGTCTCGCGACCCGGCTGGTACACGATCCCTCCTGGCAAGCGTGCGTTGTTCGGCGAGATCGCGGAGACGACGTCGGTGAGCGTCAGGTTGTCGGCCTGGAGCACGTTGGGATCGACCGTTACCATGAACGCCGCTTGCGTCTGGCCCGTCACCGTGACGTTGGAGACACCGGCGAGCTGCCCGATCACCGGGACGATCTGGTTGTTCGCGAGCGTCGCAAGCGTGGTTTGCGGATATTTCGAGGACACGAGCGCGAGCGAGATGACGGTCGGTTCGCTGGGATCCGCGACGCGTATCGTCGGCGTCACCGTCGAGGGCAACTGCCGTTGCGCCGCTTGCACGGCCTTCTGGACGTTGGCGATGTTCTCGGTGTCGGTCGACTGCAGCGAGAATTGCGCGCTGATCGACACCTGCCCGCTTTGGATCGTCGTATCGATGTGGTCGAGGTAGGGCGTCCCGACGATCTGGTTTTCGAGCGGTTCGGCGATTTCCGTCACGAGGCCGGTCGTGGAGGCGCCGGGGTATGCGGCGACGACGGTGATCCCGCGAAGGCCGATATTCGGCATGTCTTGGACGACGAGCGAGCGGAGCGCGAATGCGCCGGCGAACAGCGTCAGCGCGATGAAGACGAAGACGAGGGTCGGTCGCTTGAGGAATATCCTGGTGAGGCGCATCTACGGGCGGCGGTCGATTCGCACGCGGTCGCCGTTGCCGACGTTGGCCTGCTCGACGTCCTTGACGACGACCGTACCGTTCGAAAGGCCCCTAACGACGGCGTTCCGTGCGTCTTCTTTCACTTCGCCGACGCTGTGCGTTCGGACGATGCCGTCGACGACGACGTAGACGCTGCGATGCGTGTCGTCGACGAATGCCGTCACCGGGACGACGATCCCCCGCACCGGCGGTTCGTCGATGGTGCTGGTCAGCGGCATTCCGGAGTGAAGATGCAGGTCCGCGTTCGGCACGTCGACCTTGATGGTGAAGTTGGTCGTCCCCGGCTGCACTTGATCGAGCACCGCGACAACAGTGCCCCGATCCTGCCGCGTACTGCCGCTCGCGACGATCGTGGCGTGTGCGCCGCGGCGTATCTCGACCGCCTGCGCGGCGGAGGCCGGAAGCAGAGCATAGACCCGGTCGATCTCTTGGATCGTGAAAAGCTGCCGGCCCGCGGGGTATTCGCCGGGGTTTGCGTTCACCGCGTCGACGACGCCGCCGACAGGCGCGATCACCGTGGCTCGCGCGATCTGCCGGCGAAGCTGCTCGACGCTCGCCCTTGCCGCGTTCGCAGCCTCGCGTGCCGCGGCGAGCGCTGCCTGTTCCGCTCCTTCCTTCGCGCCGCTGCCGTCGGCGCGCGCGTTCGCGATCGCCCCGTTGAGCGCAGCCCGCGCGGCGGTCACCGCCTGCCGATCGACGGCGACCGTCGTCTCCTGCTGCTGCACTGTCTGCGCCGGCACGTAGCCCTGCGACGCGAGGTAGAAGTAGCGTCGCAGATCATTTTCCGCTGCGGCGAGGTTGACCTGAGCCTGGCGCAGCTGCGCTTGCGCCGCAAGGATCGCGCTGCGATCCTGTGTGTTCACCGCACTCGCCTGGTAAGCGCTCTGTTTGTAGCGCTCGACGTCTTCAGCGGCGACGCGCTCGGCTGATTCGAGCTGCGCGTCGAGGTCGTCGGTCACCAGGCGCGCCAGCGTCTGTCCGGCGCGGACGGATTGGCCTTCCTCCGCGTTCACCTCGCTGATCGGCTCGGCGAGATTGGCCGCAATTCCGACCTGGCGATGCGGGGTGATGATGCCGCCGATCTGCAATGTCGGCCGTACGACGCCTTGATGCGCGACGACCGTTTCGACGGCCGGAAGCGGTGTCGTGGAAACCGCCGGCTTCCCAGCCGCACGCGTGGCGCAAGCTGCGCAGAGCGCAATCAGCGTCAACGTGCTGAGTCGACTGACGGCAAGGGCGTTCACATGAGTGTGCCTAGCTACGCTTCTGCCCGCCGCCATTCTCGCTCAACCGTGTCGGCTGTCCCCCAGAGCGATAGCCCTCGCCGACACACCGTAAGTATTTGGGCCTGACGGTAGACGGCTCATGATGCATACACTAAGCGCCGCTGGAGCTCGCGGGGCGGCCGACGCAGGTTTGCGCGTTGGTGTACCACACCAGCCCCGGGCCGCCGTCGCGCTGCTTGCGCACGTGCTTGCGCTGCGTGTAGTCGACGTCGACGCGCGGCGCGCCGCGCCCCTTGCTGTGCGTCGCGGCGAGATC
>JAQBPM010000229.1 GCA_028287525.1 Vulcanimicrobiota bacterium | reverse complement strand
GGGCGGCGAGGGTTGGGAACGTGCCGCCGACGATGGCGAGCGAGGGGCGGCCGAGCCAGCGTTCGAGGACGGTGGCGTAGACGCTGCGGAAGTCGGTCGTGAAGGCGAGGTTGCCCGCGTTGAGGCGCGCGAGATCCGGGTGGTCGCCGTAGATGCCGCCTTTGACGCCGCCGCCGATCAGGAAGACGGGTGCCGCTTCGCCGTGATCGGTGCCGCGGCTGGCGTTCTCGGGGACGCGGCGGCCGAACTCGCTGAACGTCATCGTCAGCACGCGGCCGTCGTTGCCGTGCGCCGCGAGGTCGTCGTAGAACGCGGCGATCGCGTTGCCGAAATCGGCCAAGAGGCGGTCTTGGGTCTGCTTCTGCGTCACGTGGGTGTCGAACGAACCGTGCTGAACGTACACGACGCGCGTGTCGAGTTTCGAGCCGACGATCTGCGCGGCGAGCGCGAGACAGCGGCCGAGCGCCGTCGCCGGATACGTCGCCTGCGTCTTGTAGCCGGCGACGAGCTTCGGCAGTTCCTGCGCGCCGCGCTGCGCGTGGTCTTCGATCTCGGCGACGTGCGCGAGATACGGTGAGCGGAACGGTACCGTCGCGTCGCGGGCGAATTCGTGGAACGCATCGCGGCTGCCGCTGTTGCGGTCGCTGGTGAGGCCGTAGGTGCGCAACGTGTCGATCGCAGGCACGTCGGTGTTCTGCGCGATCATGACCTCGGGCAAAACGTTGGCGAGCGCGACGCCGTTGAACAAGTTGTCTTTCGGCAGGCCGGCGTCGTCGAGGTAGCGCCCGATCCAGCCGGTCGTCGCGTACGACTTCGGCGTCGCCGTCTGCCAGATCTCCGTCGAACGGAAATGCGAGTGGTCGGGATCCGGATACCCGACGCCCTGGACGATCGCGACCTTTCCGGCGTCGTAGAGCCGCTTGAACGGTGCGAGGCTCGGGTTGAGGCCGACGACGTTATCGATGCGCAGCACGTCCGACGGCGGAATGCCGATCGACGGCCGGTAGCGATAGTAGTCCGGATTTCCGAACGGTACGACGGTGTTCAATCCGTCGTTGCCGCCCTGGAGGTTGATGACGAGCAGTACGCGATCGGCCGCGCCCGGCAGCCCCGGCAGCGGCGTCTGCGCCAGCGCCTGCGCGAAGACGCTGTCGAACGACCCGACGACCGACAGTCCGCTCACCGCGCCCAGGAGAAAGTTCGTGCGCTTCATCGTGTGCCTCTTATGCCAGCTGGTATGCGGGCATCGCCATCGTGAGATAGGCGGCTGCGCGGACGCGTTCGTCGACGTTTTCGCCGGAGAGCTGCGCGAGCGCGGCCTGCCCTACCCCACCCAGATACGCGATCAATTGCGCGCGGGCGGCCGGCGACACGTCGCCTTGCAGCAGCGCGTCGGTCAGCATGGCGGCGATTCGGTTCGGATCCATCGTGCGCAGCGTCGCGACGAGCCAGTCCGCCGTCTGCGTCATCATCGGGTTCTGCGCGACCGCGTTGGCGAAGTTCTCGCGGGTCAGCATCGTCTGGCTGTTGAGCCAGGCGCTTCCGCCGTCCCAGCCTTTGACGTTCGGCGGATAGAACAGCGTTTGGCCCATCGCGCGCAGGGCGGCGAGTTCTTTCACGCCGACCGGCGCGATCCCGAATAGCTGGTGCGTTCCCACGACGAACTCGACCGGGCTCTTGACCAGCGCGCGATACGCCCGCTCGCTGAAGAACACGTTGCTGCGCAGCAGCGTCGCCATGACCGGGCGCAGTTCGAAGCCGCTGCGGCTCAGCAGCGCGGCGACCCGGTCCACGAGCTGCGGCTCGGGATCGCTGTAGACGAAGAACGAGAGCAGCTTGCTCGCGAAGAAGCGCGCCGCAGCAGGCTGCTCGAAGATGATCCGGACGACGTCGCTGCCGCTGAAGTTGCCGCTGCGGCCGAGGAACGTCTTCGTGCCGTCGTCGTGCTGGTTGCGCCGGTCCACGAAGGTGCCCGAACCGTCGGGCTCGCGCGCAAACGACCAGCCGGTGAAGGCACGCGCCGACTCGCGAACGTCCTGCTCGGTGTAGTTGCCGATCCCCAGCGTGAAGAGCTCCATCAGCTCGCGCGCGTAGTTCTCGTTGGGATGCGCCTTGACGTTGACGTTGTTGTCCAGATAGCGCAGCATCGCGGGATCCTGCGAAACGTGGAGCGTGAGATCGCGCACGTTGCCCAGCGCGTACTCGCGGAAGAGCTGGTTCTGCTTGAGCAGTTCTTGCGCCGTCGTCTGTTTCTCCGGCGAGCTGGTGAAGTGCCCGTGCCAGAACAGCGTCATCTTTTCTTGCAGCGGCGCGCGGGTCGAGATCATCCGCTCGAGCCACCACGTCTGCATCGCGATGAGGTTCTGCCGGCGCGTGCGCGCGTTCTGCATCTGGAACGCCTTGCGCGCGTCGGCCGTCGACTGATCGGCGGCGACGCCTTGCGCGAAGCCGCGGTACAGACCGCGCGGCGGAAGCGGCGGCACTTCAAGGCCGGACGGTGCCGTCGGTTGAGCCGACGTGTCGGGGAAGCTCACGAACGACTGGACGGCGTCGCTCGGCGACATCGCGGCCAGCCGGTTGACGTCGGCCGGCGATCCGCCGAACCCGGCCCGCCGCAGCAGATGGGCCGCCGTCCGCCGATCCCACGGTCCCGCATACGGCTCGAGCGCGCGTGCCGCGTCGAGCGCTCCCGCGGGGCGGTATGAGGCAGGGGCAGTCGGCGATGCGGCCACGACGGCATCATAGCGCGGCGCCCATGAAACGACCCCGCCGGGATGGATATTCTCACACGAGCTTAAATCGCACGGCGTGAGCTTACTCGCCAGCCGCATCGATCCGCGATCCGCCGACTTCGAACGCAACGCGAACGCCATGGCGGCGCTCGTCGACGATTTGCGCGACCACCTCGCTCGCGCGCGCGGCGGCGGCGGTCCGATCGCCGTCGAGCGGCATCGTAAGCGCGGCAAGCTGGTCGCGCGCGATCGCATCGACCGCCTCGTCGATCCGGGCTCGCCGTTCCTCGAGTTCTCGGCGCTCGCAGCGAACGGCATGTATCACGACGATGCGCCCTCGGCCGGCATCGTCACCGGGATCGGGACGGTCGAAGGCGTCGACTGCGTCATCGTCGCCAACGACGCGACGGTCAAAGGCGGAACGTACTATCCGATGACCGTCAAGAAGCATCTGCGCGCGCAGGAGATCGCCGAACAGAACGGGCTGACGTGCATCTATCTGGTCGACTCAGGCGGCGCGTTTCTGCCGCTGCAGGCCGACGTCTTTCCCGACCGCGATCACTTCGGGCGCATCTTCTACAACCAGGCGCGCATGTCGGCGCAGGCGATCCCGCAGATCGCCGCCGTCATGGGATCGTGCACCGCGGGCGGCGCCTACGTTCCCGCGATGGCCGACGAGTCGATCATCG
>JAQBPM010000224.1 GCA_028287525.1 Vulcanimicrobiota bacterium | reverse complement strand
TCCGACGAATTCGCAGCTCAACCCGAAGTCTACACCGACCTTCGCCCTCGGCGCTGGTTTGCTCTTCATCGCCGTAAGCGGCACTGCGAACTGCCAGGCAGGAGCCAGGCGAGCCTCAGCATCCGTTGCTATCACCTACCGCATGGACGGACCGCCCGCTTCCGTATTGGTGATAGACGACGAGCGCTCGACGCGTGACGTGCTCGAGCTCGGCTTGGTGCAGCGAGGTTTTCGCGTACGGACCGTTGCCGACGGACCCGCCGGTCTCAAGCTGCTCGGCGCGGAGCGGTTCGACGTCATTCTGCTCGACCTCATGCTGCCGAAGGCCGACGGTCTCGCGCTCATCCCGCTCCTGCGCCGCTCGACCGAAGCGCCTATCGTGATGATCTCCGCTACGGCGGACGTCGACGCGAAGGTGAACGGACTCGAAGCGGGCGCGGACGATTACCTCGCCAAGCCGTTCGACTTCGGCGAGCTGACGGCGCGGCTGCGTTCGGCACTGCGCCGGCCTGCTCTCAAAGAGCTCGACATGCTGCGCTACGCCGACCTTGCCATCGACGTGCAGCGGCGCCGCGTCGAGCGCAGCGGCGAGCAGATCGCGCTGACGGCGCGCGAGTTCGACCTGCTGGCGCTGCTCGTGCGCAGCCCGGAGCGCGTCTACACGCGCTCGCAGTTGATCGATCTGGTCTGGGGAGCGGAGCGCGGCGTCACGCCGGCCACCGTCGAGAGTTACATCAGCTACCTGCGCGCCAAGGTCGACGTCCCGCCGCGCCGTCGCCTGATCCACACCATACGCGGAGTCGGCTACAGCGTCCGATGACGCGGTGACGGCGATCCCCGCAGGCATCGCCGTCACCGCCGGGAGGGACCCGAGGGTTTCTAGCTGGTCGTAACCTGGCTCTGCACGTACTTCGTCAGGACGGAGAGCGCGGCGAGCACCTGGTTCTGCATGTCGGTCGCCGTGAGGCCGCTGGATGACGTCGTACTCGCCGTCGTGTCGGCGGAAGTCGTGCTGCTGGTGGCGTCCGTTCCGCCGCCACCGCCGTGGTGGCGGTGATGTCCCGAACCGGAGGCGCGTGCATTCTGCACGTTGGAGGCGAGCTGTGTCTTTTGCGAATCCGTCAGCACCGCATCGATCTGCGACTTCACGTCGGTGCTGCTGGTTCCGTTCGTCTTCGCGTCGGCGATGATCGCGTCGATCTTCGTCTGCTGGTCCGCGGTGAGGTTGAGGTTCGCGAAGAGCGGGGGCGTTGCTTGGCTCGATTGAGTCGACTGCGACGTTTGCGCCGCTTGCGAAGCGCTGAACTGCGCTTGCTGGGTCGGCGTCAAGACCTGCTCGAGTTGCTTCTGGACGTCGGCCTGCGATGTTCCCTGGCTTTTCGCGTTCTGCAGGATGGATCGCATCTGGGTTCGCTGCTGCTCGGTCAGGTTGAGGCCGGCGAACTGGCGCATGCCGCCCGTGCCGCCGGTCGTGGAACTCGAATACTGGCTCGACAAGAGGCTCGATGCGTCGATGCCAAAGCTCATTACGAAGGCTCCTTGTGGTTCGTGCTCACGCCCATCTCCGGCCGAATTGCGACGCAGAGCAGGCGCTTAATCAATCCTTCGGACCCAATTCTTGGCCGGCGCTTGGAAACGCCGTCCGAGTTCGACGTGCGTTCACTCGGCTCGGAACGCAGCCGCACCGCGCGCAAATCGTGGAAGCAAAAAAACTATGATTGGCCCAAGCATCGGCCGTTAATGTTTCGCAAATGAGCGATACCGCAGCATCCGTACTCGTCATCGACGATGAGGCACGCATGCGAGACGTGCTGGCGAACGGATTGGCGGACTACGGTTTCCGCGTACGAACTGCCGGCGACGGAATCGATGGCCTCAAACTGCTCGGCGCCGAACGTGTCGACGCGATCGTGCTCGACCTCGTCCTGCCGAAGGTGGACGGCATCTCGCTGATTCCGATGCTGCGTCGCTCGACCGAGGCGCCGATTCTCATGCTCTCCGCGCAGAGCGACGTTTCGTCGGTCGTTGCGGGCCTCGAAGCCGGTGCGGACGACTATATTGCCAAGCCGTTCGACTTCAACGAATTGTGCGCGCGACTGCGCTCGGCGCTGCGGCGCCCCGCACTGAAGGGCGTCACGACCATCGCCTTTGAAGATCTCCTGATCGACCTCGATTGCCG
Organism: Vulcanimicrobiota bacterium; assembly: GCA_028287525.1. Classification (GTDB taxonomy): domain Bacteria; phylum Vulcanimicrobiota; class Vulcanimicrobiia; order Vulcanimicrobiales; family Vulcanimicrobiaceae; genus Vulcanimicrobium. The sequence goes on along the minus strand of JAQBPM010000224.1, from coordinate 3,407 downwards.
AACGGTCGAACGCGCCGGCGAGTCGATCGAACTGACCGCTCGCGAATTCGATCTGCTCGTTGCGCTGGCGCGCGTTCCCGAGCGCGTCTACACGCGCGCGCAGCTGATCGAACTCGTGTGGGGCGCGCAGCGCGAGGTCGGTCCGGGAACCGTCGAAACCTACATCTGCTATCTGCGTGCGAAGATCGACGCGGCGCCGCGGCGCCGTCTGATCCGCACGATTCACGGGGTCGGGTATAGCATTCGATGAGGGCATCCCGTCGTTGGGCCGCTGCCGCTCGAGTCGCACTTTTCGGCGTTTCGCTCACCGGGGTCGCCTTCCCGTACGTCGCGGTTGCGGCGCCTTCCAGCCCGACGGTGACGGCGGTGCGGATCTTGGGAAACGCGAAGGTAACGAGCGATCGGATTCTCGAGGTCGTCGCGACGAAAGCCGGTGACCGGTTCGACCGCGCGACCGTGGAAAGCGATGCGCTGGCGATCGCCAAGCTCGGATTCTTCAGCAACGTGTCGGCGCCGCTCGTCCAGAACGCACGCGGCGGCGTCGCCGTGACGTTCCGGGTGGTCGAGAATCCCGTCGTGCGCGAGGTGCGCTTCACGGGCAATGCGAGCGTCTCGAAGGAGACGCTGAGCGCGCTGCTGGACACCGCGCCGGGCCAGGTCTACAACACGCAGACCGCGACGCAGGACGTGCTCAAGATCAACAGCTACTACGACCGGCTCGGCTTCGGCGGTCAGGTAACCTCGCACGTCACGGACGTCGGTCTCGGCGCCGACGGCGTGCTTACGATCGCGCTGCGCGAGGGGCTCACGGTTCGTTCCGTGATCGTCGATACGGGGACGGGTACGGACGCCGTGATCGCGCCGAAGGTCGTCGAGAGCGCGCTGGTGACGAAGGCCGGCACGGGATACTCAGAGAGCGCGCGTGAAAAAGACTACGACGCGATCAAGGCGCTGTACGAACGCCATAATCTGAAGGTCGGCGACGTCTCGGGCGGGGTCGATCCCGCTTCCGTCGATAACGCGGCCGGCACCGCCGACGTGCGGTACACCATCAGCGTGCTGCGCGTCGGTGCGGTCGAGATCACCGGCAACGACAAGACGCACGACGACGTGATCCGGGGCGAACTGCGGTTGCGTCCAGGGATGATGGTCACCGACGCCGCGCTGATGAAAGACTACCAGCGGCTGAACAACTTGGGCTACTTCGACAAGATCGACTTCGAAGCGAAGCCGGGTCCCGATCCGAAACAGCCGGCCCTCGTGACCCTCAACTGGCACGTCAAGGAGAAGCGAACGGGCACGGTCTCGCTGGGCGGCGGCTATTCCGGCGGCGCGACGGGCACCGGGCTGACCGCCAACGTCTCGCTCGGGGAAAGCAATCTCAACGGCACCGGTATCAACACGCAAATCAAAGTGGAGAAGGGCGCGTCCTTGTCCGACGCGCAATTCTCGCTGACGATCCCGCATCTCGGAAAGACCGAGAAATCGCAAAAATACAGCCTTACGACGACGCTCTTGTCGCAGCAGCAGGTCAACCTCTATCCGGTGTACCTCGCGACGCCCGCGCCGGGAAGCACGTCCGCGCCGGTGAGCGCGAGCGGAACTCCCGTGTCGCTCGTGCCGGCGGATAGCTCGAACGCGCAGCTCGTCTCCGGCGTGTATTCGAACTACAGCTCGAAGGTGGGCGGCATCTCGACGAGCCTCGGGCGCAGCCTCAGCGACACGGTGCGGGTGAGCGCGGGATTCAGCCTCCAGAGCATCGCGGCGTCCGCGACGCTGCCGAGCGGATACTTTTTCCCCAGCGCCCTGGCGCTCAACCCGCTCGCCCCGTCGACTTCGGCGATTACGGATTCAACGAGCGTCAACAACGCGCTCGGCATCTCGTCGCCGTCGCTTGCCGTGATGGATGCCGGGAAGACGTACGCCCTCCACAGCCTCCTGTTCGGGGCGAGCGCGGACACACGCGACGACGTCTTCAACCCGCATAACGGCTACACGATAACGGCCGGCGACGAGCTGAGCAGCACGTCGCTGGGCTCCGCTTTCAATTACCAGCTCCTCACGCTCGACGCGGCGAAATTCTTTCCGGTGAAGGCCGCGACGGTTGCCGTGCATGCGCGGGTCGGCACGACGACCGGCGCGATTCCGAGCACGAAGCTGTTCACGTTTTCCGATCAGGAGCTGCGCGGCTACTCGCAGGTGTTCTACGGCACCCAGATGCTGCTCGGCCAAGCGGAACTGCGCATCCCGCTCACTGCGGACCGCTCGCTCCAGTTCGTCGGGTTCGCCGACAGCGGCGCGGCGCGCATTGCCGGCGGGACGGCGCTGACGACCACCACGACGACCGGGGCCGTCTTCGACGTCGGCAACTGGGTGTTCCACAACGACGTCGGCGTCGGTCTGCGTTTCGACATCAAGGCGCTGGGCATCCGAACGATACGGCTCGACTTCGCGAAGGGCAGCCAAGGCCTGCACACCTCGTTCGGTATCGGGCAGAGTTTCTAGCGGCGCTATAAGCCGAGGTGTCCGACGAGCCACCGCGCCGCGTCGCCGCGGGTCATCTCCGGTGAGGGCCACGGCAAGGCGGAACCGACCGACGTCTCGATCGCGGCGCGCTGCGCCGCATCGAGCGCGCGTTTCGGGCCGAACTCGAGCGACGCCGGGTCGGCGAACCAGCCCCGCGCGCCGGTGAGCTGCGTCGCGGCAAACAGCGCCGGGTCGTCGTCGAAGCTGACGTCGGTCCACCAGCAGAGCGGCATCCCGGCGTCGAGCTGCGCGTGACGGAACTCGCGCCCGAGCGGCGCCCCGTCGAGCACGTTACTTGGCGTGATACTGCGTTTGAGGCAGAATGCGGCGAGCGCACCGGCCGCTTCGCCGACGGCCCACTCGATCGGATGAACGCGGTAGGCGCCGTTCGTGATGTGCGTGACGCCGAGGTTCTTGCACGCCGGGAGCAGGTTCTCGACGGAAGGCGCGATCAGTGCGCCGAGCGGGATCTGGAAGTAGCCGGGGTTCCCGCCGCCGCCGTCGCTCATCCCGTTTTCGAGCACGTGCATGTCGAGGCGGTAGTGGCCGATACCGCACGTCTCGGCGGAGTGCTTGGCGCGCACGTCGCCCGCGACAAAGAGATCCTGCCGCACGACCGTCGTGCGCGCCTCGATGCGGCGCGACTCGCGGATGTACGGCAGCGGTGCGGTGCCGTCCGCGGTGGCGAACACTTCGGTTGCGACGCGCAGGTTGGGATAGCCGAAGCCGGCGCCGTCTTCGCGCGGGATCGCCGTCTGCAGGTAGTACGCGTACGCGACCGAGCGCGCGCGCGCGGCCGCGATCGTCTGCGCGTCCTGCGCGGGATTGCCGCTGGGGATCGAGCGCACCGTGTAGTCGTTCTGATCGTCGTTGATCGTCGT
>JAQBPM010000198.1 GCA_028287525.1 Vulcanimicrobiota bacterium | reverse complement strand
TCGACGATCGCGGCGCGACGGTTTGTCCGAACGGAGATCCGGGCCGGGCGCTGCACCTGACGTCGCGCACGCGGGACCCGCAGCACCAACTCTCCGACGTGATCGTCGAATTGCGATCGATGCGGTTTTGCACGATGCGCTTCGGGACGGCCGCCGCCTTGGGATTCCACGGCATCGTGGAACAGCACTATGGGGACGTCGGCGGATACTGGATGCAGACGGATGGAATCCTCGACGGTACGCTGCGCGTCTTCGGAGTTTCGACGCACCACGGCGTGTGGCGCTACCGTCTGCTCGAGATGCAGTTCCCGAGTTCGCTGCCGGCGGATACGTTCGCCCCGAACGGACCCTCAGAGGTGCCGCGTCTCTGAGGGTCGTTCGTCGTAACGGTCGTTGCGGCCGTCGGAATAGGTGACGGGCGCGCCGGCGAGCTCCTCGTCTTCGACATCGTCTAGGCAGGCGAGGCGCACCGCGTAGAATTTTCCTCCCGAAGACTCCTCGCCCCAGCCGTACGGACGCACGCCGCAATTCGTGCAGAATACGTGGTGAACGCCGTCCGGTTGATAGTCCTTGAGACGGTCCTCACCGCGAAGCAGCCGAAAATCTTCGGGCCGGACGATCGCGCCCCACATGCGCGTCTTGGTGCAGATCGGGCAGTTGCATTTGAACGTTCCGGCTCCGAGATCGATATCGGCTTCGAACCGCACCGCACCGCAGTGGCACGTCCCGGAGTACGTCTTCTTCATGAAGGGTGATCGCCGGCGTTAGGCGCGCGCCACGAGAACCTCGAGTTTGTCCAAACTCATGCTCCAGCCAATCTCCATGCCGCCGAGGGCATCGGCCGATTCCGGCGTCGAGCGCAGAACGAACGCCTGCAGCGTAAGCTCCGTCTTGCCGTCGCGGTCGGCGAACGTCGTGACCTGACGGATATCGAACGAAACGTTGCCTTCGTGCTCGACCGACGTGGTCCACACGAGACGCTCCAGTTCGACTACCTCGTTGAAGACGGCGACCATGGGATACAGCGTGCCGTCCGGACTCTGCATCGTGATGCGAAGCGTGCCGCCCGGCCGTGGATCGACCTCGCAGACAGGATTGGTGAAACCCTTCGGTCCGAACCACTGCGCGAGATGCTGCGGTTCGGTCCACGCCTTCCACACGAGATGGAGCGGCGCATCGAAGACGCGCACGATCGTCATGTCGGGGCGCGCTGCGCCGCTAGCTCTTTCGATCACGTTTCTTCTCCTTGGACTGCAGTTCGATCAGATAGTCGTCGAGACGCCCGAAGCTCTCGTCCCAGAAGTGTCGGTAGCCTTCGACGAACTCGGCGACCTCACGCATCGGCCCCGCATCCAGGCGGCACGGCCGCCACTGCGCCGATCTGCCGCGCGCGATCAAGCCGGCGCGTTCCAGCACTTTGAGGTGCTTGGAGACCGCCGGAAGGCTCATCCGGAACGGCTTGGCCAGCTCGGTCACCGACGTCTCGCCCGAGGCGAGGCGCGCGAGAATCGCGCGCCGCGTGGGGTCGGCGAGCGCCGCGAGGGTGCTGCTGAGGCGATCCGGCGAAACACTTGAAACCATATAGTTAAATAACCTACCGGTATAATACAGCGCCTGCGGCCCCGCGTCAATATCGCCGTTCGAAATCTCGTGCCGCTTGATGATCGACGTTCGAGAAGCGATATCGTGAAGCCGGGAAATCTCCGTCGGATAGTGCCTCGGACGTCAGCACGGCGTACGAGAACAGAATTCGGAGCGCAAACACGTACGCCGCGACGTACGCATCAGCATCAAACTGAGCAAGATCGGCCCGTTCGATGGAAAGATCGTTAGGTGACACCGCGCCGGAACCTCGGTCACTATAGCGACGTGAGGAACCGTGTTCGCTCGACGAACCGTTTGCCGGCAATCGCGTCGGCGCCGCTCTTAGCCGCGTTCATGCTCATCGCCGGCGCCGGCTGCGGCAGCCAGCAGAGTGCGCAAACAAGCGCTGCAACTTCCCCGACGGCAAGTTCCAGCACCGCGCCGTTTCCCGACGCGCAGGCATTGGTTGCGGCAGAGACCGACAACGACAACTGGCCTCTGGCGGGCAAATCGTACAGCAACAACCGCTACACGGCGCTGACCGACATCTCCGCGGCAAACGTCGGCCACCTCAAACGCGCCTGGGTCACGCAGATCGCGGATGACGGGCAGCAAGAGGCGGCTCCGGTCGTTTGGAACGGCACGATGTACCTCTCCACGCCGCACAATCACGTCCTCGCGCTCGACGCGGCGACCGGCGCCTTGAAATGGGAGAATCCGTACACGACGCCGTACGCGCTGCTGTATTTCGTGAACCGCGGCGTCGGACTCGCCGGCGGCAAGATCTTCGAGGGGACGCAAGACTGTCGGGTGATCGCCGTCGACGCGGCGAGCGGCAAGACGGCGTGGAACGTCCAGCATTGTCCCAACACGCAGAACAGCTGGTATTCGAGTGCGGCGTACCCGTACAAGAACACCGTCATCCTCGGCACCGCCGGCGGCGACAACGGCAACCGGGGTCAGGTTCAGGCGTTCAATACCGCGGACGGATCCCTGGCGTGGCAATGGGAGACGATCAAACGCGATACCTGGCCCGGCAACACCTGGCAGCACGGCGGCGGCCCCGTTTGGGCAGGCCTCACGGTCGATCCGCAGACGGACACGGTCTTTCTGCCGGTGGGAAATCCCGGTCCGGATATGGTCGACACGAAACGGCTCGGCGGAGCGGACCTCTACACCGACTCGCTCGTCGCGCTCGACATCTCGAGCGGCAAGCCGCGCGTCAAGTGGTACTACCAGCTCATCAAAAACGATACGCACGATGCGGATCCGGCGATGCCGCCCGTCCTCTTTACCGGCAAGGTTGCCGGCAAAGATCAACTGATGGTAGCAGTTGGCGACAAGGCCGGCGACTTCTTGATCTTCGATCGAACGAGTGGAAAGCCGCTCCACAAGATCGTGGTGAGCAATCAAACCGGCCTCTTCACGACGGTGCCGACGCTGAAGGGAACGTCCGCCTGCCCGAATCACGGCGGCGGCATCGAGTGGAACGGCGGCTCCTACGATCCGAAAACGAACCTCTTCCTGATCCCGAGCACGAACGAGTGCGCGACGTGGAAGATCCTCAGCGCCGACCCGGCTTACATTCCCGGCCAGCCGTATACCGGCGGCCCGCTGCCGAAACGCCGCGCCGGCACCGGCGTGCTCACGGCAATCGACGTCGGGACGGGGAAGATCGCGTGGCAGAAGCAGTTTCCGTATCCCGCGCAGGGAGGCGTCACTATCACCGGGACCGGCGTGGCGTTCACGAGCGACCTGCGCGGCATGCTGTACGCGTTCGATACGGCGAGCGGGAAGATCTTATGGCAAGACGACGTGGGGTCGTCGATCGTCGCCCCGATCTCCGTCTATCGCGCCAACGGACAAACCTACGTCGCGCTCGTGAGCGGCGAAGCCGGAAACCAGCAAATCCCCACGTTGCCAAGTACCAAGGGCAGCATGGTCGTCGCGTACGCGCTCGACGCGGCGAACACGGTGACCAATACGGCCCAGGCGCAAGCGAAGGTCGAGGCGACGGTGCACGTCGCGAACACCGGCGGAGCGGCGGGCACCGGAACCGTACCGTACACGCCGGCCCAGGTGCAGGCCGGCAAAGCGGTCTACGCGTCGCAGTGTTCGGCGTGCCACGGTGCGAAGCTGCAAGGCGTGTCGGGACCTGCCCTGACCGGCGCGAGCTTCGCGCACAGCAACCTCAACGTCTCGCAGTTCAGGGCGATCGTCACGCAGCAGATGCCGTTGACCGCGCCGGCGTCGCTCAAGCCCGATCAGTACGCGGCCGTCATGGCGTACCTGCTCTCCTTCGATTGCGTCAAACCGACGATGAGCGAGAGCGGCGCGGCGCCCTTCCCCGTGACGGATCAACCCGGCTTCAAGAGCGTGACCGTCGGCGGACGGTCGTGCCCGGTGAAATAGGCCGATCGAGGCAATCTCCGGGAGAACCGGCCGGAGTTCAAGACACGACCGCGGAAGCAGGCGCAAACAGCGAGCGGTTCAGCGTGAGGATCGTGTCATGGATGCTTCCAACCGGATCTTGCTAGCGGGGATACTTTTCGCGCTGGCGCTCATGTCGCTGAGCTTGCTCTTCCTCTACCCCGCCTACTACAAGTTCATCCCGCGATGGCTCGCCGTCGGAACGCGGATCGCGTTCCTCATTGCCGCCGCAGCCTTGACGGTAAATGGCATCTTCACCATCCGCGAAGGGGTATCGGGCGTTAGCCTCGGCATGGGAAGCCTTCTCGGGATGGTCATAGCCCTTGTGCATCGACCGTGGAGCGAACGATACTACCGTGAGGAGCGCGACCGCGAGAACGCTAGTCTCCGATTGCGCGAGTCCCACCGTCGCGGTCTTGGCGAGTGAGCTTTTACCAGCCCAGATCGGGGCCGTCTTCGTCGCCTATCGGCATTCCCGGCGGGGCCGGCGGCGGATCGCGTCGCTCGCTGCGCTGCCACGGGCGGGCGAGAAAACGTGCGACGTCATCGGCGAGCAACCGCGCGTGCGCGGCGTCGCCCGCGTCCGGCGCGTGCGTCCGATGCAGCCGCGCGGCAAGCGTGCGCAGCTGCGCCGTCGTTTCCGCGCGAACCTGCGCCATCGGCGCGTCGGCGGCTAGGTCCATCATCCGTTCGACCATTGCGCGCTGCACCGTACGCGCGAGCTGACGCTGGTACGCGTCATGCGGCGTCACGCCGAACACCGTCGCGCTCGTGCGGCTCAGCACGTCGTCGAGCCCCGGCAGGCCGGGGTCGAGCGCGTGCTGCTGCACGAGCCGGGCGGCACGCTCAGGATCGAACAGCAGCCGGAACGTCATGTCCGATGCCGCTTCGGCGGGCGCGATCGCGTCGAAGACGAGACCGGTGTGCCGGGCGAACAGCTCGCGCGTCGCGCCGTATCCGAGCGGGCGCGGCGGGATGCGGTTCAACACGCCGGACGGGATCGCGAGCGCATCCGGCGTCACCGTCGCAAGCACACCCGCGAGGGCATGCCGCTGATCGGCCGCCGCCACCGCGCGCAGTGGTTGTTGACCGTCGCCGCGCAACGCGTACGCGTACCATTGCCCCCCGATCGACTTCGTCGCGGCCTCCGCTTGATAGCGATGCAGGAGATACATCGGAACGAGCGCGTCTTCCAGCGTCGCAAGCGGCATGCCGCTGCGGACGGCGCGATCGCCGAACCGCTGCAGCACGAGGCGGCGAACCGTCATGATGCGGGCAAGGTCGGCGGTCGCGTCGCGCCCGTTGTCCCACAAGTGCGCTTGCGGGTGCGCGCTGCCGGCCGGACGCGCATCCTGATCGGTGAGCAAGACCAAGCCGTGCGCCCGGGCGTCGTCGAGGATGCGGTTCAGCGCAGGGGTCTCGTCGCTTCCCGGCGGCAGCTGCGTGTAGCCGTACGCGATCGTCACCTTGTCCCACGCACCGATGCCGGTGGCGTACGCGTCGTGCAGATCGATCGTGCCGTTGCGGCTCAACCCGATCAGCGGGTGCGGATAGTCCATGACGGACGCGCGGCCTTGGGTGCTGGCTGCAAAGTTGTGCACGAGCCCGAGCGTATGGCCGAGCTCGTGGGCGGCGAGCTGCCGTAGACGCGCGAGGACCATCTGCTGCGCCTGCGGCGAGGTTTCTCCGCCGTGCTCGTACGGCTGCAGCAGTCCCTCGGCGATCAGCCAATCCTGCCGACCCCGCAGCGAGCCGAGCGTGACGTGTCCCTGTATGATCTCGCCGGTGCGCGGGTCGGAGACGACGTTCCCGTAGCTCCAGCCGCGGGTCGCGCGATGCACCCACTCGATCACGTTGTACCGCACGTCGTCGGGGTCGGCGCCGACCGGCAGCAGTTCGACCCTGAACGCGTTGCGGAAACCGGCGGCCTCGAATGCCTGATTCCACCACCGTGCCCCGTCGAGCAACGCGCTGCGAATCGGCTCCGGCGCCGCGCGATCGACGTAGTACACGATCGGCCGCACCGGATCGCTGACGGCGGCCGACGGATCCTTCTTCTCGAGTCGATGACGCACGATCAACCGCTGCTGCACCGGACCACCCAGCGGCGCACCCTCGTCGGCGTAATCGACGCTATAGAAGCCGGAACGCGGATCGAAGCGGCGCGGCACGTAACCGGCTTCGGGGAGCCGTACGAACACCGCGCGCTCGTGGACGCTCACCGCTTGCGGCGTCGGCGTTACGTCCGTCACGTACCGGCCGGGATTGCCGGCGGTGAACGTCAGCAGCGCTTCGAGCTGCGTGTTCCGCGGGAACGCTTTGAGCTCGTCCGGATCGAGCGCGCTGCGCGACGGATCGAGCTTGAAGTCGCCTTGCTTGGCGGCGCCGAGCGCCGCGACGACGCCGTGCACGTCGCTGAGCGCGAAGTCGGTCGCGTCGATGAGGACGTGTCCGCCGCTCTCCGCCGCGATCGTGAAGCCCCATAACACCGATTGCGCGAACGACTCGTCGACGGCGCGCGATTCGACGGGATCGACGCTGCTCGAGCGAAACGCGAGGTTCGGCTGCACGAGCAGAACGCGCGGCCCGCTGCGCTCGAAGCGCACCAGCTTCGTATCTCCGAGCTGGCCGCGATCGAGCCCGATATCGTTGCTGCCCACGCCCCACGGCAGATACGTCTGGAAGATCATCGCTTCGCCGACCGGGATCTCGAGCCAGACTTTTCCGGCGCGTGCGTCCCAGTACAGCGGCAGGTATCCGTCCTTGCGCTGAAGGCCTTGCGTCTTCTCGGAGATCGTCGGCAAAACGCTCTGCTGCGCGAGCGCCGGCCGCACGATCCCTGCAACCACGATTGCCGTCACAAACACGGCAACGACACGACGGAATCCCGGCGTCGTGAACGACGTGACCTTCATTCCCCCGGCGTTCTACGCAGAGATGCGCGCCGCATTCCTGGCCTCGCACAACTCCCGCAAGTCGCGACGCTCGTCGTCGGAGAGAAACGCGACCTCGAGCGCGTTGCGCTGCGCCGTGCGGATCTCCGTTTGCGTCAGACCGGCGGCAGGGGCCGCGACCTCGATCTCGTGCGGCCAATCGATCCCGCTGACGACCGGGTCGTCGGTGTTGAGCGTCGCGAGCAGCCCGAGCTCCAGAAAACGTTTCATCGGATGCGCCCCGTAACTCGGGACGCTCCCCGTCTGCACGTTGCTCGTGAGGTTCGTCTCGATCCCGATCCGGTGCACGGCGAGGTAGTCCAGCAGCGCGGGGTCGTCGATCGCGCGGACGCCGTGCCCGATCCGCGTTGCGCCGAGAACCCGCAGCGCCGACCAGATGCTCGCCGCACCGGCCGCTTCGCCGGCGTGGACCGTCACCGCCCAGCCTGCGTCGCGTGCGCGCGCGAAATGGGTTGCGAACAATTCGGCGGGCCACGCGACCTCGTCGCCGGCGAGGTCAAGCGCGGCGATGCGATCGCGTCTGCGCAGCAGCGCCTCGAGCTCGACGGTGCAGGCCTCGGGCCCGTAGGTTCGGCTTAAGATGCCGATGAGCTTCACGCGCATGCCCGTGCGCGCGCAGCCCTCGTCGACGCCCTCGACAATGGCCGCGACGACATCGGCGGGATCAAGGCCGTTCGGCAAGGCCTGAAAGTACGGGCTGAAGCGCAGCTCGACGTAGTCGAGGCCGTCGCGCGCTGCGTCCTCGACGTTCTCGCATGCGATGCGGCGGCATGCGTCGGGCTCGGCGAGGACCGCGGTCATCCAATGCAATTTCTCGAGCCACGAGACGAGATCGGGCATCGTCTGGGTCACGACGACGTGCGGCCGAAGCTCCTCAACCGTCTGGGCAGGCAGCGCGATGCCGTAGCGGCGGCCGAGATCGAGGATCGTTTGGAGACGGACATTTCCGTCGAGATGGCGGTGCAGGTCGATCGACGGCAGCGCGGGATCGAGCGCGGCCGGGCGCGGGCGTATCGTCACGCCGCGTCGCGAATTGCCAAGGATTCGACGAAGTGCATCGTCCAGCGCGCGGCCGCTGCGGCGGCGAGCCGTCCCAGGCGCCGGTAGTCGGCGCCCGGATTCACCTGCGTGCGATTGCTGCCGGCGCGAAAGACGATATGCGGCGTTCCCAGCTGATGGCAGGCTTGCGCGATCGCGGCGCTCTCCATCTCCATGATGTCGGGATCGAGCTTCGCACGCATGTCCTCGATCTTCGCCGCCGAGACGCCGAAGAGATCGCTCGCCGTCACGACGCCGGTCAAGACGGTCGGCCGATACCGCACGCCTTCGACGACGATCTCCTTGGGCTCGTAGCTGCCGATGGCACCCTTTGCGAGCCGAAACAGCGCCGGATCGGGCTTGTAGGCCCACGACGTCATCATCCCCGGACGCGGCCCGCGCACCTTGCGATAGATCATGCCGGCGTCGGTCAGACTCCCCGCCGCATGGTGGACCGTGTTCGTGGAGATGACCGTGTCGCCGGTACGAATCCGCGCGTTGAAGCGGGAACCGGTCCCAGTCACGATCGTCTCCGCCGGCTCGAACGCATTGACGAACAGCGCGGCCGCCATCGCACCGTTGGTCACGCCGACGCCGGTGACCGCAACGACGACGCGACGCCCGCGCAGCTGTCCCGTATCATAGGTGAAGCACCCGAGCGATCCGCTCCGTCGATCGGTCAGCTGCGCCAAAATCGGGCGCACCTCCGACGGCATCGCACCGAGGATCAACGTCGGCGCGCGCCGGGGCTTCGTCATGACCGGGTCATTCGCAGGAATCCGCTCCGCGCCTCGTCCGCTGGTAACGCAGTTGCCGCGGTTCGACCAACAAATGTCGAGCGCTCCGCGCGACGACGCGGCGAATTGTGCCGCATGGTGCGTCGCGACGTGTTCCCTACTGCGGTCGCGCTCTCGGCGTATGCCGTGATGTCGGGCCTCCTCACCCCCACCGGGGTTATCCTCGGTGCCGCGGCGCACGCGCTCGGCGCGCCCGTGACGCAGACTGCGGCGCTCTTCTCCGCATTGACCGGCGGGAATCTCGTCGGGATCGCCCTCTGTTTCGCCCTCTTCGAGCGCCTCTCGCTGCGCGCCGCCATCTCGGTCGCAAACGCTGCGATCCTTGCCGGCGTCGCGATGCTCACGTTTTCGAGCGCCTTGCCTTTTGCGATCGTCGGCTTGGGCATCGCCGGGGTGGGAAGCGGCGTCGGGCTCTCGGCGGGTGCCGTCATCATCTCGCGCATCTATGCGCAACGACGGCGCGCGATGGCCTTTCTCGGAACGGATTGCGCGTTCAGCGTCGCCGGGTTCGTCTTCCCCTCGCTCGCCGCGCTGGCGCTCGCCCGGGGCTTTCCGTGGCAGACGGCCTACGTCGCGGCGGCCGCGGTTTCCGCGACGATCCTGATCGCCGCGCAACGCATTCGTTTCCCGACCGTCGCCGTCGCCTTCGAGAACGTCGCGCGCGAGGCCGGCGTACAGGAATCCTACTCGGCGCGTGCGCTCGTCCGCGCGGGGCTTTGCGGTGCGGCGCTGTGCGCGTACCTCGTCGGGCA
>JAQBPM010000121.1 GCA_028287525.1 Vulcanimicrobiota bacterium | reverse complement strand
TCCATCTCGAAGATCAGCTCGCATCGGAAAAGAAGTGCGGCCATCTCGGCGGCAAGGTGCTCATCCCGACGCAGCAGGCGATCCGCAACCTGATCGCCGCACGCCTCGCGGCCGACGTCCTCGACGTTCCGACGGTGATCTGCGCACGCACCGACGCCGACGCGGCCAACCTGCTGCTCTCCGATATCGACGACCGCGACAAACCGTTCCTCACCGGCGAACGCACGCCCGAGGGCTTCTACCGCGTGAACCCGGGCATCGATCAGGCGATCGCGCGCGGGCTCGCCTACGCGCCGTACTGCGACCTGATCTGGTGCGAGACGTCGCATCCGTCGCTCGAGGAAGCGAAGGCGTTCGCCGACGGCATCCACGCGAAGTTCCCCGACAAGATGCTGGCCTACAACTGCTCGCCGTCGTTCAACTGGAAGCTCAAGATCGACGAGGCGACGATCGCCCAGTATCGTCAGAAGCTGGCCGAGTACGGCTACCGCTTCCAGTTCATCACGCTAGCCGGTTGGCACGCGCTCAACCATTCCATGTTCGAGCTCGCGTACGACTACAACCAGCGCGGAATGTCGGCCTACGCGGACTTCCAGCAGCGCGAGTTCGCGAGCGAATCGAAAGGCTACACCGCGACGCGCCACCAGCGCGAAGTCGGCACCGGCTACTTCGATGAGATCGCAAAGCTCGTCAGCGGAGGGACGTCGTCCACGACGGCGCTCACGGGTTCGACCGAAGAGGCGCAGTTCAGCGGAACGTCGTTAAGGACGGAGCCCATCGGCTCGACCGAAGAGGCGACCGAAGAGGCGCAGTTCAGCGATTTCGGCGTAACGGGTCTTTCGTTGTCAGGGAGAGATAATCGCCCCGTCACGGTGAGATAATCGCGCTGTCACGGTGAAATAATCGCTATTATCTCACCGTGACGGCGATTATCTCGATGTGACAACGATTATCTCAATGGCGGCGATTATTTCATTCTGACGGGCGGGCGATGTGCTGCCTGAAGGTTACGTTGAGGCGTTGTTCGGCGACTCGGGGATCGCGGGGGACGCGGTGGTCCCAGTAGAGTTGCGTGTCGCCGGCCATCACGATGAGGTCGCCGTGTTCGACGTCGACCTTGATCGGGTCGTGGCGCAGACCGCTGTCCTTCTTGGGGCGCAGCTGGAAGCTGCGGGTCGCGCCCAGGGAGAGCGACGCGACGACGAGCCGCGCGTCGCGCGTGCCGTCGCGATCGCCGTGCCACGCGACGGCGTCGTTGCCGTTGCGATACCGGTTGAGGAAACAGTAGTCGAACGTCGTGCCCGTGTGGCGTTCGACCATGCCGCGCACCAGCTCGAGCGCCGGCGTCCACGGCTGGCGCATGCGGTCGCCGCGGCCGGCGGTTTCGCGCGGCACGAGGACGCGCTTTCCGTACATCATGCGCGAGTCGGCCTGCCATTGCGTGTCGGCGTTGAGCTCGCGCACCAGCGCGTCCGCGAGCGCGCGGTCGAGAAACTCCGGCACGAACGTGACGTCGCCGTGGTCACCGACCAGGACCGTCGGCGACGATGCCGACGCGAAGAGCGCGATTTGACGTGACATGGGAAGACGAACGTATGTTCGACCTCCCCATGCAGCGATCCTGGTTTAGCCGCCCGCGCGGCTCCCGGTGCCGACGACCGCGGTCATCTCCATGTTGAGCCGCGCCTTGATCGCCACGGCCGTATGCGCGCGGTCGATGCCGCGCGCGATGTACGGCGCCGCGGCCGGAGGCAGATAGCCCTTCAGCCAAGCGTCGATCTGCTCGAGCGGCGCGGCATCCGAGTACGTGCGCGGCAGACCCGTCGCTAGGTTGAGGATCTTCTCGAACATCGAGAGCCGCCGGGTGAGCACGTCGGCGTGCGCTTGGTAGAAGCTCCACGCGAGCGCCGGGTTCCAGTCCGCGACGCGAGCGAGGAGTCGTGCGCGCCGCGATTCGAGCTGCGGCGGAACCTCGGGCGAAATCGCGATGGCGAGCGCACGAGCGGCGAGCGCCGGATCCCGCACGCCCATCAGCGCGCCGCGATAGCGCTCCGCCAGCGTCGGATCTTTCGCTGCGAGCGCGAGCGCGTGCAGCCGATCGAAGGTCGCCGCATCGGCGCTTACGGCGACGATCCCGAGCACCAGTTCCTGCACGTCCGGGCTCATCGTGCTCCGCACCGCGGCGTCGTCGAAACGGCGCCGTG
This sequence comes from Vulcanimicrobiota bacterium, assembly GCA_028287525.1. Classification (GTDB taxonomy): domain Bacteria; phylum Vulcanimicrobiota; class Vulcanimicrobiia; order Vulcanimicrobiales; family Vulcanimicrobiaceae; genus Vulcanimicrobium. Next base: position 9,144 of record JAQBPM010000121.1, on the reverse strand, counting down.
CTTCCGCGACCGTGGCCGCATCGCCCCATTGACCCAGCGCCGCCAGCAGCGCGCGGCGAAGGCTTGCGGTTGACGCGGTTTCGTTCGGCTTCGGGTCCCAGCCCAAAGACGTCGCGACCGGCGCGACGAGGCCGCGCGCGTACGCCGCGACCGCATCGTGCTGCGCGGTACCGCGCGCGTCATGCTCGAGCGTCGCGAGCGCGCCGGCGATCTGTTTCCAGGCCCGCGCGTTTCGCTCGGCGCCCATCGCGTTCGCCAGCGCGAGATACGACGACAGCTGCGCGTTGCCGGCGCGCACGAGCGCCCACTGATCGTCCAGCATCGCGATCTTGTCGTCGGCCGGAAGCGTGGCGAACGCTTTCCGATTTGCCTCCAGCGTCGGGGCATCGTAGGCGACGCGATAGTAGCCGATGCCGCCGGCGTTCGCACGCAGCGGTTCGCCGCATTTTCCGGCCGGGATCCCGCTCTGCACGGGCTGCGTCAGCAGCACGAGCGCGGGCTGTCCCGCGGCGCCGGTCGCCAATTCAACCGGCACGTTCCAGCGCCGGTTCGCGGCGTCGGTTCCGGCCAGCAAGAACCGCTTTTGCGCGAGCGCGATCGTGCGGCTGCCGCTCGCATCGCACGCCGCGGTCACCGAGACCACGGGGAAACCGGGCTGTTCGGTCCACGTCTTGGCGAACGCGCCGACGTCCTTGCGGCTCGTCGTGCCGAGCGCGTTCCAGAGATCGGCCGTCGTCGCGTTCGAGTACGCGTGTTTTTTCATGTACGCGCGAATGCCGGCGCGGAAGGGGTCCTCGCCGAGGTACGCTTCGAGCATGCGCAGGAACGCCTGGCCCTTATCGTAGGTGATGTCCGGATCGAACGACGCATCGGCTTGCAGTTCGTCGGTAACGTGCTGTTGGATGGCGTGCGAGGTGGTGAGCGCGTCGGCGTCCATCGCGTGCTCTTTGGTTTCGTCCTCGCCCTGCCACCACTGCCAGCTCGGATTGAACCGGTTGGTCGCCTTCGCGGCCATCCACGACGCGAAGCTCTCGTTGAGCCAGATGTCGTCCCACCAGCCCATCGTCACGAGATCACCGTTCCACTGGTGCGCCATCTCGTGCGCGACGACGCTGTAGCCGCTTTGTTTCTGCGCGAGCGTGGCGCTCGGACGATGGATGATGATCGACTCGTTGTACGTGATCCCGCCCCAGTTTTCCATCGCGCCGCCGAAGCCGCCGGGGATCGCGATGTGGTCGAGCTTAGAGAGCGGAAAGCGCACGCCGAAATACTCGTCGTAGTAGCCGAGAATCTGCTCCGCGCTTGCCAGCGTGTAGCGGCCGTTCACCTCGTCGCCGTTGACCGCCCACACGTTCTGCTTGACGCCGTCGGGTCCGACGCCGCCGATCGAGCGCAGCTCACCGGCCGCCAAGACGACGAGGTAGGTCGGCATGCGCGGCGTGCGCGCGAACGTCGTCGTCGCCAGCGTTCCGCGAACGGTCCGCGCGACGATCGGTGTATTGGAGATCGTGTTCCACGCCGCCGGCACCGTGACGCTGAGCGCGAAGGTCGAACGGAACGCGGGCTCGTCCCACGCCGGAAACATGCGCCGCGCGTCGGTCGATTCGAACTGCGTCGAGAGCATCGTGCCGACCGAACCGTCGGGCTTGCGGTAGTCCTGCGCGAAGAGTCCGGCCGGCGAATCGGTGATCGTGCCGTCGTAGGCCAGCGTCAGCCGATGCATCCCGGCCGGCGCCGGTCGCGCCAGCGTCAGCGTCGTGAGCTGCTTTGCGTTCTCCGTGTTCACGCGGGCCACCGGAACGCCGTCGAACCGCACGTCGTGCAGCGTCATCCCGAGCGTGTTGAAGGTGATGCGATCCGTCGCGCTTCGCACCCGCAGCGTTACCGTCTCGGTCCCGGCGAGTTTGCGAGCCTTCACGTTCGGCACGATCGCGATCTGATAGTCCGTCGGGACCACCGTCTTCGGCAGTCGACCAGGCGTGCTGTCGAAATCGAACGGCGCGACGGCACCCGCGGCGGCGGTGACGGAACTCAGCAACGCGACCGCAAAAACGCAGCGCATTAGACGAATCAGCATGGCGCGCGGCTTCCTGAGAGCCTGGACCGTCCCCTATCGCAGCCGGTCGGGACGGGTAGAGAACAACATGACCGACGATCGCACCGAACTCGATCCCGCCGACGAATCCGCCTCCGAGCCCAAGTCGAAGATCGAGGACTTCCTCGAGAACGACGACCTCGACGACGCCATCATCAACGCCGACGCCACCGGGATGGTCGCGGCGGAACATCTGATCACCGAGGCGGAGTTGCGTGAAGCCGGGGTTCTCGACGAAGGTAACGTGTAACCGGAACAGTAACCGGGTTACTTGTGAACGGAACTCGCAGCGCACGCGCAAGTCTCTGGCAAAAGGCCATGAGCCTGCCTTTAGCTCGAGACGAGGACTTCTTCGGCAGTAACCGCCGGCCGGTTGGCCTCGACCCGCAGCATCTGCGAGTCATCAACGACACGGCCCTGCGCTCGCGCCTGATCATGGCCGGGATCGCCGAGGGCCTCCAGTCGCCCAAAGGTCCGCAGCGGATCAAGTCGATCATCCGGCTCTATCCCGACTTCGACGCGCCGCGCCCGACGAACAAGCCGCGCTCGATCCGCTCCGCGGCGCCGCACAACCAGGAGCCCGCACGAGCCGCCTTCGGCCTGCCCACCGTCGAGGAGCTCAACGCGCTGCTCACCCGCATCCAACACACCGAGCGCGAGGTGAGTCAGGAACTGCAGGGCCATCTCGGCAGCCAGATCGACCGGCTCAAGAAGCAAATCGCGACGCTCGACGGCGACGATTTCGAACGCGCGTTCCGCGAACTGGAGACGGCGATGCGCCAGCGCCGCGAAATCGCCGGACAGATTCGCGAAGAAGCGTTCCGCCGCATCGACGGCGACGGCTCGTTCGAGCCGCGCCGCTATCTCCGACTCGTCTCCCGCGAGCGCGGCTGACGCTTCCTCGCTCGCTATAACGGCGGCATGCCGAAGTCGGCGTCCGCGCTGCACTTCGGATGTCCGCACTCGCAGCCGCCGTCGCCGAGCGCAGCAGCCTCTTGCTCGCGACATCGCCGGCAGCAGAACTCGCCGTTCGGATCGATTCGCTCGGTCGATGCCGCCTGCGCCTGCGGCGGATACGGCTTCGTGCAAAGGCACGCCCTGTGCGCGCAAGCGCCGGCACTCGTCATGCATCTCGTCGTACCCAGCGCACGCATCGAACGGGCGCGAAAAAAAGCGCGTCTCCGTATCTCTTAGGACGAGGTGCGTCCTGCCTACCCAGAGTACCGTAAGGTTTACGTGATTCGGAGCATCGCGCCCGACGGACGTCCCGATCTCGGCGGAGTTTTCCAGCCGATCGATCGACCACGCGTTCTCGAGCGTTTGGCGACCGCAGCGCAGTACCGCATTGCGACAATTATCGCACCCGCGGGGTTCGGAAAATCGGTTGCGGTCCGCCAGTTCTTGGCAACCGTGCCCTCGTCCGTCGTCTACGACGTTCCCTCCGACGCGACGGTACTGGTTCCGTTTGTCCGCGGCTTCGCCGAAGCGCTGGAAGGCGTCGCTCCCGGTCTGCGCCGTTCGCTTGCTACAGCGCTCGAGGGGATCCGCGACTCCGCCACGCCGGGCCGGGACATCGCGGCCTGGGCCGCGACTCACGTGCGCACGGCAACGACGCTCATCGTGATCGACGATCTGCACGTCGGTGAGACGGACCCGGAAATCTCCAAGTTTCTGGTCGCACTCGTCGATCGGACGCGCGAAGGACCGCGCTGGCTGTTCGTCTCGCGCAGCCCGCTGCAGCTGCCGATCGCTTCGTGGCTCGCCTACGGCGAATCCGATCTCGTGGTCGATTCGGTGGATCTGCGCTTCGATCTCGATGAGGCGAAGCGCAGCGCGCGCTCGACCCGCATCGCGGTTCGTGAAGACGAGCTCAACGCAATCCTGGAACTCACCGACGGCTGGCCCGCCGCACTGGCGTTCGCGCTGCGCACGTCGACGCGCGCCAGCGATCTGCGAGCGGTGTCCGCCGGAACGCGCGAGATGGTGTACCGGTACCTCGCGGAACAGGTGTGGAATTCGCTCGACGGGACGATTCGCGACTTCCTGCGCATGGCCGCGTTCTTGCCGCGGCTCGAAGTCAAGCTCGCGGTCGCGGCCGGTTTCGACGACGCGCGCTCCATCATCGAGACGCTGCGCGAGCGCGTCGCCTTCATCACTGTCCTCGGACCGAACGTCTACAAGCTGCACGATCTGTTTCGAGACTTCGTGGAACGCCAAGTGGCGCTCGAAGGCGACGACGCGCTCCGCCAAGCGCGCATCCGCGCGGGGCGCATTCTCGAAGCCGTTCACCTCCAAGGCACCGCGCTCGAACGGTATATCGACGCGGGTTCCGAGAGCGACGTCGAGCGGGTTCTGCTCTCGGCCAATTTCGGTCTGTTGGAACGAGGGCACACCGACACCGTCGAGCGCGCGCTCCGCGCTATTCCCCCTCAGCGGTTAGCCGCGAGCTCAGAGATGCTCGGCCTTCGCGCGGCACTCGAGGAGAGCCACGGACGGATCGAGCAAGCCGCGAAATGGTACGCGGCCGCGATCGAACGCGCGACCGATTTCGACTTCCGCGTCAAAGTCATCGCACGCTACGGCGTCTTCATGCACCAGCGAGGGCGCACCGACGCGATCCAACCGCTCGAAGACCTGCTCGGGAACGACGAGATCGACTCGACGCAGCGCGCGCACGCTCTTGGTATTCTGGCAGCCACCTACGCCGCCGCCGGCCGGATGGTCGAGTCTCGCGACGCAATCCGGCTCGCTCTGGAAATCGCCAATTATGGGGACGACGAGCTTCGCGCGCGCACGTTCAGCCGGGCCGCCGGCGTTGCGTTCTACGACTCCGACGATGAGGGACTGGAATCGCACTCGCGCGAGGGCATTCGTCTCGCGACCGAAATCGGCGCCTTCGGCTTGGCGGCACGGATGTGCGGCACGCTGTGCGCGATGCATGCGGCTGCCGGTCGCGCTCCAGGCGCTGTCTGGTTCGCGACCCAGGCTGTCCTCAACGCGGAGAAGGCCGGCGACCCCTACATGCGGGCATTCGGTTTGCGCATGCTCATGCTGCAGGAAGCGGAGCGCGGCAACGCCGAGCGTCTCGCCGAAATCGAACACGACTTGTCGGCGCTTTCCTATCGAGGCCCGGTCGCGCTCTACGGACTCGTGGTCGGGAGAATGATCTCCCTCGGCTGGCAGGGGCGCTTCCAGGAAGCGAAATCCGTCGCGGCGGTGGCGGCGGAGTCCGAGTTGGTGCCGTCGCAGAATCGCGTTCGGCTGGCACTCCTCGCGGTCGTTTCCGCCGCCGCCGGCGAAACCGCCGCGGCGTCTGCCGCACTCGCGGCGTACGATGCCGTGGCGGAGCGGGAGGCCGACGCCAACGCGCTGTTCGATCGCCCGCGCGCGCTCGCCGAACGTTTTGCGATCCTCGCGACGGCGCTGATCGGGAAAAACTCCGCCGCCCACCGGATGCTGCGAGCGATTCGCTATCGGCGAGCCGACCTGGCGAGCTTCGACGCGGTCCTGAACGGGCTTCAGGACCGAGCGCCCGACGCCGTGCAAGGCGCCCTTCGCGACATGCGGCTCGCCGGGCAGGCCGGCTTCGCCCAGTTCATCGAGGCGGTCTCCCCCGAACGGAGACCCCAGGAGCACACGGAAGACGGCGAAAACTTGACGGCGGCAGAAGCGCACGTCCTGCGCAGCATGGCTCTCGGACTGACGAATCAAGCGATCGCCGACGAGCAAAATCGGACCGTCAACACGGTCCGGACCCACGTTTCGGCGATCCTCCGGAAGCTCGGCGCCGCCAGCCGCGGCGAAGCCGTCGCGCTGGCTCGACGCAAAGAGCTCGTCTAGCCGTGTAACGGGCTCGTCCTTTCGGACGAGTGTGGCGAGCCTCACTCCCTGTTAGCGTTGTGGTGTTCCCTACTCAACGTTTCTTGGAGCATTACCTTGATCACCGTAGCCGTCATCGCCGCCCTCGAAGCCATCGCCTTCACCGTCATCCCCCCGATCGGATAAGCGCTCAGCTCACGGGTGTAGGAGAGAAGCATGGAAGGTCGAGCAACGCTGTCACGTCATCTGGTCGAGAAACGCACCGCCGTAGCGGATGTCGTGCTCGAGCGGCTTGTCGCGCGTGGCTTGACCTCGGTTTCCTCCCTGTTGATTCGCTCGCTGGTCGCTGCGCTCGGGCAAGCCACGGAGGCTGCCAGCCCTGAGCCCGTCGTCTCGTGGGCTCGCATGGCGCACGGCGCCTATACGCCGTCGGCAATTCGCGACGTGGTCGTCGCGACGTGTGACGTCGTGGCCGAAGCCGGCGAGTCGCTCCATTTGGACTTTTCCGCTCTGCTGGTCTTCCTCGAAATCGTGAAAACCAACGTCGCGGAAGCGTTCCCGCTCGCTCCCGGCCCCCGTTTCGACGCGCCGCAGCGCACGGCGAACGGTGTCGTCGACGGCGTTCTGGCGATGCTCAAGGCCCGCGACGAGGCGACCTGCGCCCACTCGCACGCAACCGGCGCCTGGTGCCGGCGGCTGTGCGAAGCGATGAATCTGTCGCAGGCCCAGACCGACTTCATCGTCAAGGCCGCCATCCTTCACGACATCGGCAAGATCGGGACGCCCGACGCGATCCTCTTCAAGCCTGGCCCGCTCACCGCCGCCGAATGGGTTACGATGCAGCGCCACTCCGTTTACGGTGCCGAGATCCTGGCCGAGCTCCCCGCCCTGGCGCAGTACGCACCGATCGTGCGCGCGCACCACGAGCGCTGGGACGGCCAAGGGTATCCCGACATGCTCAAGGGCGACCAGATCCCCTTTGAAGCCCGCGTGGTCGCCGTCGCCGACGCGTTCCACGCGATGATCTCCGACCGTCCGTATCGACCGGCCATCGCGCAACGCGATGCGATGGCCATCCTCCGCGAAGGCCGCGGCACCCAGTGGGACGCCGCCGTGGTCGACGCGATGATCAAAATGCTGGAAGCGCCGCGAACCAATCGGGGAAGGCAAGCAGCGCGAGGGTAGCCCGACTGGGTGTGGGCCGAGAAAGAGCCGTGCGCGGGTGTGCACGGCTCTTTCTCGTCTCCATTGGTGCTTTTGGGTTGTGGCGGGGTTGGGCGGGGGATCGGTGTGCTGGCGGGGACGCTCCCTGCGCGCATCCATGCGCTCCGGTCGCTCGGTTCTCCGCGCCTTCCGCCCTCCGGGCTCACGGCGCTCCGAAACGCCCCGCCAGCGCACCGATTCCCCCGCCCAACCCAGGCACGATCGCTTCGCTCCGTTGAGCGCGGCAACCGTGCACACCCGGAATGGCGGTCGTGGTGGGGGCCCCCACCCGCCTTATTTTTGCAGGATCGTGGCGGACACGATGGGTGGCGAGCCCCGCATCGCGGCATAGAGACGGCGCGCCTCAGCGCGCCGCCCTGCTAGAGTTTGCATTTTTTTTATTGACGGAACGTCCCCACGTACCATCGCGCAACACGGAGCGTAGCGACCGTGCCGAGAGGCGGGGGGCGGGTGTGGTGCTGTGGCGGGGCGTTTCGGAGCGCCGTGAGCCCGGAGGGCGGAAGGCGCGGAGAACCGAGCGACCAGAGCGCAGGATGCGCGTCGGGAGCGTCCCCGCCACAGCACCACACCCGCCCCTCGCCGATGCCACAATCGAAAAAGCCCCGAACCCAAAAGGTCCGGGGCTTCGTCGTTTCACCGATCTGTCGAGGATCAGTAGTCGTCGTCGGTTGAGTGGGCCAGAGGACCCTCGTCCTCTTCTTCCTCTTCCTTGTAGTCTTCGTCTTCTTCTTCGAGGACGTAGCCGACGTCTTCGTCTTCCTCTTCCGCCACAGCCGGGATCTCTTCTTCGGCCACTTCGTCGACGACGATTTCACCGTCGTCGGTCATCGTGGCGCGGAGTCCGCCGAGCGGTGAGGTCGGGATGAGGTCGTCGTCGGCCGGGCGTCCGCCGCGTGCAGGCGATGCACTGACGAGCGGAGCCGAGTCGTCGAGTTCCTCTTCTTCCTCTTCGGGTTCTTCCTCGATGGCGCCGGCGGTTTCGCCTTCGCCCTCTTCACCCTCGACCGGGACGCCGACCGCGCTCGCAGCTGCCTGCGAGAGGCGCTCGCGTTCGGCTTCGCGTTCCGCGAGAGCCGTCTGCGAGAGACGCGGATCTTCGTCGCCCATCAGGAGACCGATCTCCTGAGCGCGCTCCGCCATGTCGTCGTCCTGGATGCGGATCTCGACCTCTTCGCGCTGTTCCGTCAACACTTTGACGTCGAGCGCGAGCGATTGGAGCTCCTTGATGAGGACCTTGAACGATTCCGGAACGCCCGGCTCCATCACGTTCTCGCCCTTGACGATCGCTTCGTACGTCTTCACGCGACCAACGACGTCGTCGGACTTGACCGTGAGCAGTTCCTGCAGCGTGTATGCCGCGCCGTAGGCTTCCAGCGCCCAGACTTCCATTTCGCCGAAGCGCTGGCCGCCGAATTGCGCCTTGCCGCCCAGCGGCTGCTGCGTGATCATCGAGTACGGGCCTGTCGAGCGCGCGTGGATCTTGTCATCGACGAGATGCGCGAGCTTGAGCATGTAGATCATGCCGACGGTGATCGGACGGCCGAAACGGTCGCCGGTGCGCCCGTCGCGCAGCCACGTCTTGCCGTCGGCCGGGAGACCCGCGTCTTGCAGCCACTCCGCGATGTCCTCGGAATGCGCACCGTCGAACACCGGCGTCGCGATGAACATGTCGAGCATGCGCGCCGCCCAGCCGAGATGCGTTTCCATGATCTGCCCGAGGTTCATGCGCGACGGCACGCCCAGCGGGTTGAGCACGATGTCGACCGGCGTGCCGTCTTCCATGTACGGCATGTCTTCTTCCGGCAGCACCTTGGCGATGACGCCCTTATTGCCGTGACGGCCGGCCATCTTGTCGCCTTGCAGAATCTTGCGCTTCTGTGCGACGTAGACGCGGACGAGGTGGTTGACGCCCGGGCTCAGCTCGTCGCCGTTCTCGCGCGAGAAGCGCTTGACGTCGATGATCTTGCCCTTTTCACCGTGCGGAACTTTGAGCGAGGTGTCGCGCA
>JAQBPM010000117.1 GCA_028287525.1 Vulcanimicrobiota bacterium | reverse complement strand
GTTCTCGCCCGGCAACACCGGTAAGGGCGGATCGTATTCCGCTCGCGGTGCCGTCGAGTTCCCGGCGTTCGGTCTCCCCTGGATGCTCGAGGGCGACTATCGCTCCTACAGCTATCCGCACAACAGCGGCATCAGCCCGGCGCTGTTCACCGGCGCCAACCCGTGCCCGAACGCGTTCTCGGCTGGACCGTTCCCCGCAGCCGGCAATCAAGGTTGCGTAACCGTCATCGGCTCGTACGGGCAGGTTCCCGTCCCGTCGTTCACGGCGCGTGACACCGACTTCGACGGACGTCTCGGCCTCAAGATCGCCGAGCCGCGCATCTACATCGGCGTCGGCTATCTCCATCGCGAAGAAAACTACGGCTATCCGAAGCAGAACGGCTTCGGCTTCGGTGCCGAGAAGCTGCCCGACCTCAACCAGGTGCTCTCCGTCTACGGCAGCATCTGGTACTACCCGAGCATCTCGGGGAACTTCACCTTCCCGGCGGGCGCGGTGCCGCGCTCGCTTACCGGCACCACCGATAAGTTCCAGCAACGCTTCCTGAAGTACCAAATCGGCGGCACCCTGAACCTCGGCAACTCGGGGCTGTTCCTCGACGCCGGATTCCTGGGCGACACCATCCGCAACAAGAATCTCGCGCCTTCGGACGCGTCGCATGCGGGCGGATACGTCGGTCTCGGAATTAAATTCTAGAGCTCTCGCGAAACCACGAAAGGCCCCCGGCTCACGCCGGGGGTCTTTTTTTTCCTCAGATCAGTTGCTCACCGACGGCGAGCCCGACGGCGTTGGCGCCGGCGAACCATCGGCGGCGAGCGGCGGAGCCGGCACCGCGGCGGCGCCGTCTTCTCTGAGCGCCACCATCACGAACCGGCTCTTGGGATAGTCGTGCCGCAGCCACGCAAACGCGGCGTGGACGTGTTTGACGCCGCCAGCGGTATGGATCTTGCCGTAGAAGTGTTCGATGGCGTAGATCGTCCCCGGCAGCCAGCTGTCGCACGGATATTTGTGCTGCCAGTCGTGCACGGCGTCTTCCGCCAGCTCGATGGAATTCAACGTCGAATCGGCCTTCTCTGGAAAGACGTCGACTTTGAGTCCCTGGTCTTTGATGACGTTGCGAATGCCGAGGATGCTCATCTTCAGCTTGCCGAAATACTCGTCGGCCGGGGCGACCTTGCATTTCGGGGGCTTGGCGTGGGCGACCGCTTTAGCGTGGGCCGCGGCACGCGGCGTAGGCGGGGGGTCCTTCGTGTTCGCCGATGCGGCCGCAGTTGCGGCGGCCGCCACGAGCGAAACACAGGCGATCAGTCGTTTCAAAGCGACGTCCCTCTCGTAATTGTGAGTGTATTTCCTTGAGTGCTCGCCCGACACCCGTCGCAGCCGTGCAGCCGCGTGCGCACGATCGTGCCGCGTTCCCGGATCGCTGGCCGTTACTGCTCGCGCGGATCGCCGCTGCCGCCGACGCGGGTGCGCGGTTGATCGTTGTCCCCGAAGGGACCGTTCCCGCATACGTTATCGGCACGGAGGCCGTCGACCCGCAGCAAATTGAGGACGCCGCGCACGACGTGATCCGCGTCGCATCGCGCACCGGCGCGACGATCGTGTACGGTGGCGCGCGCGCACATGCGGGCGGCACTGCAAACACCGCGTACGTCGTCACGCGCGACGGCATCGCGGGCTTTGCCGACAAGTGTTTCCTATGGCATTTCGACCGCCGGTGGTTCAGCGTGGGCGATTCGCTCGAGCCGATCGATACGCCGCTCGGAAAACTCGGCGTGTTCATTTGTGCGGACGGACGGATTCCCACCATCGCGAGCACGCTCGTGCAGCGCGGTGCCGAAGCGCTCGTCGTCCCCACCGCGTGGGTCACCAGCGGGCGCGATCCCCTTGTGCTGGAGAACGTGCAAGCGGATCTGATGATCCCCGTGCGGGCGCGCGAGAACGGCGTTCCGCTCGTCGCCGCCAACAAAGTCGGCATCGAAGCGCGCAGTGTGGCCTACTGCGGCAAGAGTCAGATCGTCGCCGCCGACGGCACCATCGTGGCCATCGCCGCGCAGGACGCCGAGACGACGCTGCACGGAACGATCGCGCTCGGCCCGCCGATCGTACGGCGGGATGCCGAACCCGCCGGCGTCTTGCGGCTCTGGGGCGATCCGCTTCCCGAGGTGGCCCGCATCGGACTGGCCGCGCACGCCGATCCGGCACTGCACGCGTTGGCCTCCGTCGCCGACGCCGATTTCACGATCGATCCGCACTCGCATCCGGAGAGCGACGACGTCGCGCTCGTCGACGACGAAGCGATGCTCGATCCGCGCGCGCTCGTCGCGCCGAGACTCGCCGGCGTGCGGCTCTTCATCTGGAACACCTCGATCGACGGCGGCTGGGCGGTGCGCTTCGCACGCACGCGCGCAGCCGAGCTGCGCTGTTACGTGGCCGTCCTCGACACCCCGCGGCGCCGCGCCTTCGCGGCGGATCCGGACGGTACGCTCGTGTGCGGCACGTTCGGGGACTTCGAATTGGCCGCGTTCGCGTTCGACCGCAAGCGGACCGACGTCTGGAGGGTTGCGCCGCAGACCGACGTACGAGAAGCCCTCGTGCGAATTGCAGATCTCTCCTCCGGCCCGCGCTCGTGACGACTCCGGCGCAAGCGTTCGACGAAGCGCGCGAGCGACACGCCCACGGATCCGAAGGACCGCGCTGGGTGCCGGTCGCCGCGGCGGCCCTGGCCGTCCTCGCGGCGCTGGGCGGGTTCCTTTCGAACCTCCGCTCGACCGGGGCGCTGATCGCGAAGAACGACGCGATCGTCGCCACCACCCGCTCCTCCGACACGTACAACGAGTACCAGGCCGGGCGGCTCAAGTTCTATATCTCGCAGTCGGCCCTCGACGCCGGAGTCGGCGCGGGCGGAAACGTCGCGCGCCTGCAGGCGAACGTCAAACGCCAGGCGGCCAAAGGACCCGCCCTGCTCGCCAAGGCGCAGGGGTTCGAGCACGAGGCGGAACGCGACAACGCGCGTTCGGAACACCTGCTCGCACAGCACGAGACGATCGAGATCGCCACGACCTTGTTCGAGGTGTCGATCGTCCTCGTCTCGATCACGGCGCTGGTCGGTTCGCGCTTGCTTCCCGCCGTCGCCGGCATCGCCTCAGCGCTCGGCCTCGCGATCTTCGCCTACGGCCTGTTACGCTAAAGCCCCACCCTTGTCACGCTGAGCGCGCTACGGCGTCGACGGATCCGGCTTCTTCGTGAAGATCGAGTCCTGCACGTCGACGTTGAGCGCATAGTTCGAGATGCGCGAGTTGACGAATGCGTGCACGGGCGGCATCCGGATGTCGGTGTCCTGCGCGACGATCAGCTCGTGTCCCTCGACCTGCGCGAACCGCTGGCGGAGCTCGATGTGTCCGCCGCGATAACGCCACACGATACGGCCCGGCAGGGCCGAGGCCGCATCGACGTAGACGTCGACTTCGCGCAGACGATGGTCGGCGTTTCGCGGCGTGAGGACGAGATACGTGACGGAGCCTCCGGCGGTGCGCTCCTGCGCGGAGCCGATGACGAACTTCTTCTCCCAGTCGGCCGGCGTGCCCAGACCGACGTACAGGTTGCTGAAGCCGCGGGCATACGACGGCAGATCGGTGAACACGACCTCCATCCGCGCCGGGCGCTTGAAGTAGGCGTTCCCGTGCACGGTCCTGCGCAAGTACGGGAACGTCTTCAGCCCGACGTCGAACGCGACGTCGGCGCGATACGTTTGCAAGCCGGGGTCCGCGGCGGCGAGCTTGGCGAGCAGCATCGAGGTCTCGTCCTGCGCGCGCAGCGGCGCGGCCGCGGCGAGCGACGCGAAAACCCCAGCAACCACGGCGACGACGAGGGGACGCACCGCTGAACTCTACCACACGGCATCCTCATCGAGCGCGGGGCAGGTGTCGCCTGTACGGAAGTCTTTACGCCCTAGCGCTCGCAGCGACGCTCGCTTGCCCAGCTCGCGCGGCCGTGCCGGACACGTCAACGGCGCTCGCTCCGTCCGCTCCGTTTCCTCTGGTCACCGGATCGAGCGTCGAGCGCGAAGTCGTCGCACCAGGCATTACGCGCGCGACCTATCGGCTCATCACGTCCGCCGGACCGCTCGTCGTATCGCTGGTGAGTGCCGACCTGCGCGAACCGTCGGTCCGGCTCGGCGCCGTTCTCGCGCACGATACGATCGTCTCCAAAGATGAACCCGTCTCGTCGATGGCACGCCGCACCGGCGCGGTCGCCGGAATCAACGGAGACTATTTCGACATCAACGGCAGCGGCGCGCCGGTCGGCGTTCTGGTGCGCGCCGGCACGCTCGATCGCTCGCCGAGCGCGCGTCCCGCGCTGACGGTGACGGCGGACCGGCAAATTCGTTTCGATCCTTATCA
>JAQBPM010000097.1 GCA_028287525.1 Vulcanimicrobiota bacterium | reverse complement strand
GTCCGTCGGTGTCGCGCTGGAGATCGTGAACGGCGAGGTTCGCAGCGCGCGCATCGCCGCAGGCGGTGTCGGCACGAAGCCCTGGCGATTCCGTGCCTCCGAAGCCGCTCTCGTCGGTCGCCGGCCGCATGCCGATGCGTGGCGGACTGCGGCCGATCGCGCGACCGACGGCGCGAGGGCACTCTCCGGCAACGGCTACAAAGTTGAGCTGCTGCGTCGAACGATCGTCCGAGCGTTGGAGATGGCGGCACGATGAAAGAGCTCTTGATCGAACCTTCCATCGGAAAGCCGCTCGCGCGGGTCGACGGCCATGCCAAAGTGTCGGGTGCAGCGCGATACGCCGCCGATTTCAACCAGCCGGGGCAAGCCTACGCCGTCATCATACAAAGCACCGTTGGCCTGGGGCGCATTGCGGCGCTCGACGCGACGGCGGCGAACGAGGTGCCCGGTATCCTGGCGGTCATCTCTCACCTCAACGCTCCGAAGCTTGCATACAAGCCGCATCACTCGCCCCTCGATCCGGACGGAGAGCGCTTGCATGTCGTGCAAGACGATCGCGTACACTTTTTCGGCCAGCCGGTTGCGGTCGTAGTCGCGGAGACGCTCGACAACGCCGAGCACGCCGCGGCCTTGGTTGACATTCGCTATGAGGCGCAGCACCCGATGCTTCGCGTCGATGCACCGGAGGCGCAGCCGATCTCGCCGAATGCCGATCTGGCGCCGCGAGGCGACGCGGATGCGGCGTTCTCGGCGGCGCCCGTGCAGATCGATGCAGCATATGGCATCGCGCGCGAAAATCACAACCCGATGGAACCCCATGCAACGATCGCCGCATGGCTTGACGACCGCCTCACGCTCTGGAGCAAAAGCCAGTTCCTCGTCGCCGAAGCAGCGGAGATGGCTGCCGTCTTCGACCTTCCGGTTGAAAACGTTCAGGTGATCAATCCGTTTATCGGCGGTGCGTTCGGCACCTCGCTGCGGACGTGGCCTCACGTGACGCTGGCTGCGCTCGCGGCGCGCTACGTCAATCGGCCCGTGAAACTCGTCTTGACGCGGCGCCAGATGTTCAGTGAGACCGGTTTTCGCCCGCGCACGACCCAGCGCGTTGCAATAGGAGCTTTGCCCGGCGGGCAGCTGAGTTCGATCGTTCACGAGGCGACTGCCGAAACGTCGCGATACGAGCAGTACACCGAATCGACGGTGACCGTTTCTCGCTACATGTATTCGTGTCCGGCCGTTCGTACGCGGTACCGGTTGCTGCCGCTCGACGTGAGCACGCCCATTTTCATGCGTGGACCCGGCGAAGCGAGCGGCGTATATGCGCTGGAATGCGCGATGGACGAGATGGCGGCGGCGCTCGCAATGGACCCGATCGATTTTCGGCTGCGGAACGAGCCGGAGAGCGATGAAGGTGCGGGCCTCCCGTTTTCGAGCCGCTCGTTGCGCGCCTGCTGCGAGCTGGGGGCCGCACGTTTCGGCTGGGCACGCCGCGACCCGCGCCCGCAATCCATGCGCGACGGTAGACTCCTGATCGGTTGGGGCATGTCGGCCGCTACGTATCCCGCCTCGCGCGCTCCGTCCGGTGCTCGCGCGCGCCTTCTCGCGGATGGCACTGCTGAGGTGGAAGTCGCCGCCAGCGACATGGGACCCGGCACATATACGTCAATGACGCAGGTGGCGGCGGACGCGCTCGAGCTTCCGGTGCGGAGCGTTCGCTTCGTGTTGGGACGCTCTGATTTTCCTGCGGCGCCGCCGCACGGTGGATCGATGACGATGGCTTCCGTCGGATCGGCCGTTCAGGCAGCCTGTCTCGCCGTTCGCGAAAAGATCCTGAAGCTCGCGATCGGAAAAGAGGAGACGTACGGTGATATCGTCGCTCGCCTCGGAGGCGAGCCGATAGAGGTCGAGGCGTCCAGCGCGCCCGGCGACGAGCGATCCCGATTCTCCATGCATGGGTTCGGCGCGATTTTCGCAGAAGTCGCCGTCGACCCGGACCTCTGCACGATCCGCGTCCGACGCATGAGCGGCGCGTACGGTGCGGGCCGCATCATCAATCCGAGACTTGCGAAAAGCCAGTGCATCGGCGGCATGGTCGGAGGCATCGGCATGGCGCTGTTGGAACGCACGGCGCTCGATACACGCGACGGCCGGGTGGTGAATGCTTCCATGGCGGACTATCTCGTCCCGGTGAATCTCGATATCGGCGATCTGGAGGCCCTCTTCGTCGAGGAAGAGGATCCGTACGTGAACCCGCTCGGCGCGAAGGGAGTCGGTGAGCTCGCGTATGTCGGCGTTGCGCCCGCCGTAGCCAACGCGGTGTTTCACGCAACGGGCGTGCGCGTACGAGACCTGCCGATCCGCATCGAGGACGTGTTGGGCGCCGTTTAACAGTCGTAGTACAAATAGAACTCGTACGGGTGCGGCCGGATCTCGACGGGCTTGAGCTCGCGTTCGGTCTTGTAGTCGATCCAGAGATCGATGAAGTCTTTCGTGAAGACGCCGCCTTCGGTCAAGTACGCGTTATCGTTCTTCAGGGCTTCGAGCGATTCACGCAAACTGCCCGGAACGGAGCGTATCTTCGCTGCTTTCTCCGGCGGCAGATCGTAGGTGTTTTCGTCGAGCGGACCAAAACCGGCCGCAACCGGGTCGATCTTGCGTTTGATGCCGTCGAGTCCGGCGCACAGGAGTGCCGAAAATGCGAGATAGGGATTGCACGACGGATCGGGCGGGCGGAATTCCAGGCGCTTGGCCTTCGGATTGCCCTGGTAGTACATCGGAATGCGAATTGCGGCCGAGCGGTTCCGCGCGGAGAAAGCGACGTTCACCGGCGCTTCGTAATGCGGCACGAGCCGTTTGTACGAGTTCGTCGTCGGCGCGCAGATGGCCAGGAGCGAATCGACGTGCGTCAATAAGCCGCCGATGTACCACAGCATCAGCTGCGAGCACTCGGCGTATCCATCCTTGTCGTAGAAGAGCGGTTGACCGTCGTTCCAAAGCGATTGATGGACGTGCATGCCGGAACCGTTGTCACCGAAGACCGGCTTCGGCATAAAGGTCACCGTCTTGCCGTGACGTGCGGCGACGTTCTTTACGACGTACTTGTAGGACATCATGTTGTCGGCCGTCTTGATCAGCGAATCGAAGCGCATGTCGATTTCAGCCTGGCCGGCACTGCCGACTTCATGATGCTGCATCTCGACGCTGATACCCCACTCTTTGAGGACGAGCGCGGTTTCCGAGCGGACGTCCATCAACGTATCCGACGGAGGTACCGGGAAGTACCCTTCCTTCGGGCGGATCGTATAACCACGACCCTGCGTATCGCTGTTCCAGCTCGCTTCGAGCGAGTCGATCTGGTAGGACGCGCGATGCATGTCGCTGTTGTACGAGACGCGATCGAAGTAATAGAATTCCGCCTCAGGGCCGAAGTATGCCACCGTCGCGATCCCGGTGTCCCTGAGGTATTGCTCCGCTCTGCGAGCAATGTTTCTCGGGTCCCGATGATACAGCTCCCCGGCGATCGGATCGAACACGTCGCAGATCAACGAAACCGTCGGGGTCGCGCAGAACGTATCGACCTGCGCCGTCGTGAGGTCGGGCTTGAGGATCATGTCGGATTCTTGGATTGCCTGGAAGCCGCGAATGCTCGAACCGTCGAAACCGGTTCCGGCGATCAGCGCATCCTCATCCATCGCATCGGCCGGTACCGACGTATGTTGCCACGTACCGGGAACGTCGGTGAATTTCAAGTCCACCATCTTCACGCCGGTGCGCTTCATGAACTCGACGAGCTCCTTGGGGGAAGTTCCCGCCGCTTTCCCGTTGGCCGGCGCATCGACTCTGGTGGTCTCGTCTGTCGTTGCCACTCTCCAAGCCCTCCGTCTACGCCCTCCTTGTGCCTGCGCCCGAACGTCTCGCGGGCGAGTCCCCGAATGAAGAACATTCGAACCTGGCGGTGTCGGCGCCATTAGCCACGGGGTACGGCGTTTGAGGGCGGTATTGGACGAGGAGCCCACGCGAGGAGGGCATCGGCGCGTCGTTACACCCGGACCTTAGCGAATGCTAAGTGACGCGCGCACCTTGTTAGCCGCCGCCGTCGCCGCTGAGCGGCGGCATGAGCACGCGCAGCTCCAGCTGCTGCCGGATCACCTGCTCGTCCGTAGGCGGAGCGGGTCGGTCGACGGTGATGGCTTGTTGCTGGCGCCCGCGGTGTTTCGGTGGCGCGGCAGCGGTAGTGGCCGTAACGGGTGCTGCCGGTGCAGCGAGAACCGCGTCGGGAGTAACGGGCGCTGTAGGCGCCGTGAGGGCGGCGATCACGATCGCCGTAGTACCGAAGAATTGAAGCATTACGTGTCTCCTGGAACGGTGCACCGCAAGCGGTACGCCGCCGAAGAGATATCGGATCGCATACACGGAACGGCCGATCCGACGACGGCAGCGCGGCGTATACCGTGCAGTCATGCAACACTTCATCTCGATCATCGCCGCTGCGAGCGCGCTGGCGGCGCCGCAAACGGGCATCGTAACGACGCCGCCCGTGGCCGTCAGCACCTGCGAGGTCACCGATCTCTACGGACCTCCGATGGGCGCCGAGTTTAGTTCACCGTTCGCGCATTCCATACTGCGGCTCACGTTCGTCAACACCGACGACGCGGCCGCGACCCACGTGACGTTCGACGTGAAGCACGGCGGAGCCCATACGGTCGTGACCGACCGCGGCCGCTTCAGCAAGGGCGTCGCGATCGAGCACCTTTTCGACGAAGGGTTCGACAACGGCTACGACCGCACCGCGGACGCATGCGCCGTCACGGCGATCACGTTTGCCGACGGCCGCCGCTGGACCGCACCCGGAGGCGGAACGACGACAGCCGCGGCGTACCAGAACCGGTGAGCGCGCCTTACCTGACGTCGATTTGCGGGGTGAGCTCGTAGCGGGGCGGCGCTCCGAGCGGCCAGACTTCGCGGCGCCAATTGCTGTTGACCACCACCGCCCCGCCGCCGTAGAACGCGATCAGCGATGAGACGATCATCAACCAGCCCCCGACGTGGCCGATCGCGGCGGGTCCGCCGAAATACGGAATCGACGCCAAGGCGTACCCGATGACGAGAGCGCCGAGCGTCGCCGCGTAGGTCATGTTCGAACGCATCGCTGCAATCGTCAGCACGAGCGCCATGTACGCAAAGCACAGCACGCCGAGGCCGAAGATCGCGCGGTTATCGCTGCTGGGCGTGATGACGCCGGCCTGCTGCATCCACGCGAACATCCCGGCAGTGGCGTAGCCGGCACCGAACGTGCAGAACATCGTTCCGCCGAACGTCGACCCGCGGTCGAACGCCAAGAGTCCGGCGATGAATTGACCGATTCCGGCGAAGAGCAGGAGCGTGGGAATGACCGCGACCAGCGCGGTTCTCGGAGAGAATCCGCTGACGACCATCGCGATCAGGAAGGTGCCGATCGCGAATCCGAACAGCCCCAGCGGCGCCGACTCTGCTCGCGTCGCCTCGTGACGTTCCTCGATTTTGAGCATTTCCTCGACGGGAATATGGGTCGAGTCCACCAACCCGCTCGGCGTCCAGTGTAAAAACAGACGGCGGTTTGAAACGTCGCCGCGCTGCGTTTCGGGAGTCACCCTCGTAGTACTCATATGCGCGACCTCCTGCGAGGAGTATACCCCGCGCGGGATGCGAGGGAATCGACCCATCGCTCGGTCGGCGTGCATTGAAGATGACGACTTCTTCGCTATTGTTTAACCGACCCGGCGCAGCAAGGCGCCGTTCTTGCGCTATCCTAGAAAACATGGAAAACACACTGTTTTCCGGACCGTGATGCGGGCCGAAGGGTCCCTGCACGACTACGCTCTCGCGCGGATCCTCGCGTTCATCGCGCTCCTCGTCTGTGCGCTTGCCACAATCGTCGCGCGACTCGTCCAAGTGCAGATCGTCCAAGGTGACGCGTATGCGGCCGCGGCGCGCGCGAACCAGGTACAGGTCATCCCGGTCGCGGCGCCGCGCGGGCTGATCCTCGACCGCCGCGGGACGGTACTCGTGCGCTCGCGTCCGTCGTTCGTCTGTGCGCTCGTCCCCTCGGAAGTGGGCGACATCGGCAAGACGCTCGCGATGCTCTCCGACGTGTTGAAGATCCCGGTGGCCAAGCTCCAGCGCCGGCTGCTGCACCATCACGGCAAGAACTACCGGAACTTCGAGGAGGTCAGGACGTACGAGCCGGCCGGGCCGGTGATCCTCGCAACCGATCTGAGCCCGGCGCAAACGGCGCGGCTCGCCGAAACTCAGAGCGACCTCCCGGGCGTCGACATCGAGGAGCAGCCCGTGCGGAACTATCCGTACGGCAAGATGGGTGCGCATCTGTTCGGCCACGTCGGCGTGATCGACGAAGACGAGTACAACGCCCGCAAGCGCTTGGGCTACTCGCCGAACGACGTGGTCGGGAAGGACGGACTCGAAAGCGCGTACGACCGCTGGCTCCACGGGCACGCCGGCGGGGAGCAGGTCGAGGTGAACGCGTCTGGGGAGCCCGTGCGACGGCTCAAGCCGCTCGATCCCATCCCCGGGGATACGCTCGTGACGACGATCGACTGGCGCCTCCAGATGATCGCCGAGAAGAACCTGGGCGCGATGCTGCGCAAGTGGGGGAATGCGCGCGGTCGGCGGCTCTCCGGGGCGGTCGTCGTCCTCGATCCGCGCACGGGCGGCGTGCTCGCGCTGGTCTCGACGCCGGCGTTCGACCCGAACAAGTTCGCGACGCCGATCGATTCGACGACGTACGGAAGCCTGCTGAGCGACAAGCTGAACCCGCTTTACGACCGCGCGATCGGCGCGGCGTCACCGACGGGTTCGACGTTCAAGATGGTCACCGGCTCCGGTGCGATCTCGAGCGGCGTGATCAAGCCGAACCAGGTCCTCTACGACTCGGGCGCGTGGAATTGCCACGGCGTGCTCTTCCGCGACATAGCCGCCGGTGGTCTCGGGACGACGGCCTTCGTGCGTGCGCTCGCGGCGTCGTCGGACGGCTACTTTTTTCAGCTGGGCTACCGGCTCGGGCACGAGCGGCTGCGCCACTACGCAACACAATTCGGCGTGGGCTCGCGCCTCGGAATCGATATCCCCGGCGAGTATCCCGGGAACTGGCCGACCGAGGAGTGGACGCAGAAGACGTTCGGGGCCGGCTATCACCTCGAGCCGAGTGATGTCTGCCAACTCGCGATCGGCCAGGGCGCCATGCAAGCAACACCCCTGCAGATGGCCAGCATCACCGCGACCGTGGCGAACGGCGGGACTCTCTACCGCCCGCACATCGTCGCGCAGATCCGCTCGGCGCGCGGCCGCGTCCGCAAGACGTTCGACCATGAGATCATCCGCAAGGTGGACGTGACGGTCGAGTCGCTGCGCGAGGTGCGCGCCGGGATGTCGAAGGTGACCGATCCCGGCGGGACCGGATACGGTCTGGCGATCGACGGCCTTCCGTTTGCCGGAAAGACGGGGACCGCCGAAACCGAGGGCGGCCGCGGTGCGAACACGACGTGGTTCGTCGCGTACGCGCCGTCCGATCATCCGAAGATCGCGCTCGCGGTCTACATGGAGAAGTCGGGCGGCTACGGCGCGAGCGTCGCGGGACCGGTAGCGCAGCATATCTTCGCCGAGTACTTTGGCCGCAAGATCCCGCCGATTTGAGATCCGTGCGACCACCGGTTTTCTCTGCAGAGACGGCGAGTGGGCGCTCGCGCGCTGTGCGCAGGTGGGCTCCCGCCGCGACCCGTTCACTGCTATGATGGTCCAACACACGGACTCAACGTGAGGGCATCGCATGCCGCACCGACTGAAAATCATCGACCACAACGGACACACGGAACTGGGTTGGAATCCGCAGTGCGCCGAGGAGACCGAGGCCGTCCGCGAACGGTTCGACGCGCTGATGCGGCGGAATTTCGTCGCATTCGATCTCAGCAATTCGCCCGGCGAAGTGATCCGCGAATTCCGGCCGGAGTCGACGGAACTCCTCATTACGCCGAAATTCGTGGGCGGCTAGAGAGGCGGCGCGATCCGCCCTCCCGTCGCCGTCGTGCTCGTCGCAGCGCTCGCCTGTGTATGGGCGCTCGAACTGCAAGAGCGCGAATTTGCCGCAGCCGCACTGCTCGTCCTGTGGTTCGCCGCGGTCGTCTTGGTGATAGCGTTGCGCCGAGCGCAAGAGCCCGCGCAACCCGACGACGCTCACCGCAGCAGGCGGCGCGCCGCCGGGGCGCGAGCGTGGGATCTGCTTCGGGAGCACCTCGACGAAACGCAGCGCGAGCAGTTCGAACGCGCGGGAAGCTTCGTGGTAGTCGCCCCGAGCGGACGACGCTACCGGATCAGATCCGCGAACACGTCAAACGTTCGCGATGAAACAGACGGCGCGAATTATTGCGTGCAGTTTCGTTCCGATCCGCAGTGTCTGCGCATCCCCCTCGAAGACTTGCTGCTCGCGCAGAAGCTGCTGCTCGAGTGCGACGAGTCCGAATTTCTGCGCATCGCGAACAGGAGCAGCTTTCCCGATCGGCGCGAGGGGTAGAACGACGGCCGTCAAGCGCGCGGAAGCTGAGCGTACTCGCTTTCGGGGTAGGTCCCGTTCAGCCAGTCGAGCGTGAGGGTCCGCCGGGTGCGCGCGTCATCGATGTCGAGCTTGCCGTAGAGCTGTGCGAGGTTGAAGGTATACTTCGGAATCCAAGGATCGAGCGGGAATTGGCCGGCCCAGTTCATCAACGAGTCTTCGACCAGCACCGCTTTGTCGAAGACGTGCTGCGCTTCTTCCGGATGCGCGTCCGCGAGCGACGCGAGATCTTTGAGCGAGTTCCGAATACAGAGCACGCTCATGTGCAGGCGGCCGAAATAGCGATCGGCGGGTGCGAGGATGGACGCGGTCGTGGCGAGTGACGGGAGCGCAGCGGCGCCGCAAAGTACAGCAAGAGCCGCAGCGAGAACAACGGGCTTCATGAGGTACGTCCTTCTTTCAGAAGACGACCGCTTCTGCACGCAAAAAGCGCCGAGGTCGTGTTCGGCGACGTCGTTCAGCAATGTCGCCTCGAACCGCAGTTGCTTTAGGAGCGGCCTTTAAGCATACCGCCGGCGCCCTCGCGCGTCGAGGGGCAGCGGGATGCAAATCCGCTCGCGTTAGTGCGCCGACCAGCCTCCGTCGATCGGGATCGCGGTACCGGTGATCGACGCCGCGTAGTCGCTGCACAGGAACGCGCACAGCGCGCCGACTTCGGCCGGCTCGATGAAGCGGCGCGTCGGCATCGCCGCGAGAAAGGCACGTTCGAGCGCTTCGTCTTCGCTGATCCCGCCGCCGAAGGAGTGCGCGAGATCGGCGGCTTGACCGCGAACGAGGTCCGTCATCACGGCGCCGGGGCAGATTGCGTTGGCGGTGATGCCGAGCGCTGCGCCTTCGAGCGCGCTCACCTTGGTGAGACCCACGACGCCGTGCTTCGCCGCGACGTATGCCGCTTTGTACGGTGACGCCACGATGCCGTGCACGCTGGCGACGTTCACGATGCGGCCGCGTCCGCGGGCGACCAG
>JAQBPM010000094.1 GCA_028287525.1 Vulcanimicrobiota bacterium | reverse complement strand
ATCATCTTGCGCGAAACCGTGCTCGTCTAACGTCCCAGCGGAGGGACGTCACAGCGCGCGGACGTATCCTGGGCGGGATGCCCAGGCGAACCATCATGGTGATCGGCTCCGGCCCAATCGTGATTGGGCAGGCCGCCGAATTCGATTACGCCGGGGTGCAAGCCTGCCGTGCGCTGCGCGAGGAAGGCCACCGCGTCGTCCTCGTCAACTCGAATCCGGCGACGATCATGACCGATCCGGAGATCGCCGACGCGGTCTACCTGGAACCGCTTACCGTTGCATCGCTGGAACGAATCATCGCGCGCGAGCGGCCCGACGCGCTCTTGCCGACGCTGGGTGGACAAACCGGGCTGAACCTCGCGGTCGAGCTCGCGGACGCCGGCGTTATCGAGAAGTACGGCGTCGAACTGCTCGGGACGCCGCTCGATACGATCAAGCTCGCCGAAGACCGCGAGCGCTTTAAAGCGAAGATGCTCGAGATCGGCGAGCCGGTCCCGTCGTCGCTGATCGTGACCGACGTCGAAGCGGGCGTAGCCTTCGCGGCCGAGTCGGGCTACCCGCTCGTCGTGCGGCCCGCGTACACGCTCGGCGGCACCGGCGGCGGGATCGTCTACGACGAGGCCGAGCTGCGCGCGACCCTGCACACCGGACTCGAAGCGTCGCTGATCCATCAGGCGCTGGTCGAGACCTCGCTGCTCGGCTGGAAAGAGATCGAGTACGAAGTCCTGCGCGATCGCGTCGGCAACTGCATCATCGTCTGCAACATGGAGAACATCGATCCGGTCGGCGTGCACACCGGCGACTCGATCGTCGTCGCGCCGTCGCAGACACTCTCCGACCTCGACTACCAGATGCTGCGCACCTCGAGCATCAACGTCATTCGCGCGCTCAACGTGCAGGGCGGCTGCAACATTCAGTTCGCGCTGCATCCGGACCGGCCCGAGTACATGATCATCGAGGTGAACCCGCGCGTTTCGCGCAGCTCGGCGCTCGCGTCGAAAGCGACCGGCTATCCGATCGCCAAGATCTCGACGAAGATCGCGCTCGGCCAAACCCTCGACGAGATTCCGAACCCCGTGACGGGCGGACGCACCAAGGCGGCGTACGAACCGACCCTCGACTACTGCGTGGTGAAATTTCCGCGCTGGCCGTTCGACAAGTTTCCGCTCGCGGACACGCGCCTGGGAACGCAGATGAAGTCGACCGGCGAAGCGATGGGGATCGGGCGGACCTTTGCAGCGGCGCTAATGAAAGCGGTTCGCGGCCTCGATCTGAAATTCGAGACGCTGACCGGCGGCGCGTACGCCGAGTGGAGCGACGACGAACTCGAACGCGTGCTCGCGACGCCGACCCACGATCGGCTCTTCGCGGTCTGCGAGCTGCTGCGCCGCGGCCGCACCGTCGACGAGCTGCACGCGATCTCGACGATCGACCGCTTCTGGCTTAACGCCTTCGCGACGCTCGTCACGATGGAAGAAGCCTTCCGCGCGTTCCGTTCGGCCGGACCGCTGTTCGGCCAGGCGCCGCCCGCGGAGCTCGTGCGCCAAGCCCTCGAGGCCGGCTACAGCCGCGCCGGCATCACCGCCCTCACCGGGATCGAAGACCCGGTGACGTGGGAGTCGGCGAAGGGCGCGTTCCGCATGGTCGACACGGCGGCCGCCGAGTTTCCAGCGACGTCGCCCTACTATTATCTCTCGCGCTTCGAGCAGGACGAGATGCGCGCGCCGGACCGCGAAGCGGTCGTGGTCGTCGGCAGCGGCCCGATCCGCATCGGCCAAGGGATCGAGTTCGACTACAGCTGCGTGCACGCGGCGTGGGCGCTGCGCGAGGCCGGCCGCGCGGCGGTCGTCATCAACAACAACCCGGAGACGGTGTCGACCGATTTCGACGTCTCCGACGTGCTCGTGTTCGAGCCGCCGGGCGCCGACGAGGTCGAGGCGACCGCCCGCGCGACGAACGCGCGCGGCGTAATGCTGGCCTTCGGCGGCCAAACCGCGATCAACCTCGCCGACGAATTGACCCGGCGCGGGATCGCGATCGTGGGCAGCGACCGACGCTCGCTCGACATGGCCGAGGATCGCGAGAAGTTCGACGCGGCGCTGGAAAAGCTCGGCGTCGCGCGGCCGCGCGGGTACGGTGCGAAGACGTTCCGCGAAGCGCGCGCGATCGCACGCGAGATCGGGTTCCCGGTCCTGGTCCGGCCGTCGTACGTCCTGGGCGGACGCGGGATGGAGATCGTCTACAACGAGGGCCAGCTCGCCTCGTACGTCGAGTCCGCGCCGCCGATCACGCCGGGGGCGCCGCTGCTCATCGACAAGTACATGCGCGGCAAGGAAGTCGAGGTCGACGCGGTCTTCGACGGTGACGACATCCTCATCCCCGGCATCTTCGAACACGTCGAACGCGCGGGCATCCACTCCGGCGACTCGATCAGCGTGTACCCGACGCAGACGGTCGGCGACGCGATGGAAGCGCGGATCGTCGCCGTGACCGAAGCGATCGCGCGCGAGCTCGGAATCCGCGGCTTGATCAACATCCAGTTCGTCATCCCCGAGGGAACGGACGAGCTGCTGATCATCGAAGCGAACCCGCGCGCCAGCCGCACCGTGCCGATCATCTCGAAAGCGACCGGGATCAACCTCGTCGCGGCCGCGACGCGCATCGCGCTCGGCGAAAAACTTCGCGACATGCGCTGGGGCGTGGGGCTGCGGCCGAAGCCGGACTACGTCGTCGTCAAAGTGCCGGTGTTCTCGTTCGCGAAGATGCGCGGCGTCGAGACGATCCTCGGCCCGGAGATGAAGTCGACCGGCGAAGTGCTGGGCATCGACGCGACGTACGCGGGCGCGCTGCGCAAAGGCTTCGTCGGCGCCGGGATCCGGCTGCCGAGCGACGGCGGCCGCGTCATGGTCTCGATCAGCGACGAGGAGAAGCCCGACGCGGTCGACCTGCTGCGCCGGCTCGTCGCGCTCGGCCACACGCTCGTCGCGACCCCCGGAACCTACGACCTCGCGACCGCGAACGGCATCGCTGTAGAACGGGTCAACAAGATCGGCGACCCCTCACCGAACGTGCTCGACGCGATCCGGGAGCGAACGGTCGACCTCGTGATCAACGACTTCAAATCCGGCCGCGGCCCGACGGACAACTATCGCATCCGCCGCGCGGCCGTCGAAGCCTCGATCGCCTCGCTCACCTCGCTCGACACCGCGCGAGCGCTGGTCACCGCGCTCGAATCCGAAGCCGGCCCGCCGCGCTCGCTCCAGGAATACCAAGCCAGCCACACCCAAGCCCTCGCGACGTGATCCGCCCGGCGCGCGCGCAGATGCTCGCGTCGCTCGGTGCGCTCGCGTTCGCCGGGTGCGATGCGCGGCATGGCGTCGCGCACGTGGTCGAACGCGTGCGCGGATGCGTCGATGTCTGGTCGCCGTCGGCCGCCGGGACGCGCGTGGAGCGCGGCACGTTTCGCTCGGCGCACGTTACGGGCGCGGTGCGCTGCGCGCTGATCGTGCCGGAGAACGTTCCGCGGCTCGACGCGGTCGCGTACGTCCTGCCGGGCCGCGGCGGCGATGCGAACAGCGTCGTGGATCTGGGCTTCGACGGATTTCTCGCGGTGCACGTTCGCTCGGGCGGAAAACCGTTCGCGCTGGCGGTCGTCGATGCGGGCGAATCGTACTTCCACCGGCGGGCTTCCGGGGAGGACCGGCTAGCGGTCGCTACGGTGGAATTCCCGAGCGTCGTCCGAGCCGCGCTCGGCGTTCCGGCGCTGCGCGAAGCGATCATGGGACAATCGATGGGCGGGTACGGCGCACTGCTCGCCGCGGAACGTGAGCCGCATCGGTATCGCGCGGTCGCGGTAGCCGGGCCGGCGATCTTCCCGTCCTATGCGGATGAGAACCGCAGCGTCGGCGACGCGTTCGATTCACCCGCCGACTACGCGCGGCACGACGTGCTCGCGCACGCGGCCCGGCTTCGGGGACGGCCGGTGCACGTGAGCTGCGGCGCGCGCGATCCGTTTCTTCCCGGCGTTCGCATGTTCGCGAGCGCCTGTCCAACCGCCGACGTGGTCGTCGCGCCGGGTTGTCACGACGCCGGGTTCTGGCGCGCCAGCGCGGCTGCTCTGATCGCCTTCGCGGGCGCGCACCTTTAGGGCCCGCTGTACGTGGCCCCGCCGGGCGGAATACGCCCGAAAGGGCGAAGGAAAGTTCCGGCGACGGCGTAACGTCAGCGCAACTCTCATCACTAGCCTTGAGGTTGGTCCGATGCGCCTTTCCCGTACCGTGCCGGCGGCTCTCGCGCTTGCACTCCTGTCCACGTCGTTTTCGACGCCGGCCGCCCGCGCCGCCGACACCGGCCCGATCAAGATCGCACTCATCACCGATATGAGCGGTGTCTACGCCGCCCTCGCCGGCCCCGGTGCCGCCGAAGCCGTCAAGATGGCCGTGGAAGACTTCGGCGGGAAGGTTCTCAATCGCGCGATTATCGTCGACGTCGTAGACCATCGCAACCAGGGGCCGATCGCGAACGCGAAGGCGCGCGAGGAGTTCGACGGCGGCGCCGAGCTCGCACTCGACATGACGAATTCGGGGACGGCGCTCGCAGTTGCCGAAGTCGCCAAGGAACGACATAAGCTCGCGATCGTCACCGGAGGCGCAACGTCGGCGCTGACGGGTGCCGCGTGCAACAAGTACACCTATCACTATGCGTACGACACGTATGCCTTGGCCCATTCGACCGGCAGCTACATCGCCGGCGCGGGCGGCAAGTCGTGGTATGGGATCGTCCCGGACTACGCGTTCGGCGCGCAGATGCTGTCCGACTTCACCGAAGCGGTTGAGTCGAAGGGCGGCAAATTCGTCAAGGCAGACAAGATGCCGCTCGGCACGACGGACTTCTCGTCGTACATGATCGCCGCGAAGAATGCGCATCCCGAGGTGCTCGGGCTGCTGAACGCCGGTGCCGACACCGTGAACAGCATGAAGGCCGCCAAGCAGTTCCAGCTCGACAAGCAGATGAAGATCGCCGTCGGGCTGCTCTTCCTCTCCGACGTCGACGCGCTGCCGGACGTGTTCGCAGGCTCGCGCATCACGACGTCCTGGTACTGGAACGAGGACAAAGCCGCTCGCACGTGGGCGGACAAGTACGCGGCGCGAATGCATGGTTTGCGTCCGACCGACATCCAGGCTGCCGACTACTCGGCGACCTGGCAGTGGCTCAGCGCCGTCAAGGCAGCCGGGTCCGTCGACGCCGACGCCGTGGTCAAATATCTCGACGGACGGAAGTTCAGCGACTTCTACGCGCACGAAGGACAGTGGCGAGCGCGCGACCATCGCGTGACGCACGACATGTACGTCGTCGACGTCCTCCCGAAGGAAGAAGTCAAGGAGCCGCACGCGTGGTTCAAGCTCCTGCAGACGATCCCGGCGGCCGGCGCGTTCCGCCCCGAGGCGCAGTCCACGTGCAAGAAGGACTGGTAGTCTGAGCCCGGACTACCTCCTCACCCAGGTCTTCAACGGCCTGGCGAGCGGCGCGTTTTACGCGCTGCTCGCCTTGGGCCTGTCGGTGATCTTCGGGATGCTGCGAGTAGTCAACTTCGCGCACGGCGCGATGTACATGCTCGGGGCCTTCGCCACATATTACGGCGCGCAGCTTTTCCACGTACCGTTTTTCGCGGCGCTGATCATCGCGCCGCTGGCCGTCGGCGCCTTCGGGATTCTGCTCGAGACGACGCTGCTGCGCCGGCTCTACAGGCTCGATCCGATCTACAACCTGCTGCTGACGTTCGCGCTGGTGCTCGTGATCGAGGACGTGATGCGCCTCCTCGCCGGGCCGCTCGGGTCGCCGTATTCGACCCCCGACGCGCTGGGCGGCGTCTCCAACCTGGGCTTCACGCTGTACCCGACCTACAAACTGTTCGTCATCGTCGTCTCGGTGGTGGTGTGCGTGGCGGCGTGGTGGATCGTCGAACGGACGCCGGTCGGGGCGCGTATCCGCGCCGCGACGGAGAATCCCGTGCTGGTGCGTGCGCTGGGTATCGACGTGCGGCGCTTGGTGACCGCCACGTTCGGGGTCGGAGTCGCGCTGGCCGCACTCGCCGGCGTGCTCGCCGCGCCGACGACCAACGTCCAGCCCTCGATGGGCGACGGCGTCATCATCTATACCTTCGCGATCGTCGTCATCGGCGGGCTCGGCTCGATCGTCGGCTCGATTGTCGCGGGCTTCGCGCTCGGCTTGCTGCAGACGATCGGAGCGGTCGTCTTCCCGCCGATTTCGACCACCCTCATCTTCATCGTGATGGTGATCGTCATCGTGTTTCGCCCCGCGGGCCTCTTCGGGAAACCGGAAACGTCCGGATGACGCAGCGCATCGGTCCCGTTGCGCTGATCCTAGCCGTCGTCGGGCTCGTGCTGCCGTGGGTGGTGTACCCGGTCGTCGCGATCGATCTCGCGTGCTTCGCGCTGTTCGCGGTCTCGCTCGACCTGCTGTTCGGCTTCGTCGGGCTGCTCTCGTTCGGGCAGGCGCTGTTCTGGGGCGGCGGAGGGTATCTCGCCGCCATCATGCTGGCGCGGACGCACGTCGACGCCTCGATTGCCATCGTCGTCGGCATCGTCTACGCGATCGTGCTGGCCGCGATCGTCGGTGCGATCGCGGTCCGCCGGGCGGGCATCTACTTCGCGATGATCACGCTCGGCGTCGCGCAGATCCAATATTTCTCGGCCTTTCAGCTCACCGACATCACCGGCGGCGAGAACGGCTTGAACCTTCACAGCCGCGGAACGCTGTTCGGTTTCGCGCTCGAGAATGACCGCCTGTACTACTATGTCGCCCTCGTGCTGATCGCACTCGCCGTGTGGTTCGCGGTGCGCCTGGTGCGCTCGCCGTTCGGCGGCGTGCTGAGCGCGATGCGCGAGAACGAGACCCGCACGGTCGCCCTGGGCTACCGCGTCAACCGTTACAAGCTCGCCGTCTTTACGATCGCCGGCGGCTTGGCCGGGCTCGCCGGTGCCTTGTACGCGATCGGCAACCACCTCGCCGGGCTCGAGATGGTCGACTGGCACACCTCGGGCGCCGTGGTCATGATGACGGTCCTCGGCGGCATCGGCACGATCTTCGGCCCCATCGTCGGCGCCGGGCTCTTCGAGTCGCTCGAATACTTCGTCTCGAAGATGCGGGCGTTCGACCTCTTCGGCGTGCACGTCCCGGCGATCGGCGAAGAGACGAACATGGTGATGGGGTTCATCTTCGCGCTGTGCGTTCTGCTGTTCCGGCGCGGTATCGTCGGCGAGATCCTCGCGCGGGTCGGAAAGCGGCGCGAGCCGCACTAGAGTCATGTACCTGCGCGGAATCCGGCGGCGCGCGGACGCAGCGCACGGCGAGGGGTTTCCGTGGTCGGTGCCGGCGCTGCGCGATCTGCGTGAGCTGCGCTTCACGGCGCCGGTGACGTTCTTCATGGGCGAGAACGGCTGCGGAAAATCGACGCTGCTCGAAGCGTTGGCGATCGCGAGCGACGCAATCACCGCCGGCGCCGAAGACGTCGCAAGCGATTCGACCCTCGCCGGCGCGCGCGTTCTCGCGCAGTCGTTCGAGCTGCTGCGCGGCGGGAAGCCGGTCACCACGATGTTCTTCCGAGCTGAAGATTCGTTCGGGTTCACCCGCCGCGTGGAACGCGACATGCGCGCGATCGACGCCGAAGCCGACGCGATCCTCGGCGACGAGGGTGCCGGGCTTTCGGCGCGCAAACGCGCCGCGGGCTTCGTGCGCGGGCAGAAGGGCGAGCTGGTGAAGCGCTACGGCAGCGATCCGCACGCCCGCTCGCACGGCGAGACGTTCCTGGGCATCCTGCGGGCGCGCATCGTCGGACGCGGGCTCTATCTGCTCGACGAGCCGGAAACGCCGCTTTCGCCGACCCGCGTCCTCGCGCTGCTGACGCTGCTGCACGACGCGGTGAGCGCAGGCGCGCAGTTCGTCATCGCGACCCACTCGCCGATCCTCGCAGCGTTTCCCGGCGCGTCGATCCGCGTGTTCAACGACAACGGCATCGTCGAGACGCCCTACGAGGAGTTGGAACACGTGCGCGTAACGCGCGACTTCCTCAACGCGCCAGAGCGCTACCTACGCGCCCTGCACGTCACCGAGGACGATCCCCGTCAGGGTGATGGGGGCTAGACTCCCAGCAGTTCGAGGATTTCGTTTTCGTGGGCGATGACGGCGGCGTTGGAGAGCGTTTGGACGACGGTGCCGTGGTCTACGATGTGATGGCAGTCGGCGACTCCGGTCGCGAAGCGGACGTTCTGCTCGACCAGCAAGATCGTCATGCCGTCGGCTTTCATCTCGCGGATGACCTCGCCGATGCGCTCGACGATCACCGGGGCGAGGCCTTCGGTCGGTTCGTCGAGCAGAATCGTGCGCGCGCCGGCGCGCAGTACGCGCGCGATCGCCAGCATCTGCTGCTCGCCGCCGCTGAGCGTCGTTCCGCCGGCTTTGGCGCGTTCTTTGAGATTCGGGAACGTCTGGAAGATCCGGTCCACCGGCCAGCCGCTGGGGCCGACGACGGGCGGCAGCATCAGGTTCTCGTACACGCTCAGCGTGGAGAGGATGCCGCGCTCTTCGGGGACGTAGCCGAGGCCCAGCTTCGCAATCTTGTCGGACGGCCGGCCGACCAGCGCGACGCCGTCGAGCGCGATCGTTCCGCTGCGCGGCGGCAGGATGCCGGTGATCGCGCGCAGCGTCGTCGTCTTGCCGACGCCGTTGCGGCCGACCAGCGTCGCGACCTGACCCGTTTCGACTGTCAGCGTCATCCCGTGCAGGACGTGCGATTCGCCGTAGTAGGCATGAACGTCGCGCAATTCCAGCATCAGTGATGTCCTCCGCCAAGATACGCGGTCACGACGCGCTCGTCGGCGCGAACTTCGTCGTACGTGCCTTCGACCAGCACTTTGCCGCGCTGCATGACCGTCACGCGATCGCAGAGGTCGGCGACGACGCGCAAGTTGTGCTCCACCAGCACGATCGTGCGCCCCGGTGCGATGCGCCGGATGAGTTCGACCGTGCGGTCGATGTCTTCCACGCCCATCCCGGCGGTCGGCTCGTCGAGCAGCAGCACGCGCGGATCCTGCGAGAGCGCGATCGCCAGTTCGAGCGATCGCTTTTGGCCGTAGGGCAAGTTCACCGCGAGGTTCGCGCGCTCGCCGTCGAGCCCGACCGACGCGAGGGCCGCGCGCGCCGGATCGTCGAGGACCGCAGTGGTGCGCGGCGAGGCCAGCAGGCGCCGCGAGAGCGACGTGCGGGCCTGCAGCGCGATCTTCACGTTGTCGAGCACGCTGAGGTGCGGGAAGACGCTGTTGATCTGAAAGCTGCGCACCATGCCCATCCGGGCGATCGCGGCCGGGTCGAGGCCGCCGATCTCGACGCCGCCGAAACTGACGCTGCCGCGGCTCGCCGGCGCGAAGCCCGAGAGGACGTTGAAGAACGTCGTCTTGCCGGCGCCGTTGGGGCCGATGATGGCGTGGACCGTGCCTTCGGCGACGTCGAGCGTCACGCCGTCGAGCGCGCTGAACCCCGCGTAGACTTTGGCGACGTCGCGCGTCGAGAGGATTGGCTCGGCCACGCGTTGGTCTTCCACCAGAACCCGCCGCCGCCCCGCCGGTCAAGCAGCGGCGGCGATGTCCACTTTAACGACGAGCGCGGCGATGTCGTCTTCGAGTCGCGCACCGGCATACTCGTGGGCGTATCGCGTAATGGCTTCGGCCTGCTGCTCCGCTTCGCGCGCCCGGTTCGCCTCGATGACGCCGACGAGGGCATCGGCACCGAGAAACACGAAATTCTCATCGCGTGCCTCGGTGAATCCGTCCGTCACGGCGGCGAAGATGTCACCATGTTCGAGTTGGACCGTTTGCTGACCGAACGCG
>JAQBPM010000081.1 GCA_028287525.1 Vulcanimicrobiota bacterium | reverse complement strand
CGTCGCGATCGGCACGGGGCTGCCGGACACCGAGGCGATGTTCGAGCAAGTGCGTCTGTCGTGGGCGCGCATCGGCGCGCACATCGAGATCAAGCGCTACCCGTCGCCGATGTACTTCGCGCCGGCGCGCAGCGGCGGCATCATCTACTCCGGCAAGTACGACGTCGCATTCTACGCCTGGTTGACCAGTCCCAATGGGGATCTCACGAATACCTTCGCGTGCGATCGCGTCCCGCCGAAGGGACAGAACATTCCGCGCTACTGCGACCGCGAGGTCGACGCCGCCCTCAACCGCTTCCTGACGACGTACGTCCCGGCGGAACAGCTCGCGGCGTCGCGCTTCGTCCAAGAACGCCTCGTGCGCGACGTCCCGACGATCGTGACCGACGTGCGTGAAGACCTCTACGCGTACAACGACGACCTGCACGGATTCCACCCCAACCAAGTCACCCCGTTCGACGATCTCGTCGATGCCGATATCTGAGGTGCCCCAGTGAAACGACTCCTCGTCATCTCCGCCGCGGCGCTGTTCCTGGCCGGCTGCACCAAGACCGACTCGAGCACGACGGCGACCGCAGCCGGCGTGACCGGCGCAGCCACGACGAGCGGGGAGGTCGTTCGCAAGAACCGCTTCACCGAGCCGCACACCCTGCGGGTCGGCGATATTCAGGACATCAGCACGCTCAACCCCCACATCGGGACGGCTGCGTCGCTCAGTTACATGTCGGAGTTGACGATGGCGTACCTCGTGCGCTACGACCACGACAACCGTCCGGTGCCGGAGCTCGCGACCGAAGTCCCGTCGCAGGCGAACGGGCTGGTCAGCAAGGACGGGAAGACGATCACCTGGCATCTGCGGCGCGGCGTGAGGTGGTCCGACGGCGCACCGTTCGATGCCGACGACGTCGTGTGGTCGACGAACGCGGTGAACAACCCCGGCAACAACGAGGTCGGCCGCGACGGCTGGGAGCTGATCAAGAAGATCGACGAGCCCGACAAGTACACCGTGGTCTATCACCTCACGAAGCCGTACTCGGGCTTCCTGCCGACCTTTTTCGGGAGCGCCGGGGCGAACCCGTGCATCCTGCCCAAGCACCTGCTGGCCAAGTATCCGAACATCAACAACGTCGACTACAACAACAAGCCGGTCGGCATCGGGCCGTACCGCTACGTGAAGTGGGTCCGCTCGGATCATGTCGAGATGGAAGCGAACCCGTACTACTGGCGCGGTCAGCCGAAGATCAAGAAGATCATCTATCGGTTCATCCCCGACCGCAACACCCTGCTGGCGCAAATCCAGACCGGTGAGATCGATCTCTGGCCGAGCGTCGGCTCCGGATACTACGACCGCGTGAAGGCGGTCAGCACGTCCAACGTGTTCCGCTCACCGGGCTACTTCTACTCGCACATCGACTTCAACACGTCGCACCCGATGTTCAAGGACGCCGCGGTGCGCATGGCGCTCAAGTACGCGACCGACCGCGAGACGATTCGCTTGAAGGTCAATCATGGGACCGGCATCCTCTCGGAGACGCAACTCACGCCGGCGTCGCCGATGCACACGGACCGCGCGCTGGTCCCGTATGATCCGGTCAAGGCGAACCAGCTTTTGGACCAGGCCGGCTGGAAGCGCGGCGCCGACGGCGTGCGGGCGAAGAACGGCGTCCGTCTGGCCGTCACGTGGGCGAACGCCATCGGCGGCCCGGACATCGATCAGATGATCGAACTCGTGCGCGCCAATTGGCAGGCCGTCGGCGTGCAGTTCACGATCCAGCGGTACCAGCAGGCGTTGTTCTTCGGGGCGTATGCCAGCGGCGGCATCCTCTACACCGGGAAGTGGGACGTGACGTCGTTCGCCTGGGGCGTTACGCCGGATGCGGCCTACGCGCCGCAGGACAACTGCGACGGCATCCCGCCCAAGGGACAAAACGTGACACGGCTGTGCGACAAGGGCGTCCAAGGGCTGCTCGAAGACGAGAATGCGGCCTACGACGAGCCCGACCGCAAGAAGGTCGTCGCGAAGCTCGACGAGCGCATCAACGAGCTCGTCCCGTACTTCGTCCTCTACATCCGCGACGACATCCACGCGTACAACAGCGATCTCACCAACTGGCACCCGAACGTCGTCACGCCGTTCGAGTCTCTGGTCGCCGCCGACATCTAACCAGCGACGCCGCGGTTGCGGCGTCCGGCTAGAGCGATAGCAGTGCCTAAGACGATGCAGCCCGCAAGCGGGAGCGCGCGAAGCGCTCCCCACGCGGGCACTCGCGCGTCGAGGCCCGTTGCGCGCTGTTCGTCCGCCCAGACGGCGCTCGCGTCGGCCGCGGCGGGCGCGCGATACCCGGCGGGGAGGCCGTCGGGCCAGGTCGGCGCGGGAGCGGCGTGCGCGAGCGGGAGCGCGACGCACGTGGCGAGCGCGAGCGTGGCGAACGCCGCGAAGTCGGAACGCCGCATCCGCGCGCCGGGGCCGACCGCCGCGAACGCACAGGCGACCGCGAACCCCAGCGTGAGGATCTGCGCCTGCCCCGGCCCGCGCTGCGCGACGCCGAACCAGTCCACCAGGACGAGCGCGGCCGCGATTCCGGCGCACGCGCGCACCGCGCCGCCGGTGCGCGCGCCGAGGACGAGCAGCGGGATCACTTCGATCAAGAAATCGTGCTCGTGGAAGAACGGGACGGCGAAGGGCAGCGCCGCCATCGCGAGCAGCGTGCCGTTGAGCGCGTCGAGCCGCAGGCGCACCGTTACCGCCGCGACGGCAGCCACCGTCGCCAGCGCGATCGCGATGCCGAGCGCGGAGGCGGACTGCGGCGCGACGCCGAGCGACCAGAGGATCGCGGCCGGCGTGTGCTGGATCGCGTCGAACGCTTCAGCGCGGCCGTGCTCGCCGAGCCGGTGCACGTATGCCGCCAGCCCGGCGACACCCCCGCCGGCTGCAAGCGTGAAGACCGCGAACGCCGCCGCTCCGGCAATCGCGGAGATCCACGCCACGCGGTCGCGCATACGCGCCACGAGCGTCAGCGCGAGATTCGGCTGCAGCCCGGCGAGGAGCGTCCCGAACGCGCCGGCGGCGATCGTCCCGCGCTCGTACGCGACCAGGGCGCACGCGATCCCGGCCGCCGCGATCAGCGCAACCTGTCCGAGGCCGATCGCGCTCGTCATGGGCCCGGCGCTGATCGCGAAGAGTACGCCGCTCAACAGCGGCCAACCGCGCCGCACACCGGCCAGCGTCAGCGACGCGGCGACCAGCGCGCCGAGCGCGAGAATCATCAGAGCCGTCCACCAGCGCACGGCGAGCGAGTGCGGCAGACGTGCCAGCGCGCCGAACAGCGGCAGCGCAGCGGCGGGGCCGACGTACGGCAGCAGTTCGTCGCGCGAGCGATCGACGCCGTCGATCGTGCGTTCGACCTGCCAGATCGCCCGCGACCACGGATCGCCGCCGGCGTTCCAGGTCGCGCCGGCCGCGTAGTACGCCTCGAAGTCGCGGCCGAACGGGCCTTGCGTCGGCGGCGGACGGAACAGCGTGAACGCGATCGCGATCGCGATCAGCGCGCCGGCTAGCCCGAGTCTACGCGGCAGCGTACAGCCCGAGGCGTTCGACGCGCCCTTCATTGCCCATCACGTACGCGACGCCGCCGGGGAAGCGCGCTTCGTACGCTTCCGCGTACACGACCGGCGCCGGTCCGCCGACCGCGGTCGTGTAGCGCGCGTCGAGACTGCCCGTCGATGCGGTGAGCGCGACGTCGCCGGGCGAGAGCCGGAAAGGGCCGTAGTCGCGCGCCGCGAGTCCCGGCGCGCGGTCCGCTTTCGGCACGTAGTACTCGAGCGCAATCAGAATAGCATCGCGATAGAAGAGGCTCAGGAAATAGCGGCCGCCGTTTTCGCGCGACGCGTAGGTGTGCCAGCCGCGCATCGGATACGAGAACGCGACGCCGAAGGCGCGCTCGACGTCGGTCCGGGTCGTCGTGCCGAGTGCGAAGACGAGCCGCTCATTCGACAGCACGACCGGGCGGTCGAGCGGCGCGGGGGGTACATTGCGGCGCGCGCGGTTGGCTTCGTGCACCTTCGCCAGGATCTCGACGGCGCGCTGCATCGCGAAATCCGGCGCGGGATCGTCGTCGCTCACCCGCGCTGGGCCACGTTGGTCGCCGCTGCGCCGGCGATGCCGAGCAGGATCAGCCCCAGATACGCGAGGCCGCCTATCGTGCGCTGAAATCCGGTGAGCTGCACGCCGCGCGGATCGATCTGACCGCGCCACAGCGCGATCCAGCGCGGAACGGCGTTGAACGCGATCAGCACCAGGATGATCACGCCGAACGGCGAGACGCCGACGAGGAACATGTAGGCGAGGAAGATCGGGATGCCGAGGAACCACAGCCGCGCGTCGAGCGCACCGGCGATCGCGCCGCCGTCGAGCATCGGGATCGGCATGAGGTTGAAGAAGTTGATGAAGAACCCGATGTACGCGCAGGCGATCCAGAAGTGCTGGCCCGTCTGCAGGCCGTACAGCCAGCACGCCGTGGCGGCCGCGATGCCGAACAGCGGTCCGGCGATCGCCGCCGCCAAGTTCTGCGCCGGGGTTCCGCCATGGCTGGAGACGAACGCGCCAAGGCCCGGGATGAACATCGGCAGGTTGACCTGGACGCCGAAATTGCGCCAGGTCAGATAGTGCCCGAGCTCGTGCACGAGGATCATCAGCACGAAGACGATCGCGATCTTCCAGCCGCCGAACAGCGCCGCGTACAGCAGCACCGAGACGAACATCGATCCGAAGCTCAGGAGCAACTTGGACCCGAGGAAGAGCCACTTGAAGTTCAGCAGCAGCAGCAGCGCCGTCTTGAACTTCGCGAGCAGCAGCCCGAGGCCGACGAGCACGCCGCCCGCGGTCCTGGCGCGACGCCCAGGGCTCGGTCGTTCCGCCGGTACGTTCGAGGGCGGCTCGGGCGGGTCGTGATCGTGCATCGAGGGGTCCTTCTCGGTCGAGGCGTCTCCCTCCGCGAACGTCGCCGCGGGATCGCGCCGTGACCGCCGACGATGCGTTG
>JAQBPM010000066.1 GCA_028287525.1 Vulcanimicrobiota bacterium | reverse complement strand
TGTCGACGGTTCCGACCTCGACCCCGGCGCAGCGTGGCCGCGAATCGAGCTCGCGCTTGATGCAGCGCACGTGTGCGTTGTAGGGCGTGACGACGATGATGTCGTCCACGGTCAGCGGTCGCGTTTGGCCGTCGACGTCGGTCACCGTGCCTTCGAGAAGGCGGTCGATCTCGTCCGCGATGACGCATGCCTCTTCGGGCGAACGCTGAGTGTTGAGCCGGTGCGGTTTCCGAATGTAGCGGAGTCCGGTGCCGCTCAGCCCAGGACTCGTCACCGCTTGGCGCTCGCGGCCGGGTGCCGAATGGAGCTTCCCTTCGTAGAGCAGCCCGGAGATGAAGTCGCAGACGTCGGGATGCATCCGATACGAGTCGGTGAGCAGAATCCCGCGATCCGGTGCGACCGGCCGCAGGTCGCCGCCCAGGAGATGTTCCAGCACCGAGGCGCCGATGTCGCCCGGGTGGTCGGTGTGCGTCACCTGCGGCAGCTGCAAGGGATCGCCGAGGAGCACGACGTTGCGAGCCGACGTCATCACCGCGACCGCCGCCGGCAGCGAGACCTGGCCGGCCTCATCGATGAAGAGGTAGTCGAGCCGCTGGTCCATCGCCTCCGGCCCGAACGCCCACGCTGTTCCCGCGACGAGGTCCGCATCGTCGCGGGCGATCGAAGCCGTGTCGTTGACAAAGGACGGGCCGTGGTATTCCGTCTCGGGTGCGTCCTTGCTGCTCTTCTTGACCCCGAGGAACGAGACGCCGCGCTCCGCCGTGACCTTTTCGACCTCATCGAGCAAGTTGTGAATCGCCTTGTGACTGTTGGCGGTGATGCCGACCTTGTGGCGGCGCTTCAGCAGATCGACGATGAGACGCGCGCCGATGTAGGTCTTCCCGGCCCCGGGTGGTCCCTGGATGAACAGGTAGCTGTCGTCCAGCGCATCGGAGACGGCACGAATCGACGCCTCGTCCACCGAGGCGGGCTGGATCGTGTGCCCGGTCCGGTCGCCACGCAGGCGAGGCGCCGCGCCGGTCAGCACGTCATAGGCCGCGCGATAGCGACAGCCCGCGCCGTCGGCCAGGAGCGCTTCGCCAAAGCGCGCGATGGCGTCGAGCACCGAACTTGCCGGCACGATGTTGCGCACCGTCAGCGCCGGCGGCAGCGGAATTCCGTTCAACGACGGACCGCGCACGAGCGTGAGGACTCCGTACTCATCACCGTCCTCGATCGCGATGATCTTTCCGACCTCTTCCTTCGTGAGCGGATCGTAGCACTTATCCAGCCCGATCTTGTGCAGCTGCGGCGGAAAGCGCAGCTCGAACCCGAGCGACCGCTTCACCGGCGTCGGTTGCGAGCCCGTCGACTCCAGGCCGACGATCGTTTCGGAATCGTCGAAGAGTTGCTGAGGATCTTCACGGTACGTCGCGCAGCGGTCGTGGAAACGCCACCAGACTGGCTTCTCCTCGCGCCAATGGTACTCCAGCATGTGCCGGGCGAGAAACAGCGGCCGTACGTCGGCGAAGCGCGGGTCGTTGCTCTCGAAGTCGAAGTCCTCGGGGATCCGGGCGTCGAGCCGGCGCATGAGATCGCCGTACTTCGAGTCCTTCTTCAGCAACTCCGGGTCGACGAGCTTCCCCGCGTAGAACGGAATCTCGCACCCGAACTCCGCCGCCGCCTCCGCGCGCAGTGACAACAGCCACTCGCGCAAACCGTGCGTCGAGACGCAGTCGTAGCGGTTGTACGTCTGGAGATCCTCGAGAATGGCATCGTTGCGCTGTGCCGGATCGACGCGCAGTGCGAGCCATTCCTCGAACTGCAGAATCGACTCGTCACCGGCCTTGACGCCGGACGCATCGCCGCGCTTGCCGTAGTACTCCTCGATCTTCTTGATCGAGTAGCTGGGCTGCCCGACGACCAGCGCCTGGCGCACGACGCTGTACAGATCGACCAGCAGCTCCTCGCGCAGAATGAGGTCGACCTCGCGCTCGCGCGTGACATGGCGCTGCATGAGCTTCTGGAGCGCCGTCTTCTCGTAGGACGCGTAATGGTAGACGTGCATGCTGGGAAACTTCTCGCGGCGGTCCATCACGAAGTCGATGAACTGCTCTAACGCACGCTTCTCCCACAGCCGGTCGGCGACCGGCCTCTCCGTGCGATCGCAGCCCCAAAACGGCGTGAACGTGCCGTCGGCGGTATACGCGCCGAAGAGATACTCGAGGCCGGTGCCGATCTCGTAGTACGGGTCGCCTTCCATATCGAAGAAGACGTCGCCGGGCGACGGCTCGGGGAGCAGGAAGAACCCGCCGCGGTTCTCGATCGCGTCGGCGATGAACTCGTAGCGATACGGATGCGGGTCGTGCGCCGCGAGCGCGCGGCGCTGCTCGTCCTGGAGGCGTGCCTGCCGGCGCAGCTTCTCGAAGGTCTGCGCGACCATCTTCTGCGGGCGCGTCTCGTCCGGCGCGACGGCGAGCGACGCGAGGGTGGTGATCCCGGCGTCGTTGAGACGTCCGGTCTGCAGCCGCGTGATGTTAGCGACGAGGCTGAGATGGTCGTCCTTGTGCCGGCGCTGCGAGCAGGTCGTATCCCACACGCAGAGATTGCAGTGGCTGACCGGCACCGGATACGTCTTGTCCGTATCATACAGCCGCTCGAGAAAGCGCGCTTTGACGCTGCGGTAGTACGCGGCGAAGTCGTCGACCCGAAAAGGGTGGCGCGTGCCGTCGCCGAGCACGACGTACATCGAGCGCGGCGCAACGCCCTGGACCCGCTCGACGTGCTCGCTGTAATAGCACAGCTGCAGCAAGAAATACGGTTCGGTGTGGCGCGCGAGCTTGGTGTCCTCGACCTC
>JAQBPM010000060.1 GCA_028287525.1 Vulcanimicrobiota bacterium | reverse complement strand
GCCGCGGCGTTGTCCGGCCGGTTGATGATGCCTGCCTGCGCCGCGGATTCTTGGACGAACAGGCGCGTCTCGAGCTTCTGCGAGAAGCGCTTGTAGGCGATCAGGTTGTACTGGCGCTCCTCTTGCGTGAGCGGGTCGATCGCCGCGACGATGTAGTCGTGGTCCCACACGAAGTGCTGGTCGAGCGCGAGGTACGTGCCGTTGAACGCGTCGTTCCGCAGGTGCAGCGCGGTGAGGCTGTGTTCCGAACCGTTGAAGGGGAGCGCGATGTCGGCCCGCGCGCCCGCGAACCCGTTTTCGAAGTAGTGCGGGTTGGCCGAGAACGTGACCATGTAGCGCGGCAGCGGCGTGTAGACGCCGGCCGTATAGATGTGCGGGAACGTGAAGAGCGCATTGGTCTTCGGCACGATCCGGACGGCCGTGGCGTAGATGTAGGGGCGCTCGGCGGTCAGGTCCGGAAAGTTGTACGCGTCGCCGGGCTGTTCGCGCCCGGCGTGCGGGTTGGTCCAGTCCCCGCCGAAATACGTGTAGCGCTCGGGCGTTCCGGCGGCCGGGAGAAAGAACGTCCGGTCTAGATCGGGATAGCCCGCGAGCGCCGCCCCCGCTACGTGGATCCCCGGGCCGTCGACGTGGACGTCGCCGGCGACCAGATAGCGGTTGAGCTTCAAATCCATCGTGAAGGTTTGCCCGGTGACGGTCGTCCCGTCCGAGAGCCTGACCCGAACGTCGCCGTCTGCCGTCACGATGAACCGGTTGTAGAAGAAGTCGACGTTCTTCGCGGTGACGTCGAGGCTGGCGAGAGACGATCCCGCGGCGGCCGTGGCCGCGCCGGCCGTGGTCGCGCTCGAACACAAAACCCAAGCTAGTAAGAATGAAAGCAGCAATCGCATGAGGGCCATCACGCGATGCGCGCTGCGGAAGGCACGGTCCTGCGCTGAATGGAACCCGCCGTCACGGCATGCCCCGCATTCTTGCTTTCGTCATGGACTCCGCCGGTGTCGGTGCCCTTCCTGATGCAAACGCGTACCACGACGGTTCGAACGCGAATACGATTGGGAATGTCGCAGAGCGTTTGGGCGGCCTCCGTCTGCCCAATTTCGAGCGCCTCGGGCTGGGCGCTGTGACTGCGGTTCGCGGACTCGATCCGCTTGCACTGCCCCTCGCGGCAGTCGGCCGCCTTAGAGAACGCTCAAAGGGCAAGGATACGATCACCGGCCATTGGGAGATGGTCGGAGTGGTCACCGAGGTTCCGTTTCCGACCTACCCCGACGGCTTTCCGCCCGAGGTGGTCGATGCGTTCACGGCGATCGCCGGAAAGCCGCCGCTGGGCAACACCACGGCCTCAGGGACTGAGATCATCGCCGAACTGGGCGAAGAGCACCAGCGCACCGGCCGGCCCATCCTCTATACCTCGGCCGACTCGGTGTTCCAGGTCGCGGCGCACGAGGCGACGGTTCCCCTGCCGACGCTCTACGACTGGTGCGAGCGTGCTCGAGCGATGCTGGTCCCGCCTCACGAAGTGAACCGCGTCATAGCGCGCCCGTTCATCGGGTCGCCGGGCAGCTACACCCGCACGCCGAACCGGCGCGATTTCGCGATCCCGCCGCCGCCGACCGTTTTGGACCGGCTCCAAGCGGCTGGTGTACCCGTGCACGCAGTCGGGAAGATCTGTGACATCTACAGCGGTCACGGTATCGCGTCGTCGGTTCGCGTCGCAGACAACGGCGAAGCGGTCGACCGCGCGCTCGAGTTGGCCGATGCCACGGATCATGGGCTGGTGTTCGTCAACCTCAACGATTTCGATACCAAGTACGGTCATCGGCGCGACGTTCGCGGTTATGGCGATGCGCTCGCGCGTCTCGATGCCCGGCTGCCGGAGATCCTCGCGCGCATCCGGCCCGGCGACGGGCTGATGTTCACCGCCGACCACGGCTGCGATCCGACGCAGCCGGGGACCGATCACACGCGCGAGTACGTTCCGTACGTCGAGTTCGGCTCCGCCGCAGGCGGAGCGCTCGGCACGATCGACGGTCTCGGCTACGTCGGCGAACGGATCGAAGCGATTCTGAGCCCGGTATCGCGATGAGCGTCGTCGAGCTTCGGTCGAATTCGCGTCCCGATCTGGCGGAGCTGCCGGTCGGCGTTCCGTTTCCCGCCTCTCCCGCCCGTCCACGTTGGTACGCCGTCGCGAAGCGCGCGATCGACATGGTGTTCGCGGCCACGATCCTGCTCGTCACGCTCCCGGTCGTGGCACTCGCCGTCGTCGGCATCGTCGTCGTCACGCGCGGCAACCCGGTGTATCGTCAAGACCGCGTCGGTCTGGGCGGGCGGCGCTTCCGGATGTGGAAGCTGCGCACGATGGTCCGCGGCGCGCACCAGATGCTGCCGCAGCTGCGCAAGTACAACGAGGCCGACGGTCCGGTGTTCAAAATGCGCGACGATCCGCGGCTGCACGTGCTGGGCGCGTTCCTGCGGCGCACCTCGATCGACGAGCTGCCCAACTTCGTCAACGTGCTCTTCGGCGAGATGGCCCTGGTCGGGCCGCGCCCGCCGCTTCCTGAAGAGGTCGCGCACTACGACGCGTACGCGCTGCGGCGGCTGGTGGTGAAGCCCGGCGTCACGTGCTTGTGGCAGATCTCGGGGCGCTCGCACCTCTCGTTCGAGGAATGGATGGCGCTCGACAACGCCTATATCGACGCGTGGTCGCCGTGGTACGATCTCGCGATCGTCGCGAAGACGATCCCGGCCGTACTGCGAGGGGTCGGCGCGCATTAGCCCGCGACGGCTGACCGTCGTTGCGGAAAATCGCACTCCGCGGCGGATCGCACGGTCGACGGTGCTGGTGATGGCGGCGACGCTGGCGTCGACGATCCTCGGGTTCGTGCGCGAAGTCGTCTACGCGAAGTTCTACGGAACGTCGTGGGAGCTCGACGCATTTCTAGCCGCGTCGATCGTCCCGGTCATCCTCTTCGGCGTGTTCAACGGCGCGCTCGTCACCGCGCTCGTGCCGCTGTTCAGCGACTACGTCAACACCGATCGCGAAGACGAGGCGTGGAAGCTCGCCTCGTCGGTGATCGTGGCGATCGTCGTCGTGCTGAGCGTGTGTGCTGCACTCGGTGCGCTGCTCGCGCCGTGGTACGTGCCGCTGATCGCCCGCTTCCCGCACGGACACGGTGCGACCGCGATCATGATGACGCGCTGGCTGATGCCGACGATCGTCGCGACGAGCCTCGCCGGC
This sequence comes from Vulcanimicrobiota bacterium, assembly GCA_028287525.1. Classification (GTDB taxonomy): domain Bacteria; phylum Vulcanimicrobiota; class Vulcanimicrobiia; order Vulcanimicrobiales; family Vulcanimicrobiaceae; genus Vulcanimicrobium. The sequence goes on along the minus strand of JAQBPM010000060.1, from coordinate 2,054 downwards.
GTGATCGGTGCGCTGCTCAACGCCTATCACCGCTTCGCGGCGGCCGCGCTGCAGGGTCTGGTCGCGAACCTCTGCATCGTCGCCTTCGTCTGGTTCGCGCAGCCACACTACGGCGCGTACGCGCTGGTGTTCGGTGCGCTGGCCGGAGCGTTCGCGCAATTGGTCGCGATGGCGCCCGCATTCTTCGGGCTGCACCGCTTCCGATTCGTCGTCGATCTGCACCATCCGGGGCTGGCGCGGCTGATGCAGGTGCTCGGGCCGATCGCGATCGGTTCCGCCGCCGGTCAGCTCGCGCTGTTCTTCGATCGCTTCTTCGCGTCGGGGATGACCGAGGGAACGATCGCCGGGATGAACTTCGCGGTCAAAGTCGTCGGCTTGCCGCAGCAGATTTTCGTGACCGCGATCGCGACGGTGATCTTCCCGCTCTTCGCAGGCCAGTTCGCGCTCAAGAACCGAACGGCCATGCGGCGCACGCTGGCGACCGGACTGCAGATGGTCATCTTTCTGACGCTGCCGTCGGCCTGGGGGCTGTGCATGCTCGCCGGGCCGATCGTCCAGACGCTCTTCGAACGCGGCGCGTTCACGCCGCAGGCGACCGTGCTGTGCGCGCAGCTGCTGCCGTACGCGGCGGTCGGTCTCGTCGCGCTCGCCGCCAACATCGTGCTCACCCGCGCGCTGTACGCGTGCGGCGCGGTCAAGGTTGCGATCGCCGTCTCGGTCGGAACCGTCGCGCTCAACGTGGTGCTCTCGATCCTCTGGCTGCCGTCGCTCGGCGCGCGCGGGCTGCTGCTCGCCAACGCCGTCTCGCAGACGCTGCAGACCGTCGCGTACGTGATCGTCGCAGCGCGTCTGTTGGGCGGCTTCCACCTGCGCCAGATCGTGATCTCGCTGCTGAAGGTCGGCGCGTGTTCGGCGGTGATGGCGTTCGCGCTGGCGGCGGTGCAGGTCACCCGCACGCCGCCGGAGCCGAACACGATCGCACGCGTGACGAATCTCGGCGAGCACCTGCTCTTCGGCGCGTTCGTGTTCCTCGGGCTCGCGCGGCTGGTCGACTCGGAAGAACTGCAGATGGCGACCGCGCTCATCTTGCGCAGGCGACCGCGAGATCTCGTCCCGCTGCCGTGAGCTTCCACCCCCTCACCGTCGAACTCCGGCACGAAACGCACCTTCCCGTCGATCTGCCGAGCGCGCTCGTGTACCTTGCGTGCGCGGTCGGCGTCGCTTTGCTCGCCCGGCGCCGTCCGGCGCTCGGGGTCGCCGCGCTGCTCGTGCTCGCCCCGTTCGATTTGGCGCGCTACGTGGGTCCGACGACGATCACGACGTTGAAGGCGGGGCTGATCGGACTTCTGGTCGTGCTGCCGTTCTCGCGTCCCGACCTCGCGGCGTTTCGCACGTTCCCGGTCCGCGTGATGCTGACCGCATTCGCCGCGACGCTCGCGGCGATCGGTTTGAGCGCCCTGCACGCGGAACATCTGGGCGCGGTCGTGCGCGAAGGGTTCAAGGGCGGCGAGTACCTGCTGCTGTTCGCCGGCGCGCTCGCGGCGTTCGCGACCGATCCCGACGACCGGCCGTTCTGGCGCACGCTGGAGCTCGCCGTCGTGCTGGTCTGCTTCTCGGCGCTCGCCGAGTACGCGCTCGGCGCGCACAGCGGCATCTTCCTGCACGGGCAGGCGTTCGTGTTTCCGCGCATCGCCGGCGCGCTCGAGGGACCGAATCAATTGGCCGGCTATCTCGACGTCGCGCTGCCGGTGCTCGTCGCGCGGCTGCTCGTGCACCGCGACCGCTGGCTGACCGCGATCGTCGCGCTGGCGGCGTTGACGGACATCTTGACGATCTCGCGCGCCGGCATCATCGGCGTGGCGATCGGGATCGCCGTCGTGCTGATCGTGCTGCGGCCGCCGCGGCACTTCGCCTGGCGGTATGCCGGCGCGGTCGCGGCAGTGCTCGTGCTGGGCGTCGTGCTGGCGCTGCGCGCGGGCGTGCCGGCGGGGTACTTCACGCTCGATCAGACGACGCAGTCGGCGGACCACCTCGCGAACCGCTCGCAGCTGTGG
>JAQBPM010000059.1 GCA_028287525.1 Vulcanimicrobiota bacterium | reverse complement strand
GCACCGCGTAGCCGAGCCCGCAGATCACCGCGACCAGCAGTGCGAACGCGAAGTGCGACGGCGCCAGCAGCACCCAGATCACCGCGCCGACGATCGCGCACAGCAGCGCCTGACCGGCGACGAAATGTCCGAACACTTCGGCCAGCTCGTGCAGCAGCGCGCTCACGCTCTCGCGGCGCCGCGGCGGGATGAAGGCGACGATCCCGTCGCGGACGTCGCGCCCTTGCAGCAGGAAGAACACTGAGAGGATCAGCGCCGAGGTTCCGATGATCAGCGCGCTGACCGCATCGATGACGATCGTGCCCAGCTGTGCGATCGTCGCGGCCACGAAGCCGGTCATGCGGCTCGCAACCTGGCCTTGGACGTCGCCGAACGACGGCAGCGGGACCCGATTGCCCAAGACGCGCCGCAGCGCGCCTTCGGCCCGCACGACGACATCCTGCGAGCCGGCAATGTACTGCGGCGCGTGGACGATCAGGCTGAGCACTTGAGAATAGGTGATCGGCACGATGACCAGCGCGAGAACCACGAGCCAGCCGAGCAGTCCGACGTAGACGAGCGCGATGGCGGCGGGCCGCGGCATCCATCGCTCCAGCTGCTTGACCAGCGGATGCGCGCCGAACGCGATGAACGCCGCGATCAGAAACAGCGCGATCGTGCGCGGGATCCGGGCGGCGAACAGCAGCGCCGCAACGATCGCTATGGCGACCACCACGGTGACGATCGTGCGGCGAAGGACGATCGACGTCACAACGGTTTGGTCATCATGCGGCGCTCGGTGACGAATCCGGCGCGATCGTAGAGCGCCCGCGCAGCGGCGTTTTCCTCGGTGACCATGAGGCTCACATACGCTCGCCCCATCCCGCGCGCGACGCCTTCGGCCTCCGCCATGAGCGCGCGGCCGACGCCGCGGCCTTGCGCGTGCGGCTCGACGGCGGTGTACGCCACGAAGGCCTGCTCGGTGAGCGTCACCTCGTCCGGGATGTCGAACAGCAGCAGCAGAAACCCGAGCCGCTCGCCGCCCTCCTCCGCGATCAGCGCGACGTGCTGACGCCCATAGACGAAATCGATCAGTTTGTCGAACGCGGCCGCCACGTCGTCGAGGCTCGCCGCCCGCACGGCGGAGATGCTGGTTGCGGCGCTGCGCCGCCCGAGATCGTGTACGAAGTCGCGATCGCCCCGATCACCCGTGCGGACGATCACGTCCGCGTCCGCGTTCACGCCGCGGCCGCGACCAGCGAGCCGAGCGCTTCGAGCAGCGCCGCGTTCTCCTGCGGCGTCCCGATCGTGATCCGCAAGCGCCCGGGCATCCCCAGCGCTTCACCGCTCCGCGTCACGATTCCGTGGCGCAAGAGCGTCTCGTACGCCTCGCCGGACGAGCCGGGGATCTCCAGTGCGACGAAGTTCGCCGCGGTCGGGAACGCGTGCAGCCCCAGACGTTCGAAGGCGGGATAGAGCAGCGCTTTCCCGGCCTCGTTGTTCTCGACCGAACGTTGCACGAACGCGGCGTCGTCGAGCGCAGCCAGCGCAGCGACCGCAGCCGGCCGAGAGACGCCGAACGGAACGCGCACGCGCTCGACGTAGCTCAGCAGTCCGGCATCTGCCAGCGCGTAGCCGAAGCGCAACGACGCGAAGCCGTAGATCTTCGACATCGTGCGCAGCACGATCGTCGCCGGGCGCGACGCGACGTAGGCACCCCCTTCGACCGATCCCGGCGGCATGTACTCGCAGTACGCCTGATCGATCATCAGGATCACGCGTTCCGGCAGTGCGCGAGCGAAGCGGTCGAACGCCTCGCGTTCCACGCGCGTCGAGGTCGGATTGTTCGGATCGACGACGATGACGAGCTTGGTTTTCGACGTAACCGCCGCGAGCATCGCGTCGAGGTCGTGCACGCCGTCGCGCAGCGGCACTTTCACCGGGACCGCGTCGAAGAGCAGCGCGTCCTTCGGGAAAAGCGAGAACGTCGGATCGGCCAGCACGACTTCGTCGCCCGGCGAGAGGAGCGCGGTAAACAGCGTGCGCACGACGTCGTTGGAGCCGTGTCCGACGACGACGTTCTCGACGCCGAGGCCGAACGGCGCGGCCAGCCGTTCGCGCAGCTCGTGATGATCGTCGTCGACGTAGATCTGCAGGTCGGTGGTCGACGCCAGCGCTTCGAGCGCGCGCGGCGACGTCCCGAGCGGATTCTCGTTCGAAGAGAGCTTGATGAACCGCTCAAGCCCATACTTCTTCTTCGCCTGCGCCACGGTCGTGCCGGGCGTATACGGTTTGAGGTTCGCAACCTGCGGTCGAACGAGTTCGCTATAGTTGAGCTTCACGGTGCCTTGCGTTACTTCGTGTTCAAAAACCGGGACCCCGGTTCGGTGATCGGTTCGGCGGCGGCGCACTGCGGACACGACTCGGGATCGAACGACTCGATCGGAAGGTCGAGCAGCGGAACCGTGGGGACGCCGAAGTCGGCGGGGGCGCGCTGCACGATGATGCCGACCGCCGCGACCTCGGCACCGTGCGCGCGCACGACGTCGATCACTTCGCGGACCGAGCCGCCGGTGGTGACCACGTCCTCGACGACGAGCGCGCGATCGCCCGGCCCCAGCGCGAACCCGCGGCGCAGCGTCGGCTTGCCGCCTTCCTTCTCGACGAAGATCGCAAAGGTGCCGAGCTGGCGCGCCGTCTCGTAGCCGAGCACGATGCCGCCGACCGCCGCGCTCACTACGACGGTCGGGAGAAACGCCAGCGTCGCGTCGGCGAGCGCGCGTCCGACCCGCTCGACGAGTCGCGGATCTTCGAGGATGCGGAATTTCTGGACGAACCGGTTCGAGTGCCGCCCCGACGAGAGCCGGAAGTGGCCGCTCAAGATCGCGCCGCGCGCTTCGAGTTCGCGCAGCAGGTCGGCCGCCGCAACGTCGATCATGCGGCCAGCTCTTCGAGGATCGCGCGTGCCGCGCCCACCGGATCGCGATCGTCGACGATCGGCCGTCCGACGACCACGTAGTCGGCGCCCGCCTCACGCGCCTCGCGCGGCGTCGCGGCGCGCTTCTGGTCGCCGTGCGCACTGCCGGCCGGCCGGATGCCGGGACAGAACGTGCCGAACTCGGTGCCGAAGAACGCTTTGAGGTCGGGGACCTCGCGCACGCTGCAGACGACCCCCGCGCAGCGCGCGTCGCGCGCCAACGCCGCCAGGCGGATGGCGTTCTCGCCCGGCCCGCCGGAGAGCCCCAGTTCGCCGAGGTCTTCGACCGCAAGGCTGGTGAGCACCGTCACCGCATAGACGTCCGGAACGGGCATCGAACACGTGGCGGCTTGCTCGTGCGCGGCCTGGACGGCTGCCTCGAGCATCGCTGCTCCGCCCAGGGCGTGGACGGTGATCAGCCGGACGCCCGGCTCGACGATCGCGTGTACCGCGGCTTCGACCGTCCGCGGAATGTCGTGCAGCTTGAGATCCAGAGCATAGGAGGCGCCGGCGGCGCGTAATGCATTTTTTATGCTCTGACCGTGGCCGTAGTACGCTTCGTAACCGATCTTAAAAATGACCCCTAGCGGTGCGAGGCGCTCGACGAGCGCGGCGGAGCGCGCGGGATCGGGGACGTCGAGTGCGACGACCAATTGTGGGGACGACATGAGAATCGTCTTCGCGAGAACTGACCGCCCGCACTTTTCGTTAGAAGGTCACGACGTCTCGAAGGCGTCGAGCTAAGGAGAAACGAGATGCCCGGGATTCAGGTCTTCAAGACGCTAGCCGACGCTCTGCGAGCGGGCTATACCGTCTACGACCGTACGACCGATGGCTATCTCGTCCGCACGCGAACCGCCAGCGGCTGGGCAATGGCCCTGGTCATCTGCCACTAGCGCTTCCGAGCGAACGGCCTCAGGTCCCCAAAAAGGCCTGAGAGAGTCAACGGATACGAAGAAGGGGACGAGCAGCCCAGGCAGCTCGTCCCTTTTGATGTGCTCAGCGAACGTCGGGCGGCGGCACCGGTTTCGAGAGTTCCTCGAAGCGCGACCGGCCGGGCTGCTGCCCGGCGCCTGGCGGCGGCGGCTGGGCGCCGAAGCCGCCGGGCGGCGGCGGGCTCGGCGGC
>JAQBPM010000056.1 GCA_028287525.1 Vulcanimicrobiota bacterium | reverse complement strand
GCCGCAACGACGGACGTCTGACGCCGGCCGAATACCGCCAGCTCAACGGCGAGCAGAACCGTCTCTCCGACCGTATCTCTTTCGACAGGCACAACCGCGCGCGCCAGCACTAGCCGTTAGCCCGACGAGACGCGGGCCGCCGGCACAGCAACTCCTTGAAGGATGTGCTCGCGCAGATCGACCGGCGCCGGACGATCCTCGAACGCATCGCATCGCACGAGCGCGTCGCCCACCGGGGCGGCGCGTTTGTGTTTGCGCACGATCGCGCGCAGATCGAATCCGGCCAGCTCGCTGAGGTGACCGGCCGGGCCGTTCCAGCGCACCCGCACGAGCGCCGTCTCGAGTCGTACCGAGGCGAAGTAGCGCAGCTCCGCCGACGCCTCGTCGCCGAGGGCGATCAGCAGCACGTTGGCGCGGTGCGCTTGGCTCGCCAGCCGCGTCCACATCGCCGAGCCGGTACCGCGCCCGCTGGGGAGCGTCGGGATGACGACGACGGTGAACGCGCCCGACCGCACCACGATGTCGGCCGCCCGTGCCGCGGCGACCGGCTCGCTCACGGGGACCACCAGCAGCCGCTCGAGCCGCACGCCGGCCGCGGCCAGCGCGGGCGGGAAGAGGTCGACCCCGATCAGCGCCCCGAGGCCCCGCCGGGTCGCAGCGGCGAGCAGCCGCGCCGCCAGCGTGCTGCGGCCGGAACTGGGAGGTCCTTCGAGCGTCCCGATCGTGCCGCGCGGGAAGCCGCCGCCCAGCGCGGCATCGAGGTCGGGCAATTCCGTGCGCACCAGCGCCTCGTCGCCCAACGCGAAGGCCGCCGCGGTCGCCTCGCGGTGATCGCGGTTGAGCCGCTCGCGCAACGCCGCGAACGCTTGTCCTGAGCCTGCCGATGGAAGAGGGGCGACGGCCATGGGAGGCCGATCGTATCGAACACATGTTCGATTGTCAATGCTCGCAATTGACCGGGGGTTCCATCGACGGCGGGCCTCCGCTAGGAAGGGACGCGGGGGCCGGGTGGGGATGAAGCGGAGAGCCCGTGACCGCACTTCCAACCATCGCCGCTTCGGCGATCCACGTCGCCCCGATCCGCTTTGTCGACCGCACGCTGGCCAACGGCCTGCGCGCGATCCTGGTGCCCGACAGCCGGGTTCCGTCGGTGGCGATCAACGTCGCGTACCGCGTCGGCGGCAAGGACGATCCGCCGGGACGCTCCGGCTTCGCGCACCTCTTCGAGCACTTGATGTTCAAGGGCACCTCGCGCACCGCGCCGGAGACGATCGACCGGCTGACCGAAGACGTCGGCGGCTTCAACAACGCCTTCACCTCGGAAGACATCACGAACTACTACGAGGTCGTGCCGTCGAATCACCTCGAGCGATTGCTATGGGCCGAAGCGGACCGGCTTGCGTCGCTGACGGTGAACGAGGCCAACTTCGCGACCGAGCGCGAGGTCGTGATCGGTGAGTACGATCAGCGCATCCTGGCCGAACCGTACGGGATGCTCGACGAGCTCGTCAATCGCGAAGCCTTCACGGTGCACCCGTACCGGCGCGGCGTCATCGGGAGTCCCGAGGAACTCAACGCCGCCGCACTCGAGGACGTCGTCGCGTTTCACGCGACGTACTACCGTCCCGACAACGCCGTGCTGGTCGTCGCCGGCGATCTCGACGTCGACGAGACGTGGCGCTGGATCGACCGGTACTTCGGGCCGATCGCAACGCCCCAGACGCCGATCCCGCGCGTGCTCGCGGTCGAACCGGTGCAGACGGCCCAGCGAACCTACACGCATCGCGCCGCAAACGTGCCGCTGGCCGCGGCCGAAGAGGCCTATCACATTCCGGCCGCTTCGCATCCCGACGCCGCGGCGCTCGACGTGCTCGAAGCGCTGCTCGGCGCGGGCCGTTCCTCGCGGCTCTACACGTCGCTGATCTACGACAAGCAGCTGGCGTCGAGCGCTTGGGCGTCGGCGGATCTGCGCGAGCAGCCGGGCCTCTTCGGAGCCCGCGTGACGTGCGCGCGCGGGGTGGCGCTGGCCGACGCGCGCGCTGCGCTCGAGGCGGAACTCGAGCGGGTTCGCACCGAGCCGCCGTCGCCGGCGGAACTCGCGCGCGTCCAGACGCAGATCGCGAGTGCCCTGGTGCGTTCGCGACAGACGGCGAGCGGCATCGCGCTCGCGCTGGTGCATGCAACGACGGAACGCGGCGATCCGGGCGTTGTCAACGCCGACCTCGATCGCTACCTCGCGGTAACGGCCGCCGACGTCATGCGGGTCGCGCAGACGTATCTGCGCGCCGAGAACCGCACCGTCATCGAGTATCTGCCGCAGTGACGGCGTCGCATGCGATGCCGGTCGCCGGAGCGCCGCGCGATGCCCTGCTTCCCGCGCCCGTCGAGCGCGTGCTGGACAACGGGCTGCGCGTCGTCGTCTTCGAACTGCGCAACCTGCCGCTGATCGCGGCACAGCTCGTGATCCGCGCCGGCGGTGCCGCCGAACGCGAAGACGAAGCCGGCCTCTCGGCGCTCGCCGCGGCGCTGATCACGCAGGGCACGACGACGCGCAGCGCGACCGACTTGGCAGCGGCGATCGACGCGCTCGGCGCGCGGCTCGACGCCGCCTCCGGATACGACGCCTCGGTGGTGGGCGTCACCGCGACGACGCCGGCATTCCCGCAGGCGTTCGCGCTGCTCAAGGAAGTCGTTCGGCAGCCGGCCTTCACGCCGCGCGAAGTGGAACGCGTGCGCACGAAGTCGATCTCGGATCTCGCGCTGACCTATGCGAACCCGAGCGCCGTCGCGCGCCTGACCGCGCAGCGCGTGGCGTACGGCGGCGCGCCGTACGGTCATCCGCTGGCCGGAACCGCGGCGACGCTCGCCGCGCTCGGACGCGATCGCGTCGCCTGGTTTCACGAGCGATTCTACCGGCCCGACGACGCCGTGCTGGTGATCGGCGGCGACATCAGTCCCGACGACGCGTTTGCGCTCGCCGAGCGCGAGCTCGGCGGGTGGCGTGCCGGCGATACGGCACAGGCTGCGCGTCCCGACGGCGCGATCCCGCCGCCGCGCGCGCAGGTCGTCATCGTCGACAAACCGGATTCCGGCCGCACCGCGCTCGTCGCCGGCCGCGTCACGATCCGGCGCAGTTCGCCCGACTACTACGCCGGCACGGTCGCGACGGCGGTGCTCTCCGGCTACAGCGGCCGGCTCAACCAGGAGATTCGCGTCAAGCGCGGGCTGTCGTACGGCGCGGGCGCGTCGCTGGGCGCGCGGCGTCTGCCAGGACTCTTCACCGCGTCGACGCTGGTCGATCATACGCGAGCGGTCGAAGCGACGGAGGTCACGCTCGCGACGCTGCGTTCGCTCGTCGACGCGCCGGCGACCGACGAGGATCTCGTCAAACGCAAAGCGACGGTGACCGGCGGCTTCTTCCGTTCGATCGAGACGATCGACGGCATCGCAGGCGCGCTCTCCGAACACGTCTTGTACGACGTTCCGCTCGACGAGCTCTCGCTCTACGCGCGCCGCGTGCAAGCAGTCGATGCCGAAGCCGTGCGCGCGTTCGCGGCGCGCGAACTGGTCGAAGACGATTTCATCGTGCTGGTCGGCGACGCGTCGCGCTTCGCCGGCGAACTCGCCCGCACGCACCCGGTGCGCGTGATCCCCGGCGATCAGCTCGACTTGGGATCGCCCACGCTCGGGGTGTA
>JAQBPM010000017.1 GCA_028287525.1 Vulcanimicrobiota bacterium | reverse complement strand
CTTCGGCGTCGAACGCCGTGGGCGGGAACATCGCGGCGGCGTATGGCCCGCTCTGCGCGAGCAGTTCGCGCAGGCGCGGGAACGCGACGAACAGGTCGGCGAGCATCCCGGGACGCTGGCTGCCCTGACCGGGGAAGAGGAACGCGACCTCACCGCCGGTCGCCGCATTGCGCACGAAGACGTCGTCGCGCGTCTCGAACGGGGCCGCCGTGAGCTTTGCCGCGAGATCGTCGAGATCGGTCGCGACGAGCGCCACCTGCGCCGCACGCGCGTTCCCGCGTTCCGCTTCGCTCGCGGCGAGCGTTCGCGCGAGGTCGCGCAGGTGCCACGGCCGGCCGGCGCTCTCGTTCGCGGCGAGCAGCGACTGCAGCTGCGCGATCGCGGCTTGCGCCTCCGCGGCGGTCTCGCCGCGAAAGACGAACAGTTCGGCCGGCCACGCGTCGAGCCCGTGCGCGGGCTCCGGCGCACCGTCGTACGCGCCGAGAACCGCATGGAAGTTCGTGCCGCCGAAACCGAAACCGCTGACGCCCGCGATGCGCTCCTCGGGCGGCGCGGCCCACGGCAGGGCGCTGGTGGTGAAGAAGAACGGGTTGGTCTTGCGGTCCCAGGCGGAGTTCGGCTGCGAGAGCGCGCGCGTCGGCGGGCGGACGCCGGTCCACAGCGCCATCGCGGCTTTGATGACGCCGGCGACGCCCGCCGCGCACTTCGTGTGACCGATCTGCGATTTGACCGAACCGATCGCGCAGCTTCCGGGTGCGACTCCCTCGGAGGCGAACAGCTCGCTGATCGTTGCGAGCTCGGTGCGATCGCCGACGACGGTTCCGGTGCCGTGCGCTTCGATGAGGCCGACCTGCGCCGGCGCGATACCGGCGCGCCGGTACGCTCGCTGCATAGCGAGACGCTGTCCGTCCGGCCGCGGCGCGGTCAAGCCGAGCGAACGTCCGTCGCTCGAACCCGCGATTCCGCGGATGACCGCGTAGACGCGGTCGCCATCGCGCTCCGCGTCGGCGAGGCGCTTGAGCACGACGCAGGCGACGCCTTCGCCCAGCGCGATTCCGTCGGACTCCGCATCGAACGGGCGCGGCTTCCCGCTCGGCGAGAGCGCGTGCACCGAGGAGAACAAGAAGTAGTCCTGGACGGTGTTGTGCAGATCGGCGCCGCCGCACAGCACCATTTCGCTGGTGCCCATCACCAGCTCTTTGCAGGCGAGATCGAGCGCGGCGAGCGACGACGCGCACGCCGCGTCGACCGTGAAATTGGAGCCGCGCAAGTCGAGACGGTTGGCGATCCGTCCCGCGATCACGTTCGAGAGACCGCCCGGGAACGAGTCTTCGGTGAGTTCCGGTATCTCGTCGTCGAGTTCGGGCGGAAGCTCGCCGAAGTACGATCGATAGGCCGCGCGAAAGTTGTACGCCATGGCGAGATCGCTGCCGGCTTCGGCTCCGAAGATCACCGACGTGCCCTCGCGATGCGGGTTGCGTTCGGCGTAGCCGGCGTCGCGCAGCGCGCGCTCTGCGACGTGCAGTGCCAGGAGCTGCACCGGTTCGATAGCGGCGAGCGAAGAGGGCGGAATGCCGAACGCGAGCGGATCGAAGGGGATCGCCGGGATGAAGCCGCCCCACTTCGAGGGGCTGCGGCGTCCGGCGTGCGGACCCGTCGATTGCGAGTCCCAATGCACCGCGGGATCCCAGCGTTCCGGCGGGACTTCGCCCATCGCGTCGATGCCGCCGAGGATGTTCGCCCAATACTGCTCGAGATCGGGCGACTTCGCGAAGATGCACGCCATGCCGACGATCGCGACGTCGAGTGAAGCCGCGGGACGCACGTCGGCCGGCGCGATCAGACGCACCGCGGCATCTTCGACGAACGCGCTCGCGCCGGAGGTGACCTGCTCGTGCAGGGCGCCGATCGTCGTCTTCGCCGAACGCAGCGCGGCGACCTGACCGATCATCACCATCCCTTCCGCGCGCTGCTCGTCTTCGTCGACGGTGACGACGCGATCGCCGTCGCGGCGCAAGCCTTTGCTGGCGAGGCGCAGCCGCCCGAGGTTGAGCGCTTCGAGCTCGGCCCAGACCGCCTGCTGCGGAAGCCCTTCCGACTGCAGCCGATGCTTCACGTCGGTGAACGCCCGCGCGTACGTCGTATCGGCGCAACGCGTCGCGTGGCCCGGCGACGTCTCGAGCAGCACGGTCTCGTCGCACGCGATCGCCGCTTCCTGGAACGTCGGCAGAATCGCCTGCGTGCGAACCGCTTCCTCGGTGAAGAGATACGCGGTGCCCATCAGCACGCCGACGCCGGCGCCGCGCGTCGCGAGCGGCGACGCGAGGACGGCCGCCATCGCCGCGGATCGCTCGTCGTGGATTCCGCCGGCGAGCAGAACGTGCAGCTCGCCGAAGAAGCGCCGCTCGTCTTCGGCCGATAGGCTCGCGCCGTAGCGCAGCAGCGTCTCGACTTGGGTGTCCCACAGCGCGAAGCTCGCGCGCGGGCCGACGTGGCCGCCGCACTCGCGTCCCTCGAAGACGAACTTGCGCGCGCCTTCGCGCAGGAAACGATCGAGCAGGCCGGGGGAGGGGACGTGCATGAACGTGTCGATCCCGGCCGCTTCGAGCGGTGCGGCTTGCGACGGACGGCCGCCGGCGATCAGCGCGCACGGTGGACGGAAGCGATGGATCGCTTCCAACTGGGCTTCGCGCACGTGCGCCGGAGCGAACCCCAGGATGCCGACGCCCCAAGGCCGCGTTCCGAGCGCCGCCGCCGTCTCTTCAAGGAGACGATGCACGTCGGCACCGTCCATGAGCGCGAGCGCGAGGAACGGCAGACCCCCCTGTTCCGCGACCTCCGCGGCGAACGCCGCGCGGTCGCTGACGCGGGTCATCGGCCCTTGCACGACCGGAAACCGGACGCCGCGCGCGCGAGCGAAGCGCGAATCGGCGCGCAGCGGCTGGGACACGGCGGCACCGGACACGTGCGCTTCGATCGACGTGCGCAATTCTTGCACGAGCGCGCCCGCCGTCGCGTACTCTTCGGCGAACGCGCGCGCGAACGCACCGTCCTGGCCGATCGGAAGCAGCTGCTCGTCGAAGGTTTCGCCCCCGAGACGCGCCGCGACGATCGCTTCGGAGAGCTCGCCGCCGGCGGCGAGTTCCGGCCAGTGCGCGCGCCGTGCCGCCAAGTCCGGGCGGCTGTAGACGCGATGTCCTGCGATGACCGTCGTCTCGCTCCCGTCCATCGCGGCGATCGCCGCGCGGACGTCTTGCGGCAGCGTCGACTCGCGCACGAGCGCGAGCTGCGCGTCGATGAGGATGCCCGCGGCACCGCCGGCGATTGCGGCTGCGGCGCTGTGCCGGCCGAGTCCGCCGGCCGCCCAGATCGGCACCGCGATCTGCGCGTCGGCGAGGAGATGCTGGAGCAAGACGAACGTCGTGAGATCGCCGACGCGTCCGCCGCCCTCCGAGCCTCGCGCGATCAGTCCGTCTACGCCGAGCGCGAGCGCACGATGCGCTTCGTCCGGATCGTTGACTTCGGCGAGAATGCGCACACCGTCCATCCGCAACGCGCTCCACGGCGATGCGTGCGGCAGGACGATCGTCGTCACGCCGGCCGGAAGTTCGTCCGGCCAGATCGGACAGCCGGCGGGAACGCGCACGCCCCACGGCTCTTTCGTCCAGCGACTGGTCTGCTTCAGCGCCGCGCGCGCTCGCGCGCGTTCACGTCCGAGATCGAGGATGCCCAGCGCGCCCGCGCGGTTCACCGCGGCAGTCAGCCCCGGATTCGGCGTCTCGAACGGAGTCACGCCGATGATGAGATCGCGTCCTTGCCCACGCCCGTAGGTACTCACGTGTCTCTCCCTTGCACGGAAGTCAATTTGATGCCGGCGGAGATACCGCCGACATATTTGTCCGATCCGAAGGCTGCCGAGCCGGTGTTCGGATGCGATTCGTCATTGTCGCTCGACGGATGCAACGTGTCGTACTGTGACGATCGTTGAAATACGAATAGCGAAACGGCGAACGAATTTCTTACCAAAAACTTACAATCGGCGGCGACGTGAGTCAATCGCCATCGAACGTTTTGTGCGCTCGTCACACCTGCACGATTCCGGTGAGCGAAACGTGCGAATGATATGAAACACAATGTTGCGATTTCCGGCACCGCCGTGCGCGCCGAGTGCTGAAGAAAATCTACGAACCGCAGCCGCGCGACGCGACGGTTACGGTTCGATGGACGCAACGGTTACCGTTCATTTGGTGCGACGGTTTGAAAGCTAAAAGCAAGGGAGCAAGAACCGTGCCGGCGCCCACTTTGCTGGCGCTTTGTTTCAAAGTGCGCTAGCGTACCGGAATGGAGGTGAGTACCGCGCTGCTGCGAGCTGCCGCGCGCGGCGCGCAGGCGACGGCGGCGGTCGTCGTTCGCAGGGGCGACGACGAGCCGATCGCGATATGGGGCTGCGATGGCCCCGCGGCGCAGGCGCTCGTGAGCGCGGCGCGCCGCTCGCCGGGCGACCTGGAGGTCGCGCTGACGATCGCGCTGGAGCTGAGAGACGGCACGGCGGGCGACCTCGTGCTGGAGGCACCTGCCGCACCGCTCGACGGCGGCGCGCTCGCGGCGCTCGCTTGCGAGATCGGAGCGTTCTGCGGTTCGAACGGCGTGCCCGAGCGGTCCGGCGAGCTCCGAGGGTTCATGGAGAGCATGGAGCGGCTCGGCGATGCCGTCGCGATCCTCACGACGCCGGCAAGTCCAAAGCATCCGGCGGTGATCGTCGCAGTCAATGGCGAGTTCAGCCGGATGTTCGGCTTCGCCGACGATGCGATCGGGCAGCCTGGCGAGATCCTGTGGGGCCCGTTGACCGACCGCGACGGGCTGCTGCAGTTTCGGTCCCGCATCGCCGCGCGGACGACGGCACGCGCCGCGAGCGTGCTGTATGCGCGCGATCGGACGCCGCACTGGACGGAGATCGTCTCAACGCCGGTCGAGGCGTCCGACGCGGTGCACCACGTCATCGTCTTTCGGGACGTCACCACGCGCAAGATGATTTTCGACGCACTCGCGGGCGAGAAGCAGAAGCTCGAGACGACGCTCGGCGCGATCGCCGAAGCGGTGGTGACGATCCTCGCGGACGGCGTCGTCGACTACGTGAACGAAGCGGCGGAAGCGCTGCTCGGCATCGAGCTCGCCGACGCATACGGCGCGCACGTCGGCGAAGTCGTGCGCCTGCTGGACGAGCAGGCGCAGCCGATCGATCTGCTCCGCGACTCCGCAGACGAACAGACCGCTCGCGGTCGCGGCATCCTGCGCACGCCCGGCGGCAACCTCGACGTCGCCTACACGGCGTCCCGGATCGGCGGCAATCACGGAACGGTCGTCGTCTTGCGCGACGTCACGGCCGAAGCGCGCTTGGCGATGCGACTGACGTTCGAGGCCGCGCACGATCAGCTCACCGGGCTGCAGAATCGCCGGGCATTCCTCGAACGGCTCGACGAAGCGGTGCGCGGCATCCGCGAGCGCGGCGAGCATCATGCCATCGCGTATCTCGATCTCGATCGCTTCAAGCTGGTCAACGACAAGTTCGGTCACGCCATCGGCGATGCGCTGCTCGCGGCGGTGTCGCGGGTGATGGGGCGCTCGGTGCGCGGCGGCGACGTGCTGGCGCGCATCGGCGGCGACGAGTTCGCGTGCCTGCTCACCAACTGCCGGCTCGACGACGCGCGCCGCGTAGCGGAGAAGATCCGCGCGGCAGTCGAGGCGTTTCGGATGCAGCACGCCGGCGAATCGCTGCAGATCGGCGTTTCGATTGGGCTGGCGCCGTTGGAAGCGAGCGTCGTGCGCCCAGAGGATGCCCTGGCCGCGGCGGACGCGGCGTGCTACCAGGCCAAGGCGGCGGGCCGCAACGGCGTTTTCGGCTGACCAGGGTACGATAACCGCGTGACCGACGCCGACGCGCTCCGCGAGCACCTGTCGGTACCCGAAGAGGAGCGCACCGCCAAGTGGCGCCACCGTTTCTACGACCTGCTCGAGGGAGCACGGCTCTGCGAGCGCGATCCCAAGATCTCGCTTGGGCCGGACGGCTTCCCCTACTACGCGCTCGACCTTCCGCCGGACGGTGAAGGAGGGACGATCGCGGTTCCCGACCTGCTTGAGCTCGCCACGGAGAGCGGGTTCGGCATCGCGATCGAGCCGTTCGGTGAGGTCGCCGCGTGGGTGTTCACGTGCGGCGACCTCGTTACGCGCCGCGCATTCGGGACGTACGAGCTGCCGCGGATCAGCATCGTTGCGGCCGCTTCGCCGGTCCGTGTCGTTATGAAGGAAGTGCTCGCTCCCGACGAGACGATGCTGCCGCCCTACGTGCGGCCGCTGCTGCACGCGTATTTCACGCGGTGTCTGGGCATCGAGCAGCCGGGCGTCCTCACGCTCGTCTCGCCCGACCAGGAACCGCGCGAACAGCTCGTCTTCCGCATCGCGCGAGACGATTTCGCCGACGAGCAGGCCTTCTCGAGCGCCATCGCCGGGGTGACGTGGTTTCTGCCGCGGCATCTGGTGGTATCGATTCTTCCGCCCGCCGTTCTCGACGCGCTCGACGACGCGTTCGTACCGTTGGCCGCTTGAAACATGTCGCGGCGCAGCGTGAGGTTTCGCACTTCATGGAGCTTGGATTGCTCTTACGGGCGCCTTTCGCATTGACAGGGGGTCGCGCATGTGTTCGACTGCAACGTTGTGATCTACGACGCCGCGCGCCGGTCCCCGGACTAGAAGCCGCTTGCTGCGAGCATTTCCCCACGAACCGACGGTAGATGCGGGCGGTACGCTGCGGCTGCACGTAGCGACCGATGCACGCCGCTACGACGTGCGCATCGAGCGCTGGAGCGATCGCGCCGAGCTCGTTTTGGAGGCGGGCTCGTTCGAGGGCGCCGACGCGCCGCCCGGCACGGCGGGTGAGCCCTGGGACTGGCCGCAGATCGAGATCCCGCTTCCGAGCGGGCTTGCGCCGGGCGCCTACATCGCTCGCTTTCTGACCGAGGGCGGTATTCCGGCTCGCGGCGCCCCGCGCGACGATACGCCGGACGCGCGCTGGGGCACCGCCCTCTTCGTCGTTCGCGCGCCCTCGCAGGCGCGGGCGCTGGTCAATTTGCCGTTGTTCACCTATCACGCGTACAACGTTGCGCACGTCGACGGCACGCGCCGCGTCGATGAAGGCGCCTGCCTGTACAGCGGCTCTCCGGCCGTCTCCTTGCGCCGTCCGGGCGGCGGGACGGGCGGACACTCGTGGGACGAAGTGCACGCCGACATGTACGACCGGACGACGCCGCGCCAGACGTTCGCGCATTGGGATCTCTACGGGCTCGCCTGGTTCGCTCGCGAAGGGATCGCGGTCGACGTGTGCACCGATCTCGATCTGCATCGCGGCGACGTCGACTTGCGGCGGTACGCGCTGCTGTGCAGTTTCGGACACGACAAATACTGGACGCGCGAGAAGCGCGCGCACGTCGAACGATGGGTCGACGACGGCGGCAACGTCGCCTTCTTCGGCGGAAGCACGTGCGTCTCGCGCTTGCGCTACGACGACGATGCGGCGAGCATCACGCGCGAGGGGAGCTGGTCGGACGACGAACCGGAAGACGCGCTCACCGGCGTCTCCTACCGGCGCGGCGGCGGAAAGTGGATCGGACCGCGCCCGCCAGCCGGGTACAGGATCGAGAACGCGTCGCACTGGATGCTGCGCGACGCGCACGTGCGCGACGGAGACCTGGTCGGGGCCGGCGCGTACGCCATCGGCTACGAGTGTGACGGCATCGATCCCGCGCAAGCGCCGCCGGGCCTGACGGTGCTGGGCCGCGCGTCGTTCGACGGCTGGAACGTCGGCGACGGCAGCGGCCGGATCGCGCCCGGCGGAGCGGCCGCGATGGTCGCGTTCGCGCGCGGGCGCGGTCACGTGTTCAACGCCGGCACGGTCGATTGGGCGCGCGCGCTCGCCTGGGACGCGCGGGTGAAGGCGATCACCCGCTCCGTGGTGCGCACCTTGGGCGGCGCCGTGGGCAGGCCGTCGGACGCCGCGTACAGGCAGTGACGAGGATCACGCGCCGGCGCTGAAATGTACCGAAGCTTCCTTTCTCGTACGATACTAGGGAGGGGAGGCTTCGATGTCGTTCGGTTTTGGGTCGATTACCAATCAGGCGAATTCAGCGCTGTCGCCGCTGCAGCAGCTGCAGCACGATCTGCTGCGCCCGTTCCAAGCCGCCTCGACCGGCAAGCGGATCAACTCCGCGGCCGACGATCCTTCCGGCCTCGCGATCGCGACAGCGCTCCAGGTTCAGTCGGCCGGCTTCGACCAGGGTTCGCGCAACGCGGTCGACGCGCGCAACGCCGTCAACGTCGCCGAGGGCGCGCTGCAGACCACGTCGGACTCCCTGCAGTCACTGCGTTCGCTCGCGGTCCAAGCCTCGAACGACCTGCTCTCGGCGAACGACCGGCAGAACCTCCAGCACGTCGCCGACGGCCTCGTGCGCCAGATCAACGCCAACGCGCAGAACGCGAACTTCAACGGCACCCCGCTGCTGAACGGTACGTTCGGCTCGCAGCCCCCGACGGCCGCGACGGCTGGGGTAACGACGAACGCCGCGCTCGGCGGCGGAGGCAGCCTGGTAGCGTCGACCGCGGCGGCGCCGGCGTCGCAAAGCGGAACGATCGGTTTGAGCGTCGTCAATGCGGGCGGCTCGTCGGTCGCGATCGACGTGACGTTCACCTCGTCGGCGACCGGCCAGACGACCAATCTGGGTCCTCAAGCCGCCGGCTCGACCGTTGTCGTCAACGGCACCAGCGTCACGCTCGGCACGCCGGGCACCGGCGACAGCGGCGCGACCGCGACGATTCAGGTGCAGGCCGCGACCGCCGGGTCGAACGCGCTGAACGCGCAAGTGCAGACCGGCGCGAACCAGGGCGCAACGACCGCGCTCTCGCTCCCCAACGCGTCGTCCAGCGCGATCTTCATCCAGCATCTCGACCTCTCGTCGACCGCGAACGCGACGAACGCGATCGGTCAGATCGACGCCGCGATCGGCGCGACGACCGCCGCGCGCGCGTCCCTCGGCGCGCAAGCGATCTCGCTCGACGCGCAGGTGAACTCGAACAACGTCGCCTCGAACGCGTTGACGGCGTCGGCGTCCAACATCGCCGACGCGAACGCCGCACAGACGTCGACCGAACTTTACCGGCTCTTGATTCAGAGTCAGATCTCGCTCGAGACGCTGCACAACGCGAACACGCAGTTCGGCTATTTGAACCGGTTCTTCAACACGTCCGTGTAACGGCGTCCGAACACTGCAAGGTCTTCGTTAAACGAGGATCCGCTTGGGTTGCCCCGTGGTAGAATCTTCCAAGGGTGAAATGCCGACACGGAAGGGAACTACTGTGGCGCAAGTTATCACCGCGCAGCCGGCTCGTTTGAGGCCGGGCGCTGATGCCATGCTCTTCGCCTGCGGATCGCTCGCCGAAGAACACTATCGTCGCCGGCTTTTCGGCGAGAGTCTGCCGGTCTTCCCGGCGCGGATGCTGCACTGGGCACGCTATCGCGGCGCAGACGGCCACGAGTTCGCACGCCAGCTCAAAGGTGCGGCCGTGGACGGATACGTCATCCCGGTGAATGCGAAGCAGATCGAGGCCGCCGACCGGGGCGCGTCGTCGTGGAACCTTCAGCGCGCGGTGACGATGATCGAGATCGACGGCGCGCGCACGTGGGCGTTCGTCTACACGCGTCGCGGCGAAGGCGAACTCGTCGCCTGAACCTGCGGGTCAGCTCGCGGCGACCGGCACCGTGTCGTAGCGCGAGCGGGAGATCGCGTACGTTCCGTCTTCGCCGTACGTCATGCACGTGTCGATCGGCTTGGCGTAGACGTGCAGCGTGACGGCGCGGCCGCCGGATGAACCGACCCGATGCACCGAGAGGTGACCGCTGCGCATGTCGATCTGGCCCTCGCGCAGCGTGCGGGCGCCGGTGAAGCGAACCTCGGCCGGACCGCTCTCACGCGCTTCGCGCCAAGCGATCCGGAAATTCTCACAAGTGATCGCTCCCGACTGCAGGACGAACGCGCAATCGGAGTCGGCGTGGTCGTGGATCGCCGAGCGCGCGTCGCTCTCCCAGCAGATCGCGATCAGCTCAAACGACGGATCGCGCGCGATGAGATTGCGGGTGTATCGGCCCGGAGCCCAGGTGAGATACGGGGCAAGGGTCCGCTCGTCGATCCGCACGTCGCGCAGGGTCCCGGCGACCTTGACCGGCTGCAGGATGCTGCCGAGCTCGCGCAGCGCGACGACCAAGTCGTTGATTCCGTGAAGCGTCGTCATCTGCTCGCGCCCTCCCCTTGACGTGAGGGTTCCCGCTCGCCATCGCGCGCTTCCTCTGCCGGCCTCGGCGCCCTCGCGAAGGAGCCGAGCGGTCGCGGCCGGGAGTAGAGGGGCGGAGGTACGCCAGTGATTCAGGCAGTAGCGCGGACGGTTCGCGCGCCGCGCGGGAACGTGCTGCGCGCACGGAGTTGGCAGACCGAAGCGGCGCTGCGGATGCTGATGAACAACCTCGATCCCGACGTCGCGGAGCGGCCGGACGACCTGGTCGTCTACGGCGGGATCGGGAAAGCCGCGCGCGACTGGCCGTCGTTCGACCGCATCGTGTTCGAGCTCGAGCGGCTCGGCGACGACGAGACGCTGGCGATCCAGTCGGGGAAGCCGGTCGGCGTCTTCCGCTCGCATCCCGACGCGCCGCGCGTGCTCTTGGCGAACTCGAACCTCGTGCCGCGCTGGGCGACGTGGGAACACTTCAACGAGCTCGACCGCAAAGGGCTCATGATGTACGGCCAGATGACGGCCGGCTCGTGGATCTACATCGGCTCGCAGGGGATCGTGCAAGGGACCTACGAGACGTTTGCGGAGATGGGCCGCCGGCACTTCGGCGGCGATCTTGGCGGCCGCTGGGTGCTCACCGCGGGCCTGGGCGGAATGGGCGGCGCGCAGCCGCTCGCCGCGACGATGGCCGGCGCGTCGATGCTGGCGATCGAGTGCGATCCGACGCGCGTGCAGAAACGTCTCGAGACGCGCTACCTCGATCGCGCCGCGGGCTCGCTCGACGAAGCCCTGGCGATCCTCGAAGAATCGCGGCGCACGAAGGTGCCGGTCTCGGTCGCGGTCGTCGGCAACGCCGCGGAGATTCTCCCCGAGCTCGTGCGGCGCGGCGTGCGCCCCGATGCGGTCACCGACCAGACGTCGGCGCACGATCCGATCAACGGCTATTTGCCGGCGGGCTGGACGTTGGAAGAGTGGCGGGCGAAGCGGGTCAGCGATCCGGCCGCCGTCTCCGACGCGGCGAAGCGATCGATGGTCGCGCACGTCGAAGCGATGCTGGCGTTCCATCGCCTCGGGATTCCGACGTTCGACTACGGCAACAACATCCGGCAGATGGCGTACGACGCGGGACTGCGCGATGCGTTCGCCTTTCCAGGCTTCGTGCCGGCGTACATCCGGCCGCTGTTCTGCCGCGGCGTCGGGCCGTTCCGCTGGGTCGCGCTCTCCGGCGATCCCGACGACATCGCGAAGACCGACGCCAAGGTCAAAGAACTGCTGCCGCACGACGCGCACCTGCATCGCTGGCTCGACATGGCGCGTGAGCGCATCGCCTTCCAAGGCCTGCCGGCGCGCATCTGCTGGATTGGGCTCGGCGACCGCGACCGGGTCGGCTTGGCCTTCAACGACATGGTGGCCAGCGGCGAGCTGAAAGCGCCGATCGTGATCGGGCGCGACCACCTCGACAGCGGCAGCGTCGCGTCGCCGAATCGCGAGACCGAAGCGATGCGCGACGGCAGCGACGCGGTCAGCGACTGGCCGCTGCTCAACGCGATGATCAACGTCGCCGGCGGCGCGACGTGGGTGTCGATCCATCACGGCGGCGGGG
>JAQBPM010000460.1 GCA_028287525.1 Vulcanimicrobiota bacterium | reverse complement strand
TAGGTCTGCCGGGCAACCCTTCCGACGAGTCGATTGTGTCCGTTGGCGCGGTAGCCGACGCCGTCGTCGCCGTCGGCCGCGGCGAAGCGCAGCTCGTGCGGGCGCACGCACAGCGTCACCGGACCGCGGGCGGCGGCCTGCGTGTCGACGTCGTCGCGCACGCGCAGCCGCGCGCCGCAGCAATCGATCACGCCGGGCTCGACGTATGCCGCGGGGAGCGTGTTCGTGCCGCCGATGAACGTCGCGACGAACGCCGTCGCGGGACGCTCGTAGATGTCGCGCGCCGTCCCGACCTGCGCGATGCGGCCGGCGCGCATGATCGCGATGCGATCCGCCGCGACCATCGCTTCGGTCTGGTCGTGGGTCACGTACACCATCGTGATCCCGGTCGAGTCGTGGATGCGCCGGATCTCGAAGCGCATCTCCTCGCGCAAGTTCGCGTCGAGGTTCGAGAGCGGCTCGTCGAGCAGCAGCGTCTCCGGCTCGACGACGACCGCACGAGCGAGCGCGACGCGCTGCTGCTGGCCGCCGGAAAGCTCGGAAGGATAGCGTTGGGCGAGATCCGTCATGCGGACGCTGCGGAGTACCGCTGTCACGCGGTCCTCGATCTCCGAGCGCGAAAGTTTCTGCACGCGCAGGCCGTATGCGACGTTCTCGAATACGGTCTTGTGCGGCCAGATCGCGTAGCTCTGGAAGATCAGCGACATCCGCCGCTTCTCCGGCGGTACGACGCCCTTGCCCGAAGAGACGAGGCGCTCACCGACGGTGATCGTCCCGGAGTCCGGCTTGAGGAAACCCGCCAGCAATTGCAGCGTCGTCGTCTTGCCGCAGCCCGACGGCCCGACGAGCGCCATCACCTCGCCGTCGGCGATCGCCAGATCGATGCCGTCGACCGCACGGGCGGCGTTCTTCCCGGCGTAGCTCTTGGTCAGTGCCGCTATGTCGATACGTGCCATCAGGTGCTCTTGGTCTCCATGAAATCGCGGCCGAGGAAACGATAGGCGACCGAGACGATCACGATCGTAATTCCGAGGATCAGGATCGCCAGCGTCGCGACGGCCTCGTAGTTGCCCGCGTCGGTAAAGTCGAAGATCTGGGTCGTCATCGTCGCCGTGCGCGGCGTGAACAGGAAGATCGCGGAGCTCAGCTCGCGGATCGCGGGGATGAACACTAGCAGCCAGCTCGCGAGCAGCCCGCGGCGCAGCAGCGGTGCCGTGATGGTCGCCAGCGCGCGCAGCCGCGTCGCGCCGAGCGTTCGGGCCGCGTTCTCGAGATCGACGTTCACCGAGGCGACCATCGTGTTGAGGTTGGAGTATGCGATCGGCAGAAACCGGGTGGTGAACGCGACGATCAGGATCGCCGCGGTGCCGTAGAGCAGCAGCGGCGGGTGCGAGTATGCGGCATAGATCCCGATCGCGAGCACGATACCCGGCACGACGAACGGAGCCATGCAGATGAAGCCGAGCACCGAGGCGCCGGGGAAGAGCTTACGGTTGGCGGTATACGCGATCAGGAAGGCGATGATCGTCGCGATCGTCGCGGCCGCCGCGCCGTAGCTGAGGCTGTGAAAGATCGCACGACGCGTCTCCGCGTTCTCGAAGATCGCCCAGCTGTACCAGTGCAAGGTGAGGTTGCCGGGGACCGGACCCGCGCTCCAGATGCGCGAGAGCGAAGTCGCCAGCAGGGCGAGATACGGCAGCACCACGGAGCACAGCGGGACGAGCGCCGCGATGCCGAACAGCGGCCACCGCCAGCGCCCGAGATCGACGAGCCGATGACGCCCGCCCTTGCCGCCGACCGTCGTATACTTCTTGCGCCCGAGGATGCGGCGCTGCAGCAGGAGCAGGCCGACCGTCGCGGCGAGCAGCGGCATCGCGTACGCCGCGGCGAGCTCGGTGCGCACCGGGAACTGGAAGAAGAGATAGAGCTGCGTCGTGACGACCTGTGTGCGCGCCGGAATCAGCAGGAACGCCGGCGCGCCGAACTCCGAGAGCGCCTCGAGGAACGACATGATGAAACCGCCGATGATCGCGGGCGCGACCAGCGGCAGCGTGATTTGGGTGAGCGTGCGCCACGCCGACGCGCCGAGCGTCGCCGAGGCGTCTTCCAGCTCGACGCTGAGCAGCTCGAGGCCGCCGGCGACGAACGTGAACGTGTACGGCACGTTGTAGAGGGCCATCACGAACACGGCGCCGGCGAGCGAGAAAATGTTGAGCGGGCCATGGTCGGCGTGCGTGAACGACGCGATGGCACGGTTGATCCAGCCGCTGTTCGGTGCGGCCAGCAAGATCCACGCTTCGGCGCCGATGAACGACGGCGTGACGAACGCCGCCGTGATCAGCGCGCGAAACGATTTTCTGCCGGGCATGTTCGAGCGCGCGATCAGCCACGCCAGCGGCGTGCCGAGCAGCACCGCAATCGATGCGACCGAGAACGCGAGGATCAGTGAGTTGGCGATCGGCCGGAGGTAGATCGACTTGGTGAACGCCTCGACGTAGTTGCCGAGCGTGAGACTGCCCCCGTCCGGGCGCTCGACGCTGATCGCGAGGAGCCACCCGATCGGGACGATGACGAGGATCAAGAGCACGATCGCCGCGCCGATGAAGAAGATCGGGCCGATGTCGAACGAACCCGTGCGCTCGAGACGGCGCGGCGTCGCGTCGACCATCAGACGTTAAACGTCTCGCGCCACTTCGCGGTCACCTCGGGGATGCCGGTCAGCAGGCGATCGATCTTGACGTGGTACGTGCGCATGCGGTCGATCCGCACGCCGGTCGGCGAGGGGACGTCGAACCGCAGCGGCAGGTTGTATGTCGAGGCCGCCGTCTGCGAGTACTCCTTGGAGTAGTAGAAGTTCATCAGCAGCCGCCCGGCGTTGGGATGCGGCGCTTCGCGCAGCACCGTGACGGGCGCCGTGACCAGGATCGTGTCGTCCTCGGGGAACGACACGTCGATCGCGTTCCCGGACGCTTTGCGTTCGAGCGCGAGGCTGTCGGCGCCGGGCCCGGCGACGCGCTCGCCGGAGACGATGTCGGTCGTGCAGTCGAAGACCGAACGGCCGATCTTCGGATTGTTCTGCGCGAACTTCTTGAAGTAGGCGTCCCAGCCGTACTTGTCGTTCATCGCCACGACCCAGTTGCCGACGTAGCCGCTGAAGCCCGGATGGCCGGTGGCGAGCAGATCTTTCATGCGCGGGTCGAGCAGGTCGGTCCATTTGCGCGGCGCGGGCATTTTCTTCGGGTTGTAGTTGATCAGCATCAGCGCGATGTCGCCGAGCTGATAGGTATCCTCCGCGTCGAGATGCTGGAAGTCTTTCGGGATCTTGTCGATGTCGGCGGGGACGAACGTCGCGAGCGCGTTCTGCTTCTTGAGGATCGTCATGTGCGCTTCGTCGGTCGAGGCGAACACGTCGACTTGATGCACGTTCGATTTGAGGTCTTGCGTGAGGCGCTGGAACAGCACTTGACCCGTCTGGCGCAGCAGCTCGACCTCGATGCCAGGATACTTGGCCTTGAACGCACCGGCGATCTTCTCCGCGGCTGATTGCGTGTAGTGGCCGGTCCACCAGACGACCTTGCCTTCTTTCTTCGCGGCGTCGTACAGCTTGGAGACGTCAGCGTCGCTGACTTCGCCCTTGCGTTTGGCCAGCGCCGCGACCGGCGCGCCGGTGAGCAGGCCCGCGCCCAGCGCAGCTGCGTTGCGAACGAACGTTCCTCGGTTGGTCAAGATTTCTACCCTCCAGGTTGTCGCGGTGGATATTTCTGCAACGGGCATCGCGCGACGGTCCGTTTCGCGCAGGCGAGCTGGGGTGTGCTAGACGGCGGTGAGCGCGGGGGCCGCGGCGGGCGCGGCGAGGTAGGCGAGCGCCGGAGTGACGCCGTCGCCGTGCGGGATGCCGGCGAGCTCGAGACCCATCTGGACGCCGCAGAGCGTGCCGGCCAGCATCAAGTCGTTGAACGAACCGAGGTGGCCGATGCGGAACACGCGTCCGGCGAGCTTGCCCAGACCCGTGCCGAGCGACATGTCGAAGTGTTCCAGGATCGTCGCGCGCAGCGCGTCGGCGTTTGCGGCATCCGGCACGAGCAGCGCGGTCAGCGTGTTCGAGTACTCGCGGCGGTCGAGCGCCAGGATCTCGAGGCCCCAGCCGCGCGCGGCGCGCCGCGTCGCCTCGCCGTGGCGCGCGTGGCGCGCGAAGACGTTCTCCAGCCCCTCTTCGTGCAGCATGTGCAGCGATTCGCGCAGGCCGTAGAGCATGTTGGTCGCGGGCGTATAAGGGAAGTAGCCGGTCGCGTTCGAGGCGAGGATCTCGTCCCACGCCCAGTACGAGCGCGGCAGGCGCGCGGTGCGCGACGCCGCCAGCGCCTTCTCCGAGACGGCGTTGAACGCCAGACCCGGCGGGAGCATCAGCCCCTTCTGCGAGCCGCCCACCGTCACGTCGACCTGCCACTCGTCGTGGCGGTAGTCGACCGACGCGAGCGACGAGATCGTGTCGACGAAGAAGAGGGCCGGGTGGCCGGTCCGGTCGATCGCCGCGCGGACCTCGCCGATCCGGCTGGTCACGCCGGTCGAGGTCTCGTTGTGGACGACCGCGACCGCCTTGATGGTGTGCCCAGGGTCTGCGGCGAGGCGCTCGGCCACCGCGTCCGGATCGACGCCGTGGCGCCAGTCGCCAGGGATGACCTCGACCGCCAGGCCCAGGCGCGTGGCGAGCTTTTGCCAGAGGGCCGCGAACTGGCCGGTCTCGACCATCAGCACGCGGTCCCCCGGCGAGAGCGTGTTCACGAGGGCCGCTTCCCAGGCCCCGGTCCCCGACGACGGATAGATCACGACGGGTCCCGAGGTGCCGAAGACGGGCTTGATGAGGTCCGCGATCTCGCTCGTCAGGCGCGGGAAGCCTGGCCCGCGATGGTCCATGGTCGCGCGGTCGATCGCGCGCAGCACACGGTCGGGGACGTTCGTCGGCCCGGGGATCTGCAAGAAGTGAACGCCGCTGCGAAAGTCGGACACATCGCCTCCGGGATCAGATGCCGGGTTGGGAATTCGCATATTGCATGCAGAATTCCAAGACTCATGCTGATTGCCAGGGTTTCTTTGCACGATGAGACCGTCTCGCGGCTGCGGACCCTGATCGCCGAGGGCGAGCTGCGGCCCGGGACCCGGATCGCCGAACGCGAGCTCTGCGAGCGCTTCGGCATCTCTCGCACCCCGCTGCGTGAGGCACTCAAGGTCTTGGCGTCGGAGGGTTTGGTCGAGCTGACCCCCCATCGCGGCGCGCGCGTGACCCGTCTCTCGGGATCCGAGCTGCGCGACGCGTTCGAGATCGTGGCGGCGCTCGAGGCGCTAGCCGGCGAGCTCGCATGCGCTCGGATCGACGACGGCGAACTGGCGCGCGTCACCGCGCTGCAGCATGAGATGCGCGGACACTACGAGCGCGGAGACTTACCGGCGTACATGATCAGCAATAAGGCGATCCACGAAGCGATCAATCGGGCCGCCGGAAATGCGCAGCTCACCGAGATGTACGAGCTGCTCTCGCGCCGCGTTCGCCGCGCTCGCTACCTGGCGAACCATTCGCCGCAGCGGTGGGCGGCGGCGATGGACGAGCACGAACAGATTCTGGCCGCGCTCCAGCGCCGCGACGGTCCGGCGTGCGGCGCGCTGCTGCGGGCGCACCTCGAGCACAAGCTCTCGACCGTCGCCCAACGGTTCGACGACGCCGTCGAATACACGGCCGGATAGTCGCGCGGCACCGTGCAGCCGGCCGATCCGACGACCGAAACGCGCGCGCTGACCGCGGCGCGCGCCTTCATGACGATGTTGCCCGACGTCGCACCCGGCACGCTCGCGCATTGCTCCATGCATTGGGCCGCGATGCCGTACGGCTGGGCGCTCGACCGCGCCGAGCAGGGGCTCCCGTTGCCGTATCAGGTCGTCGCCGATCGCGATGCCGACGGAGCCGAGGTGCTCGTGGCGGGGATGAGCCCTGCGCTCAACGCGCGCCGGCTCAGTTTGGAGATGCCGGCCGGCGTCGACTACTGCGCCTCGGTGCGCGGACGCAACTCGTACGGCGTCGCGGTGAGCATCAGCGCGATGGCCGGGGCGGAGCCGCGCACGTTCGGCGACGCGCCGATCGACGCCGCGCTGATCGAGTTCATGTGCGCCGCGGCCGGTGCGCTGTGCGCCAAGTACGGCATCGATGCCCGTTCGCCGGCGGCGTGCTACACGCACGCCGAGGCGGCGATCTGGGACGGCTACTTTCTGGGCGACGACCCGGACCCGCGCTGGGACCTGGCGATCCTCGAACCGAGCGATCTCAACCCGGCCGCGCTCAAGGCGGTTACTACGACGACGGCGGATCGGCTGCGCGTACGGGTGCAGACCTACGCGGAGCGCCTGTCGGCGTAACGATTTGACAAGGCGCGATGCTCATGCGTATAGCGATGCTCACGCGTATAAGGGAAGGTGCGCTTCGACGAACGCGCGATAGCGTTCGTACGTTTGACGATAGACGTCGAGCAGCGCGGGATCGGGCGCGGTCGCCTCGTCGTAGCCGACCGCGCGAGCGGCGCTCGCTGCATCGTCGACCAGTCCGATCGCCTGCGCCGCAACGAGCGCGGCGCCGAAGGCCGATGCTTCCTGCTGGTGCGGCTGGACCGCCGGGAGCGCGAACACGTCGGCGAGCAGGCCGCGCACCAGCGGCGACTTCGTCAACCCGCCGGTGAGCAGGAGGCGCTGTGCGTCGCCGCCGAGCTCGCGCATCACCGAATAGACCGCATACATGCCGAACACGACGCCTTCGAAGGCGGCGCGCAAGATCGTGCGCCGGTCGTGCGAGAGGTCGAGGCCGTCGAACGTCCCGCGCAGCCCGCTGCGCCAATACGGTGCGCGTTCGCCGGCGAAGAACGGCAGGACGACGAGACCGTCCGAACCCGCGGGGATTTGGGCGGCGAGCGCCGCGGCCCGCGCGAAGCGCTTCTCTTTGGGGATCTCGGAGAGCAGCAGGCCGAAGATCCAATCGAGCGAGGCGCCGGCCGCGCTCGTCGGGCCGCCGACGACGTAGCGCCGGTCGTCGGCGCAGTAACAGAACGTGCGCCCATCGCGATCGAAGAGGGGTTCGTCGGTGAGGATGCGCACGGCGCCCGACGTTCCCAGCGTCAGCGCGACGTCGCCGCGCTCGCTGGTTCCGACGCCGATGTTCGCCAGCGGTCCGTCGGCCGACGCCAGCACGACCGCGCATTCGGGGCCGAGGCGCAGCTCGCGCGCGATCGACGAACGCAGCGAGCGCAGCGTCGTCGACGGCGGCACCGGCTGCGAGAGGCGCGAAGCGTCGACTTCGGCGAGCTGCAGCGCGAGCGGATCCCAATCGCGCGTGCGCAGATCGAGCATCCCGGTCGCCGAGGCGATCCCGTGGTCGACGAGCCATTCGCCGGTCCAGCGAAACACGACCAATTCTTTGAGCCCGACGAATCGGCGCGCTTTCGCGAACAGGGCGGGATCGTGGTCCGCGAGCCATCGCAGCTTGGCGACCGGCAGCATCGGATGCATCGGAGCGCCGGTGCGCGCGTAGAGCGCCGAACCGTTGCCGTCGGCGCGCCAGCCGTCGGCGATCGCGTGGGCGCGCCGATCCATCCAGGTGATGACCGGCGTGAGCGGCTCGCCGGCGTCGTCAACGCACAGCATGCCGTGCATCGCGCTCGAGAAGCCGATCGCGGCGACCTCCCTGCCGCGCAGACGCACGTCGGCGAGGACGCGTTCGAGCACCCGCATCGTCGCGCGGTAGACGGCGTCCGCATCCTGCTCAACGTAGTCGGTGTGCGGCGTGTCCAGGCCGTAGAACTCGGATCCGATCGCGATCGAGCGCCCGCCCGTCGTCGCGGCGAGAACCTTGACGGCGCTCGTGCCGAGGTCGATGCCGACGACGACGGGTGCGGTATCGCGAGCGTCACGCAACGGCAGGGTCCGGGATCTTGTCGATCCGGCCGAGGATGACGACGTACGAGAAGATGCCGACGACGAGGATCAGTCCGGCGGTGATCAGCGCGATGTTGAACGAGCCGGTGCGCGCGACGATGATCCCGGTGATCGTCGGCGCGAAGAAGCCGGCGATGTTGTTGAGGAAGTTCATGATCCCGCCGACTTGGCCGGTGCTGTTCGTCGGCGCGATCAATCCCGGAATCGACCAGCCGACCGGCGCGTGGAACGAGATGCCCGCGACCGCGACGGTGATCCACGCGACCGCGACGTTGATGTCCTTGGTGTACGCGGCGCCGATCACGGCGAAGCCCATCACGAGGCCGGCGATCAGCACGGTCTTGCGCACGCGGTTGGCGTCGGCACCGCGTTTGATCAAGTAATCGACCAGCCAGCCGCCGACGA
>JAQBPM010000187.1 GCA_028287525.1 Vulcanimicrobiota bacterium | reverse complement strand
GACGCCGCGTACGTCGGCAGCGACGCCGACCTCAACGGCGCTTCGGACTTCGTGCCGGGCAACGGCAAAGCGCTGCAGTACCGCGCCGCCTTCATGAACCCCAAGAACCCGGTCGAGGTCGGCGTCTATGGGACGTCCGGAGCGTTTCCGATCTCCGACGGCCTGACCGATAAATATACCGCTCTCGCCGGCTATATCCAGCGCGATCCCAAACATGGGCTGCCGGGCGTGTTCTTCGCGTACCAAACCACGCACGACAGCTACCCCATGGCCGGAGCCGCCGGTCCCGCGAACGGCCGCGGATACACGTTGAACGTCTACCAGCCGATCCTCCGGGACAAAGTCGTCATCGGATTCCGGCGCGAGATGACCGACGACGGAATGGGCACGATCAATCACTACGGCAACATCGACCTGACCGTGCAGCTCGCAAAATATCTGCGGCTGTACACCGAAGCGGGCTTGTCCGCGGCGAACCCAGGAAACGGCGTGGACCGGGTCGGAACGCCGGCATGGCGAGTGTTCGTCTGGTGGACGATGCCTATCTCCAAGGCGAAGCACTAGCAGGACGCAACGTTCATCGCGCAACGGCGTCGCCACGAATCGTGGCGGCGCCGTTTTCGTTGCACCGCGACCGCACCCGGAGTCGAGAACGCGCTGCGAACGCGCGCTCACGTCATCTTCCGCTTCGAGCGGTAGCCTGGGGTATGGGCAACATTCGAGAATTCACCACCGTCGCGTGCCCGTTCGACGAAGTTCCCGATCGGCTGTACGCGCACTTCGACGGAGGCGACGCCGTCCTTCCGCTCCGTTTGCGCTTCGGGGACCTGCGGGTCGAACGAGACGTAAACTTTCACCTCCAGACCAAACCCGCATATCCGGGATATCGCCTGCTCGACGTGTCGTGGACGCCGAAGGACGGCGGTCCGTATCCGAGATTCTCCGGGACGCTGAGCGTCGCGGAGGACGGCGCCGGTTGGAGCCGCATCGAGATCGACGGCAGTTACCGCCCGCCGTTCGGAATCGCCGGCGCGGCTTTCGACGCGGCCGTCGGGCAGCGCATCGCGCAGGCGACCGCATCCGAATTGCTCGCCGAGCTCAAACGGCTGCTCGTCGCGCAGAACTGAATGCGCGTCTGGGGCCGCAACCGGTCATGATGCCGCGCTGGCTCCCGTTCGCGGCGTCCGCGCTCGGCGCCGCCGCGCTGGCGACCGTCGGTCTCATCGGCGTCGCGATGCGCCGTTGGCAGCTCGAGACCGAGCACCTCGTCAAACGCCTCGCGTTGACGAGCGAGCCCGAACTCGACCGGGCGCAAACGGTGTCGTTCGAGGCGCTCGCATCGCTGCCGCCGCCGGTGGAACGCTACTTCCGCAGCGTCCTGCGGGACGGACAACCGTTCATCCGCGCAGCGCGCATCGTGCAGGCCGGCCAGTTCAACATGAAGATGGACGGCAACGACTGGCGACCCTATCAGGCGACGCAATTCTACCACCTCAGCCCGCCGGGATACGTGTGGGATGCCCGCGTACGCTTGGCGCCTATCCTGGACGTTCTGGTGCGCGACGCGTACGTCGCGCGGCACGCCACGATGCGCGGCGCATTGATGGCGGTGGTCGCTGTTGTCAACGAACACGATCGGCCGGAGCTCGACGAGGGAGCGCTGCAGCGCTACTTGGCCGAAGCGGCGATGTTCCCGACCGCCCTGCTGCCGGAACGAGGGGTCGTCTGGTCGCCGATCGACGAGAACCACGCCACGGCGAGCCTCACCGACGGAGCGACCACCGCATGTCTCGACTTCGCGTTCGCCGCGACCGGCGAAATCCTCGGCGTGTCGACCGCACGTCGCTGGCGGGCGGAAAAGAGCGGCTATGTGATCGGCGCGTGGGGTGGACGCTACGGCCGGTACGAGGTCCGTAACGGGATGCGCGTGCCCTCGGAAGCCGACGTCTACTGGAACGTCGATGGCAGGCGATGCTCGTACATCACCATTCGCGTGACAGACGCGAGTTTCGAGTTCGAGCCCGCAGTCTCGCGTTGAGCAACGGATGCGAACGCGGCCGGAACGGCCGGCCATATCATATTCACGCGACCTTCCGACCAAGATGTCATGCTCTAGGCATGACATCAGTCCGCGAGCGCGTCTACATCGAAGCACCCTACGTCCAGGCCGTCGGCGCCTTTGAGCACCGGCTGGGCCTCGCCCGCGGCGAGGCCGACGGTCGCTGTGTCCTCGCCTTGGTGGCCCCCCTTGCGGAAGGCCACGACATCGCGCGGGAGGTCACGGCAGCGACGAAGCGCGTACCCGGCGCGGCGAATTTCACGTCGCAGTACCTCGTTGCCTGGACGGCGGGACGAACACCGGGCGGCATCCCGACGCCCGGATTTGAGGGCACGCTGACGCTCCGCGCCGGCGAAGACTACGACAAGTGCGAGCTAGAGCTCGACGGGCAATACGAAGCGCCGGGCGGCTTCGCCGGACAGATTTTCGACGACGTCGTGGGCCGTCGAATCGCGCAAGCGACCCTGGGCTCCCTGCTGGACGGCGTTGTGGAGCTGCTGCGCTCGGCGCACGAACGCATCGAAGCCGCAAAGCGCGGCGGCTGATGCCGCAGATTACCAGCGCATGCACGCTCCCGTCACCTCAGGACCTCGTCGTGCCGCGGCTGTTCACGGTGCTGTGCGGCTACGCCGAGCGCGACGACTTCACCCTGACGGTAGACCTCGGTGTAGCGCAGGCGGCCATCAGCATCCCGGTACGCGTCGAACTCAGCGAGGGCCGCAGCGCGACCGCAATTCCGCTCACGCTCGCGGCGCGGAGGAACACGGACTGGTTTCCGTCCTTTCGCGGCGAGGTGCGGAGTGAGGAGCAAGGCCCGCTCGCGTCACGATTGCATCTTATAGGCGACTTCGACGTTCCGCTCGGAGCGCTCGGGCTCATCGCGAACCGGCGCGTCCTCGGGAGCGCCGCAGAGCGCAGCCTCCGCGCCTTCGTCGATCGTCTGCGCGCCGACGTACTAGACGAGATCCGCCGAAGCGAGTTGGACATCCGCCACGTAGCGCGTCGGCATAGATAAGTGGGCTCGGACGATATCGTCGCGTTGGTCGAGTACGCCCCGCCGGACGCGGTAGCCGGCCGACGTTCGGTTGCGACCGGCGTCGCACTCGCCGCGATCCATCTCGGTGCCTGCGCCGCCCTGATACCAGCCCTCTTCTCGTGGTCCGGTTTGGCCGTCGCGGCGGTGCTGTACTACCTCACCGGCGGCGTCGGCATTTGCCTCGGCTACCATCGGCTCCTGACGCACCGCAGCATGCGCCTCGCCCGCCCGCTCGAGTACGTTGTCGCAACGCTCGGCGTCCTGGCGATGCAGGGAGGTCCCATCTCGTGGGTGGCTACGCACCGTGCGCACCACGCATTCTCGGACACGGCGCGCGACCCGCACGACTCGCGGCGTGGCTTCCTGTGGAGCCACGCGGGATGGCTGTATCGTCGCAACCCAGCTCGGCTTTCTCGCGACGACCAAAACCGGTTCGCCGCTGACCTCGCCACCGATCCCTACTACGGGTTCCTCGAGGCGTCCGCACCTTGGTGGCAACTCATGCTCGCGTTGGCCCTGTTTTCGATCGGCGGATGGTCGTGGGTGATCTGGGGTGTGTTCCTGCGCCTCGTCGTCACGTACCACGCGACGTGGCTCGTCAACAGCGCCGCTCACCTGTGGGGGTATCGGACGTTCCGCGCTCCTGGTCGCGACCGCTCGACCAACAGCTGGTGGGTCGCGCTGATCGCCTGGGGTGAAGGCTGGCACAACAACCATCACGCCTTCCCGTCCTCGGCGCGCCATGGGCTCCTCTGGTTCGAGTTCGACGTGACGTGGTGGACGATCGAGCTTCTGAGGTTGCTTCGCATCGCACACGACGTGCGCGTCCCGAGCCAGGCGCAGTCGCAGCGGCGAATGATCGCGAGGGCGCGGCGCGATCTTCTCATCCGGTGAACATCCCATTCCGCTCGCGTTCACCGCGTCTTCGCGTCGCGCGGATACGGTGAACGTATGGAGAATTCAGACTTTCGCTCGATCCTCGTTCCGCTCGACGGGTCCGCGTCGGCCGACGCCGCGTTGCGCTTGGCGCTTCGTCTCGTGGCGCCCCACGGCGCGGTCGTGATCGCACACGCGATCCACCGCAATGCCATTTCCGTGGAAGGCACGGCTGCGTACGACGGCGCTCCGGTGCCCGCAATCGAGGCTCTGACGGTGCCGGAGCGAGACATTTTTGAGGGGGCATCGGGGCACGCGCGCGACGCCGGGATCAAATACACGACAGTCCGGCTCGACGGAGAGCCGTCTTCCTCCATCCTCTCGCTCGCCCGGGAGCTGAAAGTCGACGCCATCGCGATGGGTACGCATGGTCGACGCGCTCTTGCGCGAATCGTGCTGGGCAGCACCGCTGCGGCGGTTCTCCGCGACGCCGCGATCCCGATCTTCGTCGTACACGAAAACGCGAAGGGGATCTCCGGAGCACTCCGCCAGATCGTCGTCGCGCTCGATGCGTCGCCCGCGGCATCCGACGCGGCGCGCACGGCGGTCGATCTCGCGGTGCGCAACGGCGCGCAGGTTTTCTTCGCGCAGGTTGCCGCCATTCACGACGGCGCTGCCGAAGCGGACGCGCTTGCGAAGGCGCGCGCCCACGCGCTCGCGTTCGGCGTGAAGACCGACTCGGCGATCCTGCACGGAGACGCCGCGGGCGCCCTCCGGCTCTGCGCGGAAACGTGCCACGCCGGCCTCATCGTGCTCGCGACGGGGACCGTCGCCGAAGCGATGGTGCGAATGAGCCCAGTGCCGGTGCTGATCCTGCCGACTCCCGCGCCGGCCGCGATGGAGCCAGTTCCGCTCTATATCGGCGGCTGATCGCGGCGCGGCGCAAACGCTCGGCGTGCGATCAGGCCGAACGCAGCGGCCAAGACGGCGATGAGCGCGAGTGCCGCGCCGACCGTCGGGCCGCCCGCTCCGGTGCCGCCGCACAGTGCACTCGCCGAGCTTCCGAGCCAAAGACCCACGCGGCGCACGACGTTCGCGTCTAACCCGGCGACGTCTCGCGCGGCTGCGAGCAGGTCGTCGGGAGCCCACGCGGCGCCGTCGATGATTTTCGCGATGCGGCCGTGCGCGTCGATCACGATCGCGGCTTCGGTATGGGCGAGGACGCCCGGCGCCGGCCGGTCGACCGCCACGCCGAACCGCGCTGCGAGCGCGTCGACTGCCGCACCCGTCCCGGTCGCCAGCGTCCAGACTGCCGGATCCGCGCCGTACGCGATGCCGTACCGCGCGAGCACCTCGGGCGTGTCGTACGCGGGATCGAGCGTCACGGTGACCAAGCGAATCGGCGTTCCGTGGAGCGCGCTCTGCATGCGCGCGAACTTCGCGGCGACGAGCGGGCACATCCGCGCGTCACGGCAGCGCGTGTAGATGAACGAGACGATGGTCGTCGAGCCGCGCGCGGTCGCAAACGAGAAGCGGCGTCCGGTTTGGTCGATGAGGGCGACCGCGGGAACGGCGTCCCCCTCGCGCAGCACCGGTATGAACGCGCGCGGCGCGCCTTCTCGCGGCGCACGGTCCACCCGCACGCGCGTCAACGTCCACGGGCTGGCGCGCTCGTTCACGGTCGCACGCACGGAGTCGCCGGCGTGCAGCGCCGGCGCGCCGCTTACAACGCGAAACGTCATCGTCATCGCGGGCATCCCGTCGAACGGCGCATGGCGGACGAGCACGTCGCCCGTCCGTCCGTCGACCGCGACGACCGTGCCGCGCAGTACGGGTACATGCGCATGCGCGGTGGCCGCCGGTGGAGGGGTCCCTACCACGTCCTCATCCCTGGCGCGAGATACGCGTGCGCTTGGAGCTGCTGCGCCACCGGTCCCGCGTACGCCAGCAGTGCGAGCGCGATCGCCAGCAAGCCCCAGCGCCCGAGCCGGTCGAGCACCGGCGGCGTCGAGCTCGCGTCATCACCGGCGGCAGCGGGAGCGAACGCGAACTGCGGCTTCTCCTCGGCCGGCTGATTCGCAAGCCACGTCCCCGTCGCGACGACGATGAACATGACGACGGAGACCGCGATGATCGCGCCGCCGAGCGCGGCCCACAGCATCTCGTTGTGCCACGTCGCCGCGCCGTGCATCCCGAAGTAGCTCACGTCCGACGTGCGGCGCGGTGAACCGAGCAGGCCAGCCCAGTGCATCGCGGTCGACATGATCGCCATCCCGACGAACCAGGTGTAGACCTGCACGAGCGCAAGCTTCGGGGCGAACAGCTTGCGGCCGCTGAGCGCCGGGATCAGACCGTACGAAGCCCCGATGAACGTCAACGCCACCGGGCCGCCGACCGTGATGTGGAAGTGTCCGACGATCCACATCGTGTTGTGGACGAGGACGTCCATCGAGTACGAGTTGTTGACGATTCCGCCGAACCCGCCGAAGATGAACAGGATCATCCCGAGCGCCGGACCGGCGAACACGGGATTTTTCCACGGCAGCCATCGGACGATGTTCGCAAACCCGCGAACGCCCGCGTTGCGCGCAGCAAACTCGAAGCTTGCGAAGATCGCGAACGCGGTCATGAACGACGGGACCACGACGCCGTAGGTGATCATCGTGTGCAGCCATTTCCAACCGGCTCCGATGCCCGGATCCAGATATTGGTGATGGAGCCCGACCGGCGTGGAGAGCAGCAGCAGCATGATGAACGCAAGCCGCGTCAGGCCGTCGCTGAAGACGGTCCCTTTGTAGGTCGTCGGGACGACGGCGTACCAGATCGTATATGCGCCCATTATCCAGAAGTACACGAGCGGATGTCCGAAGTACCAGAAGAACATCCGCGTGAGCCCGACGTCGATTCCGCTCGTCCAGCCCAGCGACCACGGGATCAGCAGCCCCATCTCCGCGACGACGCCGAGCGTCGCGATGATCCACATGATCATCGTGCAGGTCGCCATGAACGCGGGCAGCGGAATGCGTTCGGCCGGGGCCATGCGCTTGAACCAGGCGACGTTCAGGAACAGATCCGCCGCGACGAACCACGTACCGACGACCAGGAACGTCGCGCCGAAGTAGAAGAGCGGGCTGGCCTTGAGCGGCGCGTAGAACGTGTAGAGCACGCTCGCGCTCCCGTCGAGGATCGCGACCGCCGCCATCGCCGTGCCGGCCAGCATCACGCAGTACCCGATCCAGCCCAGCCGCGGCGAGCGGTCGCGCGGGATGCTGTGGTAGACGGCGTACGTGAACAGACCGGTGATGAAGAACGTCGTGAAGACCAGCGCCATCAGCACGCCGTGCGCGGTGAGCATGCGGTAGTAGTCGAACCACGGCGGCATCACGATCATGTTCGCGCGCGAGAAACCTTGCAGTACGCCGAACAGCGCGCCGATGCCGAGCACGAACGTCGCCGTGTAGATGTGCGCGAGGACGAGCAGGTCGCCCCCCGCTCGGGAAAGTGCGAGCGATTCGCCTGCGCTTTTGGCGGGCGTCTCGCTGCCGATCGGGGTCGCCATCACTCCACGGTCACTTTCGCGGCCATCATCTGGTGGCCGCCGCCGCAATATTCGTTGCAGACCAGCAGGAAGGTCCCACGCTGCTTGAACGTGTGCGAGACGCTGCTCACCCAGCCCGGCGTCACCATCGTGTTCACGCCGGTCTCGGGGATGCTGAAGCCGTGCTCGACGTCGGCGCTCGTGACGTAGAACGTCACGCGCGAGCCGGCCGGCACGCGAATCTCCGTGGGTGAGAACGAGAAGATGCGAGCGACGTAGTACGCCTCGTACGCGCCGTCGGCGATCTTGCGCAGGCCGGGATGATCGAACGGCGGCGTCTGCGACACCCTCGTCGGATCGATGCTCTGAATGCGGCTGGGCGGGACGAAGCCGTCGACGAGCGCCGAGGTCGTGATCACCGCGGCGAACAGCACGAGCATCGCCAGGCCGGCCGTCAGCCAGAGGCGTTCTTGCCGGTGAACGTGCACGTCACCACCTCGCCCGAAGCAGGACGTACATCGCGAACCACCCGACCACGATCAACGCGCCGAGCGTGAAGACGAAGGCGAGCGTCGCGGGGAGCGGCTCGTCACCTGAAGTTCTCATGCCGATATGGTAGGCGCGGCTGGCGGCGGTCGTGGTGAACGCCGCGTGAACGCGCGTTCCCGAGTTCTTCACGGCTCACCGGTACGGTCGCCGGACATGGATGCGACCGAGAGGGGTCCCGCGGCTTGGGTGACCGAACCTGGCGAGATCGTGACCGTCGTGACCCGCAGGACCGTGCTGGTCGTGGACGACGAGCCGGCGCTGGTCGAAGTCCTGGAGCAATACCTTCGCGACGACGGCTTCGACGTCGTGAGCGCCGGCGACGGACCGCTGGCCCTCGAGCTGTTCGAGCGCCGCCGCCCGGACCTCGTGCTGCTCGACATCAACCTGCCGAGCTGGCCGGGCACCGAGGTGCTGCGCCGCATGCGGGCCCTGCGCGACGTCCCGATCATCATGCTGACCGGCCGCGTCGACGAGATCGACCGGGTGGTGGGGCTCGAGCTCGGCGCCGACGACTACGTCGGCAAGCCGTTCAGTCCGCGAGAGGTCGTCGCGCGCGTCAAAAGCGTGCTCCGCCGCACCGAGCGCCGCGAGGTGCCGTCGAAATCGAACGAACGGCGCGTCGGCGCGATCACGATCGACCTGGCGGCGCACGACGTGCAGCTCGACGGCAAGCCGGTCACGCTCACGCCGACGCAGTTCAAGATCCTCGAAGTCCTCTCGTCGCACGTCGGTCAAACGCTCACGCGCGACCAGCTGCTGCAGCGCGTGAGCGTCGACGGCGACGTCTTCGACCGTACGCTCGACCGCCACATCGCGAACCTGCGCGCTCGGATCGAGACCGAGCCGGCAAATCCACGCTACATCGTCACGGTGTTCGGCGTCGGCTACAAGATGGTCGACCCGTCGTGAGCAGTCTCGTCCACGAGATCCGCAACCAGCTGGCGGTCGCGGTGGCGAACGTCGAGGCGTTCCGCGACGGCGTTCTCGAACCGACGCCCGCGCGTCTGACCGCGGTGCTCGACGCACTCCAGCAGATCGAGACCTTGCTGCGCGAGATCCCGCCGGGCGAACCGCAACGCTGAGGGGGACGCCGGGCCGCCTGCGCGTCGTCACCGTCAACACCGGGTCGACCAGCCTGAAGGTCGAGCGGTACGATCTCGCCTCGCCATTGTCGCGGCTTGACGATCCGCCGCCGCTCGCGCCGGCCAGACAGACGGCGGCCGGGGAAGACGAACTCACCGCGGCGCTGGGCGAAGATGTCGATGTCGTCACGCACCGCTTCGTGCGGCTGCCCGACGGATCGCCGCCGGTGCTGCGACTCGACGACGGCGCAGCCTCGAACATCGGCGGGGTTTCCGGCGAGGCCCCGCTTCACGATACTCGCGCGCTCGAGGCGCTCGCGACCGTTCGCCGCCTGCGTCCCGATCTGCCGCAACTCGCCGTCTCCGACGGCGCCTTCCAACGCACGATGCCGGCTGCAGCGACGACGTACGCGCTGCCTCGCGAGCTCACTCGGTACGGGTTGCGGCGTTGGGGGTATCACGGCTTTAGCCACGAGTACGCGGCGCATCGTGCGACTGCGCTGGCCGGGTTCGACGTCTCCGAAACACGCGTC
>JAQBPM010000426.1 GCA_028287525.1 Vulcanimicrobiota bacterium | reverse complement strand
GCCGCGTCGACGATCGTGCGGCCGCCGACCGCGAGGCTGCGCTCCTGCGCCTGCGGGAAGGGGTTGCCGGTGAAGAAGCGCGTCCCCGGCGCGAGGTCGGCGTCGTCGAGGCCGCGCAGGTACTCGGTGACGAGCGCGATCTTCTCGAGCTTGCTCGCCGTCGCCGCGATCGCGGCGCAGGTGCGCGCGAACGCGATCATCGGAGGAAGACGCTGGACGGCGGCACGCTGCGGGCCTTCGACGCGCCCGGTCGCGGAACGTCCCGCGCCGGCCCCACGCAGGTGGGAGCCCCGCCCTCGCGGTAGGCGGGAGCGTGATCACCGCGATCGTCCTGTTGACCGTCGAACCCGGCCGCGTCCGCTCGCTCGCCGAAGAGCTGCTGGAGATCGACGGCGTCACCGAGTGCTACAGCGTCGCCGGACCGTACGATCTAGTCGCGATGGTTCGCGTGCGCGAACACGAGCAGCTCAGCGATCTCGTCACCGAGCGGATCGCCGCGCACGCCGGGATCACTGCGACGGAGACGCTGATCGCGTTCCGCGCGTTCGCGAAGCGCGACCTCGGCCTCGTCTGGGACATCGGGGTCGACTGACGGCGCTCCCGCGCCGCGTCACTGCGCCTCGCGCCGAACCGCGAGCCACGACGCTTTTCGCACGGCCAAGAAGACCCCCCACGGCGCCATCCAGAGCAGCGCGAGCACGATCATCGCTCCGACGTACACGCCGTCCGAGACGAACGAGACGTTGCTCGGGCGCTCGAGCGCGACGAGAACGGCGAACGCGGTGGAGATGAAGCCGACGCCGGCGATGAGCCACACGCCGAGCGTGCCGCCGGGGATGCGGAACGGACGCGGCTTCTCCGGCTGCGTGTAACGCAGCTTGATCACCGCCGCGAAGATCGGCAGATAGTAGAAGCCCAGCAGCGCGGTCGTCGTCGCGGTCAGAATCCAATACGCCTGGTTCACCGACGGCATCAGCGCGAACGCGGCGGCCAGGATCGAGATGATGACGGCCTGCCAGAGCATGACCGCGGCCGGAACCTGCCGCGCGCTGAGCCTGCGGAAGATCGGCGGCAGGAGCCCGCCTCGCGCGACCTCGGTGAGGCTCAGCAGCGGGCCGACGAGCCACGCGCACATGAGCGCGAGCGCGCCGAGCGCCGTCAGCAGCGCGAGGATCGGCGTCGCCCACGCGATGTGCAGCGCGCCGAAGATGACGGCGAAGGTTTGCACGACGCCGCCGCTCAGGCTGATCCGGTCGGCCGGAACGGCGATCGCGATCGCGAGCGTCGCGAAGATGCTCAGCCCGGCGATCGCGATCAGCGCGAGCAGCATCGCCTTCGGGTAGTTGCGCTGCGGATCGCGGACCGCGAGCGCGTAGTACCCTGAGACCTCGATCCCGGTGAACGCCAGCAGCAGCGACGAGACGTACGGCAGCTGCGCCGCGTCCCAGCTCGGCAGCAGCCGCGCGAGCGTGAACGGCGGCAGCGCGACGTGCTTGCCCGCGGCGATCCACGCGATCCCGGCGGCGATCAGCACGAACGCCGGAACGATCGAACCGAACAGCGTTCCGAGCGACGTGAACCTCGCGGCGGCAATCGGGCCGGCCAACCCGATCAGCGTGATCGCCCAGAAGGCGACGATCATCACGCCGGCGACGAAACCGCGGTGGTCCTGCAGCGCGGGATCGAACCCGAACGCGAGCGAGACCGCGACGAACGCGAGCACCGTCGGGTACCACGGCAGGTTGATCACGACGATCGACCAGACGGACATGAACCCGGTGCGCTCGCCGAACGCCTCGGCGACCCAGTCGTAGACGCCGCCCGCCTCCGGCCACGTCGACGCCAGTTCGGCCGCCGTCAGTGCAAGCGGCGCCAAGAAGAACGCCGTCCCGACCACGTACCAGAAGATCAGCGGCCAGCCCTCGACGGCGATGCTCGGGAGGTTGCGCACCGAAAAGCCGGCCGCGGTGCTGACCATCGCGACGTAAAAAATGCCGAGCTCGGCCTTCGGCTTCACCGTCGCCCACGTTCGCCGTGCCGTGCAGGCGATTC
Source organism: Vulcanimicrobiota bacterium (assembly GCA_028287525.1). Lineage (GTDB taxonomy): Bacteria > Vulcanimicrobiota > Vulcanimicrobiia > Vulcanimicrobiales > Vulcanimicrobiaceae > Vulcanimicrobium. The sequence continues at coordinate 1,021 of JAQBPM010000426.1, read as the reverse complement.
CCGGCGGAACCGGGTAGGCGTCGATGATGTTCGACGGCTTCACGCTCGAGCGGATCGACACCGGGGAGGCGACGATCCGCGTGCGGCACGGCGGGAACGGCCCGCCGCTGCTGCTGCTGCACGGGTACCCGCAGACGCACGTGATGTGGCATCTGATCGCGCCGCGGCTCGCGCGCGAGTTCACCGTGGTAGCGATGGATCTGCGCGGGTACGGCGAGAGCTCCAAGCCGCCGACGACCGAGGACCACGAACCGTACTCGAAGCGCGCGATGGCGCGCGATTGCGTCGCGGTGATGGCGAAGCTCGGCTTCGAGCGTTTCCGCGTCGCCGGACACGATCGCGGCGCGCGGGTCGCGTACCGCTTAGCGCTCGATCATCCGCAACGCATCGAGCGCATCGCGGTGCTCGACATCATCCCGACCGGCGAGCACTTCCGCCGCGCCGACATGAAGTTCGGCTTGGGCTACTGGCACTGGTTCTTCCTCGCGCAGCCGTACCCGCTGCCCGAAAAGCTGATCGGCGCCGATCCGGTCTTTTTCTACTCCAACCGTCCGAACCGCCAAACGGCGTTCGCCCCCGAAGCGCTTGAAGAGTACGTGCGCTGCGCGTCGGCGCCGGAGATGATCCACGCGTCGTGCGAAGACTATCGCGCCGGCGCGACGTACGATTTCGCGCTCGACGAAGCCGATCGCGGCAACAAGAAGATCGCCGCACCGCTGCTCGCGCTCTGGGGCGCTCGCGGCGAAGTCGGCAAGTGGTACGACATCCTTGCCATCTGGCGCGACTGGGCCGACGACGTCCGCGGCGGGCCGATCGACAGCGGACATTTCCTAGCCGAAGAAGCCCCGGACGAGACGTACGCGGCGCTGCGGCAGTTCTTCGCGTAACCTGCGTGTCATTGCAAGCTCGCAATGATAGGACACTAGAACAACGCGAGCTGTTCGTTGGCCTCGAGGTAGGTTGCGTCGATGCCCATGCGGCGTAGGCGCCAGACGAAGTCGCGCCAGCCGTGGTTGAGGAG
>JAQBPM010000399.1 GCA_028287525.1 Vulcanimicrobiota bacterium | reverse complement strand
GATCGGCGGGCGGGAACTCGCCAAGGTCGGCTTCGACGACCGAAAGATCGTCTATTACTTCCTCGAGGATCTCGAACGCGAGGAAGCCGCGCCGAAGCGGACGTTCCACGACCTTCCGCCCGACGCGCCCAAGGACTAACGCACTTAGCGGCCCGCTGCGCCGTTCTGCACGGAGAGTTCCCAACGGTAGCCGTCGGGATCGTGGAACCACAGCCCCATGTGCGGGGAGCTCGGCGCTTCGGGGCCGATCTCGTCGTCCGGGTCTTCCAGCTCGACGCCGTTCGCTTTGAGCTGCAGCAGTGCCGTGCGGAGCTCTTTCATGCTGCCGAGATGGAACGACATGTGTTCCAGCGCGTCCGGCCCCGGCGGGCCGCTGAACAGCGCGATCGTAATCGCATCGTTGCTGATCCCGACGGCGTCGTCGAGGCGGAAGATCTCTTCCAGGTCGAAGTTCCGGCTCCACCAGGCGGCGCTGGCGTTGGGGTCGCGCACTGCCAGCGAGAAGTGACCGACGGCCCCGAGCTTGATCCGCATACGGACGCTTTCGTACCCGCCCGCCGGGCCGGCGAACGACATTCCCGTCACTCCCGCGACGGAAGTCGGATGGTCCGCGGGGCCCGGGGTGCAATTCTTCTCTTCATGGGACCCCGTGTTGCCGTCGTCGGCTCAGGACCGGCCGGCTTGTTCGCCGTGGAAGCGCTCCTCAAACAGCGCGCCGAGGCGCAGGTCGACGTCTTCGAACGCCTGCCTGCCCCGTACGGCCTACTCCGCTACGGCGTCGCGCCGGATCACCTCAAGATCAAGTCGCTCGAGGCCGGCTTCCGCAAGACGCTCTCCGATCCGCGCGTGCGCTTCTTCGGAAACGTCGAGCTCGGGCGCGACGTGCACGTCGAGGACCTGCTGGCGTCGTACGACGCGATCGTCTACGCGGTCGGCGCGCCGAACGACCGGCGGCTGGGGATCGCGGGCGAGGATTTGCCGGGGAGCCTCGCGTCGACCGAGTTCGTTCGCTGGTACGGCGGGCATCCCGAAACGAAGACATCGCCGGTCGACCTCACGCGCGCGCGCAGCGCGGCGGTGATCGGCGTCGGCAACGTCGCGATCGACACGGTGCGCCTCCTGCTGAAAGACCCGGCGCTGCTGCACGAGACCGACATGCCCCGCGAGATCATCGACGCGCTCGCCGCGAGCGGGATCCGCGAGGTGTCGATGCTGGGCCGCCGCGGGCCGCACGACGCAAAGTTCACCACGGTCGAGTTGCGCGAGCTCGGCGAGCTGCCGGGGGTCGACGTCGTCGTCGACCCGCGCGATCTCGCCGGTGTCGAGGCGTTCGAGCTCGACGGCCAGACGAAGCGCAACCTCGACGTGCTGCGCGAGTTCTCGGGGCGCAAACCGACCGGCGCGCCGCGCCGGCTCAACCTGCGCTTCTATGCGCGCCCGGAGGCGATCGGCGGGACGGACGCCGTCGAGTCGCTGCTGATCGAGCGGATGGCGTACGACGCCGACAAGAAACTCCACGGCACGGGTGTCTTCGAGGACCTGCCGGTCGACCTCGTCTTCCGCGCCGTCGGGTATAAATCGATCCCGTTCGCCGGGCTGCCGTTCGACGAGCGCGCATTCGTCGTACCGAACGAAGGCGGGCGCGTCCACAACGGTTCCGGAACGCGGCACGAGCGGCAGTACGTCACGGGGTGGGTGAAGCGCGGCCCGCAAGGCGTGATCGGCACCAACAAGAAGTGCGCGACCGAAACGGTGACCGCGCTGCTCGAGGACATCCCGGCCGGCGAAACGCTGGGCGAGCGCCCCGACATCGCCGCGGCGCTGAGCAAACGCGGCGTGCCGTTCGTGGACTGGGACGGTTGGCTGCGCATCGAAGCGCGCGAACACGAGCTCGGCGCCGCCGAAGGCCGCAAGCGCATCAAGATCGTCGACCGCGACGAGCTCTTAGCCGCTGCCAACGCAACCGCCGTCCCCGCATCACCCTAAGACTTTCGCATCACGACCGCAGGCGCAACGTCACGACCGGGACCGCGTCGCGCACGCGGGCGAGCAGACGGTGGAGTTCGGCGTGGTCGCGCTGTCCCAGTTCGTCGGCGATCAGGCGTTCGAGCATCAGCCCTCGCGTCACGATCGCGTGGTGGATGCGGCGGCCGGCGGCGGTGAGCGCGAGCATCACGAGGCGCGCGTCCTGCGGATTGACGCGTCGGCGAACCAAGCGTTTGCGCACCAACCGCGTGACGGCGCGGCTCACGGTGACCTTGTCGAGCGACGTATAGGCGGCGACGACGTTCACCGAGAGGTCGCCGTGGCGGCCGACGTGCGCCATGACACGCCACTCGGCGATCGTCATGTCGAATTCGGCTGAGTACGTCACCGCGAACAGTTCGCTCACGCGCGACGCGGCGACGGAGAGCTGGTACGGCATGAAGTCGTCGAGCTGAAAGTCCTCAAGCGCCGGCTCGGCGCGCGGCTCGGCGTGCGACACGGGCGAGCGTAGCACGAAACGGCCCCGGCGGCCACCCATTTGACAATCGTTACATTTGTAACGATAATCACCCCATGCGCAGCCAGGCCCCTCCGAGCCCGGCCTACCAGTCCGGTTTCGGGAACGAGTTCGCGAGCGAGGCGGTCGCCGGTGCGCTGCCGTCGGGGCAGAACTCGCCCCAGCGCGCGCCGCTGGGACTCTACGCGGAACAGCTTTCCGGTACCGCGTTCACCGCGCCGCGCGCCGAGAACCGGCGCACCTGGATGTACCGCATGCGCCCGTCGGCCGCGCATCCCGCCTACCGCGCGATCGCACCCGGCCGCATCCGCAGCGGCCCGTTCACCGAGGTCGCACCGAACCCAAACCGCTTGCGTTGGGACGCCCAGCCGCTGCCCGCGGAGCCGGTCGATTTCGTCGACGGGCTCGCGACGCTCGCCGGGAACGGCGCGCCGCTCGACCGCGACGGCTCCGGGATTCACGTCTACGCTGCGAACCGGTCGATGCGCGGGCGCGTCTTCTGCGATGCCGACGGCGAACTGCTGCTCGTCCCGGAGCTCGGCGCGATCGTGCTGGTCACCGAGCTCGGCCGGCTGGCGGTGGCGCCCGGCGCGATCGCGGTCGTTCCGCGCGGAATGCGCTTCCGCGTCGAACTCGCCGAGGCGCACGCGCGCGGCTACGTCTGCGAGAACTACGGCGCGCCGTTCCGGCTCCCCGAGCTGGGACCGATCGGCGCGAACGGTCTCGCGAACGCGCGTGACTTCCGCGCTCCGGTCGCCGCGTTCGAGGAACTCGACGAGCCGACCGAGATCGTGCTGAAGTTCGGCGGCGGGCTCTGGTCGACGGTGCTCGATCACTCGCCGCTCGACGTCGTCGCCTGGCACGGCAACTACGTCCCCTACATCTACGACCTCGCGGCGTTCAACGCGATCAACACCGTCAGCTTCGACCACCCCGACCCGTCGATCTTCACGGTGCTCACCTCACCGTCCGCGATGCCGGGCACGGCGAACGTCGACTTCGTCATCTTTCCGCCGCGCTGGCTGGTCGCCGAGCACACGTTCCGTCCCCCGTGGTTCCACCGCAACGTGATGAGCGAGTTCATGGGCCTCGTGCGCGGCACGTACGACGCGAAGGAAGAAGGCTTTGTTCCCGGCGGCGCGAGTCTCCACAACTGCATGTCGGCGCACGGACCCGATGCTGCGACCTACGAACGCGCCAGCACCGCCGAGCTCGCGCCGCAGAAGCTCGACGACACGCTCGCGTTCATGTTCGAGTCGCGGCTGATCTTCGTCCCGACGGCCTACGCAATGGAGAGCCCAGCCCTGCAAAGCGGCTACGACGACGTGTGGACGAGCGTGCGAAAAAACTTCCGCCCATAAGAGTCCCCCCGTCATTCCGAGCTCGCAATGACGGCGCCGTGCGATGACGGCGAGCGTTAGTGCCGAAGGGCGAAGAGTGGGGTCATCGGGCGGACGGTTTGGTCGTCGGCGTGGCCGACGTGGCCGTCGAGGCCGAGCGCGTCTTCGAAGGTGCGGAGCAGGCTGAAGTGGTTGTATTCGGTCGGGTCGTTCAGGCCGCGCGGACCGTGGTTGGTGATGACGACGGTCGGAATGTGTCCGCCGCCCGGAATGCGCGCGTCGACGACGCAGCACGACACCTTCGCTCCGGCAACGCGATCGCCGCCGCCGTCTTCGTCCCACGTGATGACGATCGCGGTGTTCCCGGTCTTCCAGAGCGATGACGCCTGGATCGCCGTAACGAGATCGCGCGCGTAGGCGTCGCCGCGCCGAATGACGCCTTCCTTGTCCGAGCAGTCGGCCGGGACGCCGTTTCCCGCGCTCGCGTCGATCCCGTGCATCTCGTTGCACTGGTTCGGCACGACGAGCGCGAACGCGGGTACCGTTCCCGCCGCGAGATCGCTGCGCCAGCGATCGAACCCGACCAAGCGCTGCGCCCGGTTGGGATCGTCGATCGTGCTCTTGAAGTTCGTGAAGCCCGTGTGCTTCGCCGCATACAATGCGGGCGGTGTCGTCGCCGTCCCGCGCGACATGATCGCCGTCGAACCAGGTTCGGGCAGATCCTCCAGATACGCTCGCCAGTCGAGCCCTTTGGCGCGCAGCTGCGTGCCGAGATTCGGCGCGTCGATCTCGTGGGCCACGTAGTCCGGCTTCGTCGAGTTCTTGCAGAACTCGCGCGTCGAACCGGGTACGCAGTACCACGCGTCGTCGTCGTGGATGCCGAACGTGTCGCCCCCGAGCAAGGCGACGTAGTTCCCCTCGCTGGGGTGGACTTCCGCATACATCGCCGTTGCCGACCCGTACTCTTTGGAGAGCGCCGAGATCGACGGCGCGAGGCCGCGTTCGAGGACGGTCGTGTTCCCCTTGTTCTCCTCGAGGATCACGACGATGTGGTCGTAGTGCGGAACGGCCCGGTCGAGATCGGTCGTCGCGGCCGACCCGACGGCGCCCGCCGCGAGCACGAGGCTCACGGCGAGCATACCGGCGTAGCGGATCATCGCGTCTTTGCGCTGAGCGAGAGAACGAACGAGCGTTCGGGCAAGCCGAACCGTTCGCCATAGTTCCCGTTGTATTGCTGTTGGATCGCGTTGGCGTCGGTGCCGAAGCTGTTCTCGGGGATGAAGTTGGCGTATCCGATCCGGCCGTACTGGTCGTATGCGCTGTTGAACATGTTGGATACCCCGAGGTTGAGGGAGATGCCGTGCCCGAACGGGTGACTGACGAAGCCGTTGGCGTAGCCGTACGGGTTACGGTTGAGGGCATTGCCGCGACCGACGAAGTACCCGTCGATACGGAACTCGGTGCGGTCTTTGAGCGTGAGGTCGACGGCGAGGTTCGCTTTCATGAACGGGACGCCGACGATCTGGCCGCCATCGATGAGGGTGACGTTGTTCATCTGCGAGACGATCGGGATCCCGTAGTAGCGCGCCGAGAGCAGATCGACCCCTCCGTCGACGAACAGCGAGCGGTTGAAGCGGTAGCGTTCGGTCACGCCGATTCCGCGGAACCGTCCGTTGCCCGCATTCGCGGCCGTGGTGAGCCCCAACTGCGCGATTGTGGCGGGGCGGCCGCAGAAGGTGCTGATCCGGTTCAGGAAGTCGCTCAGGTTCGAGGGGACGGCTCCGGCACCAAAGCTGGTAAGCGGTAAAACGTTTGAGAAGATAGCGTTAGAGATCTCCTGATCGTAGCCTACCACCTGGAACTGGCTGTCGCTCGAGAACCGATGGCCGTAGGAAACCTCGATCGACTTCGCGTTTTCGCCGATCAGCGCGGGGTTCGACGAGCTGCCGATACTGTTGAGGCCCCCGCAGTTCGGGTTGAGCGCGCCAGGCTGGGTCGTGACGTTGGGCGGCGAGCTCTTGAGCTGAGCGTTCGGGGACTCGCTTCCACGGCCGAGCGAGACCCGGTAGATGTCCGAACCCTTCGGCGTGAACACGAGCGAGAGGCGCGGGTCGAAATTGTTCGAGTTGGTAACGGACGAGTGTTTGAAGTTGAGATTCGTGAAGAGCTGCAGCGTCGGCGTCACGGCGAGGATGTCGCGCACGAAGAAGTTGCCTACGTTTTCCGGGACGTCGGGTTTGTTCTGCACGCCGCTAGAGCCGTATGTCCCGCTCGTATACACTTGGCTCACGTTGAAGTAGCCGAATCCGAGCGTGTTGCGGTCCGTCACGATGTCGTCGCTGATGCGCGCGCCGGCGGTGCGGTAGTGATTGGTGAAGCCCGCGAGATTGCGGTCGTAGTATTGCATGTAGCTGTTCTGGAAGCCCTCGACGAGCAGATTGTGATTTCCGAACGTGGTCGTGAGGCGCTCGTTGTAGTCTTGCAGGTGCAGCGTCTGGAACGCCAGCGGCGTACCGCCGGCGGGTCCGGAAAATGCCGAGGCATACTGCGCGGCGGTGAAGCACGAGTTCGGGTTGGCGTCCGTCTTGGCGACGTAGCCCGTGCCGCCGCCCGGAAGCGCGCACGTGTTCCCGCCCTGCTGGGCCGAGTATAGGGCGTATTCTGGGGTGACATAATCGTTGTCGCCTTCGCCGGTCTTGTCATTCCATGACGTCGCGATGTACGCGCCCAGCGTTAGCGCCGTGTTCGGAGCGAGCTGGTAGCGAATTTTGCCGAGGCTGTTGCGCAAGAGGTACGCACCCGAGACGAGCCAGGTGTTGGCGGCGACGTTGGCCGACGTCGCATCGCCGGCGAGCAGGCCTCGCTGCGTGATCGCTTGAGGGCTGAAACCACCGACGGAACCCTCGACGCCGGACACCAGGACGTAGCCGAGCTTGCCGAACGTGCCTGTGGCTTGGCCCACGCTCTGCATGCGGCCCTGCGTGCCTGCTCCTTGCTTGAAGCTGAACTGCGGCTTGCGCGTGGGGTCGATCGTCTGGTAGTCGATCGTGCCGGCGATCGCGTCAACGCCGTTGAGCGACGCACCGCCCGTACCGTAGGTGATCGCGATGTTGCTCAGCGCGAACGACGGCGAGAGCTGATAGTTGAATCCGCCGCCCGTCCCGTTGAACACGCCGATCGGACCGACGGGGTGACCGTCGATCAGCAGCTGCGCCTCCGAGGGGCGTTCGCCGCGAATAGAGATGTTCAGATCGTCGCCCGGCGCCGAGTCCAAGCTGAAGCTCGTAAGCCCGGGCTGCGCCAGCAGCGCGTCACCGACGCGCAGGGTGGCTTCGTTTTGAATCACGTAGGGATCGACGGAGCGATTGATGACCGTCGTCGTCGCCAGCGCGGAGCGCGTGGTTGCGCTGATCTTGCCGATGACCTTGAGCGACGTGTCCGACGACGCAGCGTGGGGAAGGACGATACGGATCGAGAGGCCGCCGCTTCCGGGCGTTATCGCTTGATCGGTGAGGCGGGAATGTTGATACCCCTGTACCGCGACGTCGATGTCGTACAGTCCGGGAGCGACGTTGGCGAACGAGAAACCGCCGTTCGCGTTGGTCTTGGTCTCTCCAGCGCGCCGGCCGTTCTGTTCGAGCAATACGGTTCCGTCGGAAAGCCCGAGACCCGTCTGTTGGTCAGCGACGCTCCCGGCGATCGTCACCGTTTGCACGGCCTGCGCGGAGGCCGGAGGCGGGGTCGCGAGCGGAGCGCCGGCGAGCAGGACAGCAGAAAGCACCGTCGCGAGGACGGTGCGCGGAGTTCGATGCAGCATCACGATAAGGCCGTATCGCGCCGCGCTTAAGGGGCGATGATCTTCCCATTAAGTGCGAGTTATATCGTCCGAGTTCTGTGGAGAAGGGGATCGGTCGTGACACGTCCGAAGCCATCGCCGTGCTGACAGCTGCTGCTCCCCCTCAAGCCGTTCCGATTTATAGCGGCTTCGACTACGTTACTGTCGACGCTCAGCGTCGCCGCGTCTATGCCGCACACGGCGGCTCGCGCCGGCTCCTCATCGTCGATGCGGACACCGGCGCGATCCTCGGGCAGGTCGCCGTCGGCCAAGTCCGCGGCGTGGCTGTCGACCCGGCGAGCGGACACGTCTACGTCGGGACAGGGGACGACGAAGTGGCCGAAGTCGATCCGGTTGCGCTCAAGGTCGTCAATCACCTCGACGTCGGCGGCTCGGTCGACGCGATCGCCTACGACCCCTCGAACGGGCGAATCTATGCCGACGAGGATGACGGAACGAAGATGTGGGTGATCGACGCCAAGACATTCAAGTTGGTCAAGACGATCACGATCCCGGGGAACAAACCCGAATACCTCGCGATCAACCCCAAGACGCACGAAGTCTACCAGAACATCGACAATCTCCATCAGGTCGCCGTCATCGACGCGGCGACGCTGAGCGTCTCGCGCACGTTCACGACGACCGAGCTTACCCACAACCATCCCCTGCAGTATGATGCGGCGCTCGATCAGATCGTGACCGGCGGAAGCGACGCGGCCGATCCGACGAAGGGCCTCCTCACTGCCTATTCGCCCAACGGCACGAAGCTCGGCCAAGTGGCGTCGGCCCGTTTCGACCAGTGCGACCTCGATCCGACGCAGCACATCGTCGCGTGCGCCGGCGGTGCCGGGATCTCGCGCTTTCAGCTCTCCCGAGGCGCGGCGCCAAAACTGATCGACGTCACGCCGGTCAACCCCGGCGTCCATACGACCGCAATCGATCCCAAGACGCACGCCGTGTTCATCGTCTGGGCCGACCGGGACGGCAAGGGCGACTTCCAGCAGAAACTACTGCCGTAGGCGTCAGCGGCTCTCGAGCGCGAGCGGTTGAAAAAGCCCCGTTGCGAAGCGGGGCTTTTTTTCTTTTTCCGAATACGGTACCTCGTGCTGATACCAACCGCTCCCCCGCAAGCCGTCCCGGTCTATTCCGGGTTCGATTACGTCACCGTGGACGCGAAGCGGCGCCGGGTGTACGCCGCGCACGGCGGCTCGCAGCGCCTGCTTATCCTCGACGCGGACTCCGGTGTGGTAATCGGCCAGGTTCGCGTGGGGCCGGTGCACGGGGTGGCGTTCGATCCCGCGTCCGGTCACGTGTTCACCGGCAGCGGCGACAACGTGGTCAACGAGGTCGATCCGGTGGCGCTCAAGGTTGTGAACCACGTCGACGTCGGCGGGTCCGTCGACGCGATCGCGTACGACCCGGCCAACGGCCGGATCTACGCCGACGAGAGCAACGGATCGCGCGTGTTCGTGGTCGACGCCAAGACGTTCAACCTCGTCAAGACCATCACGATCCCGGGCCACAAGCCCGAGTACCTCGCGATCAATCCGACGACGCATGAGGTCTACCAGAACATCGACTCCGAGTCGGAGATCGCGGTGATCGATCCGACGACGATGACGGTAAGCCGCACGATAGCGACACCCGAGATCAAACACAATCACCCGCTGCAGTATGACTCGCAGTACGACCAGATCGTGATCGGCGGCGGCGGCGTGATGAGCACCTACACGCCGGGCGGCAAGAAGCTGGGCGAGCTCGCGGCCGGGCGTTTCGACCAGTGCGACCTCGATCCGACCCAGCACGTCCTCGCCTGCGCCGGCGACGGCGGCGTCACGCGCTTTCAGCTGCAGAGAGGCGCGGCGCCGCGGCAGATCGACACGATTGCGGTCGACGCGGGCGTCCACACCGTCGCGATCGACTCCGCGACGCATGCGGTGTTCGCGGTATGGGGCAACCCCGACGGCAAGGGTGACTTCGTTCAGAAGTTCGCGCCGTCTCCGTAGGGGCGTCTTTACAGCACAGTCGCCGGCAGGGATAATCGTTTCGGCCTGAGCGCAGTCGAAGGCCGAAGCCACCCTCCTGGCGGCCGAGCTCGGTGCGACAACCGGGGGTTGCTCGACAAGCTCGCAATGACAGGCTTGACATGCTTTCAATGACAACTTCGGGGCTCGCGCCAACGGGCTCGACGAACTCGCGCAGACGACTGCGGGACCCGTGGTCCCCGTAGAGTCGACCCTGGTCCTTGACGCGCACGGCCGCGGTCTGGTACGGTCCGGGCCATGGACCGCCGCCCGGCTATGATGATGATGTGCTGTTCCCCGCGAGGGACGGTGTAGTTCGTCGTCGCCGGCCGGCGCATCGATGAAGAACTACAGCGGCCCTCGCCTCCCGGCGGGGGCCGCCTTTTTCGACCCCACCCGCTTCGCTCCACGCATTCGTGAAGGAGACCCACGATGAGCAGCACCCTCGACCCCTCCGCAACGCGCGGCTTCGATACCGTTGCCCTGCACGGCGGCCACGACGGCGACCCGACCACCAAAGCGCGCGCCGTCCCGATCTATCAGACGACGTCGTACAACTTCGACGATACCGCGCACGCCGCGCGGCTGTTCGCGCTGCAAGAGTTCGGCAATATCTACACGCGGATCATGAATCCGACGACGGACGTGTTCGAACAGCGCCTGGCTGCGCTCGAGGGCGGCGTCGGCGCGCTCGCGGTCGCGAGCGGCCAGGCCGCGGTGATCTACTCGATCCTCAACGTCGCGCGCGCCGGGGACCATATCGTCAGCTCGTCGTCGCTGTACGGCGGCACGTACAACGCCTTCGTCCACACGCTGCCGCGCTTCGGGATCGAGGTCACGCTGGTCGATCCTTCCGATCCGAAGGAAGTCGCCGCGGCGATCCGGCCGAACACGAAGGCGGTGTTCGCCGAAACGATCGGCAACCCGAAGGTCGACGTGCTCGACGTGGCGGCGTTCGCGAAGGTCGCGGACGACGCGCAGGTTCCGTTAATCGTCGACAACACGCTGCCCACGCCGTACCTGCTGCGCCCGATCGAATTTGGCGCCGACATCATCGTACACTCCGCGACGAAGTACATCGGCGGTCACGGCACGACGATCGGCGGCGCGATCGTCGATGCGGGAACGTTCGATTGGACGCGCGGCCGGTTTCCTGATTTCACCGAGCCGGATCCGTCGTACCACGGTTTGAAATACGTCGAGGCGCTCGGGCCGCTCGCCTACATCCTCAAAGCGCGCGTCCAGCTGCTGCGCGACGTCGGTGCGGCGCTCTCACCGTTCAACGCGTTCCTGCTGCTGCAAGGTCTCGAGACGCTCGGTCTGCGGATGGAACGGCACAGCCAGAACGCACTGCGCGTCGCGGAGTTTCTCGCGTCCCACCCGAATGTGCGTTGGGTGCGATATCCCGGCTTGCCGTCCGATCCGGCGTACGCGCGCGCCCAAAAATATCTGCCCAAGGGCGCCGGCTCGATCCTCACGTTCGGCGTCAAAGGCGGCGCCGATGAGGCTCGCGCGGTGATCGACCGCCTGAAGCTGTTCTCGCTGCTCGCGAACGTCGGCGACGCGAAGTCGCTGGTGATCCATCCGGCGTCGACGACGCACCAGCAGCTCAGTCCCGCCGATCAGATCGCTAGCGGTGTCAGCGACGACCTGATCCGGCTCTCGGTCGGCATCGAGTCGATCGACGACATCCTCGCCGACCTGCGCCAAGCGCTCGACGCCGCGTGACCGTGACCGCCCACGAGGTCGAGCTCGACGTCCCGATCGGCACGCTCGAGCTCGACTCCGGAGAATCGCTTCCGAACGTCGTCCAGCGCGTCACGCGGCTGGGCTGCGCGCCGGCGCCTGACGGCTCGAACGTCGTGTTCGCGCCGCACGCGCTGACCGGTTCGTCGCGCGTGACCGATTGGTGGAGCGGGATCTTCGGCGCGGGAACGCTGTTCGATCCGGAACGCTGGTGCATCGTCGGCGTCAACGTCGTCGGCGGGTGCTACGGTTCGACCGGACCGACGACGCTTGCGCCCGACGGCAAGCGCTGGGGGCCGCGCTTCCCGGTCGTGACCGTCGGCGACATCGTCGAGGCGCAGCGCCGCGCGCTGAGCGCACTCGGCATCGACCGGCTCGGCGTGATCGTCGGCGGCTCGCTCGGCGGATTTCAAGCGCTGCAGTGGGCGCACGCGCATCCGGGCGCCGTCGGTCACGCGATCGTGATCGGCGCCTACGATCATCTGCGCGCGCAAGGGATCGCGCAGAACGGCGCCGCGCGCGACGCGATCCGGCTCGATCCGGCCTTTCGCGGCGGCTGGTACGACGAACCGCCGGTCGACGGGCTGCGCCTCGCGCGCGCGATCGCGACGCTGACGTACAAGAGCGAACATCTCTTCGAGCAGCGCTTCCGCAACCGGCCCGACCGCAAAGGCGGCGAACCGGGACGCCGGCTCGACGATCGCTTCGACGTCGAAGGCTACCTCGTGCATCAGGGCGATCTCTTCGCGGCGCGCATCGACGCGAACAGTTATCGCACCCTCACGCGCGCGATGGACCTCTTCGACCTGCGCGGGCGCGAGCGTCCGGCGGGATCGAGCCGGCTGACGTTCGTCGGGATCGCCGGCGACCAGCTGTATCCGCCCGAGCACGTCTGGTCGTGCGCGGCGCGCTGGGCCGAGGCGGGCTGGGACGCGGCATACCGTCATTTGCCGAGCGATCACGGCCACGACGCCTTCCTCGCGGAGGCCGGGAATCTGGCCGACCTCTTGCGCGACGGGCTCGCTCGTGATAGGGTCGACGAGCAATGGCCGCGACCCGCGTGATTACCACCACGATGACCATGACGACTACCCTCAGCGAGGGCGGGTCTGGGTCGACGTCGGCGTAACGCGGACGCTAGCG
>JAQBPM010000377.1 GCA_028287525.1 Vulcanimicrobiota bacterium | reverse complement strand
TGCTCATGTACACCTACGACGCAGCGCGCTTCGGACACGCGGAGGCGCAAACCGGCCGCCTGGACGTGGGCTGCGCCGCCGATTTCGTCGTGCTCGAAGGCGATCCGATCGCCGCCCGCTCGTTCGACGGCGTGCGCGTCGCCGAGACGTGGAGCAACGGCGTGCGCGTCGCCTCGTCGTCACCCTGAGCTTGTCGAAGGGCCCCCATCACGCACGGTGCCTCGCGATCCGGGTTGATCGTGAGGCACCAGCGGTGATGAGGGCCCTTCGACAAGCTCAGGGTGACAACGATGAGCTCTTAGACAATCACCTCTTAGCTAAACTGAGATCGACCGTCAACCAATCATTAGCCATTCAAAGGCGCATTGCTCGTGCCGCATGCGCGCTCGGCTCGTTCATAGGCGGACGTATTGTTCGGTCTTCTCGATCGCTTAAGGCTCTCGGACAGAATGGGCACTAAACGCTCGCGACTAACTGGTGGCGGATAACCAGCGAGCCGCTGCGTCCGCGCTATCCTGCGGCACCGTGTTGAACGCAATTGCGGTGTTAGGCGCAGCCTTGTGCACCGCATTCACTATGGCCTCGAACAAAAAAAGGCTCTTGGGTGGAAGCCGAACCCCAGCCCCGATGACTACGCAATCATATGTCGTGGCGCTCAGCCGCTGCTCCACAGCGGGACCTGCTGTAGCATCATGTTGAATCAGGCAGGCCTCCGCGTGCCATCCACGATCTGTCATCTGCTTTAAGCCCAGATCGATTGCAGCCTGAATCTTTTTCGCATTCATGCCTGGTGGCAGAGCGGGATCGGAATAGTCTACCGCTTCGGGCTTTAGGCCCACCAACAACACGCGCGTCATGCCATCCTCTCCTCAGATTGTCCTGTGTAGACCGCCGCCGGGCGCGAGGGTCGGTCACTTTCGGGTCCCGAGATCTAGACTTAGATGATCGAGATCGTCTCTTTCGGCTTGGCTGGGCGGGCGGCCATCGCGGCGATGAGCTGCTGCGCGAGCACGTCGACGACCGGGTCGTCGATCTCTTCGACGCGGCCGGTGTCGGCGAGCGCGACGAGGTTCGGGTCGATCGGCATCCGCGCGAAGAGCGGTGCGCCGGCGAGTTCGGCGACCTGATCGGCGTACGAGGGGCCGAACACGTCGTAGCGCTTGCCGGTGTCTGGTGCGACGAAGTACGACATGTTCTCGACCACGCCGACGATCGGTTTCTTCAGCTGATGGACCAGGTTCGCGGCTTTGCGCACGATCATCGTCGCGAGGCGCTGCGGCATCGTGACGAGCACGATCCCGTCGACCGCGAGCGATTGCAGCACGGTGAGCGGCGCGTCGGACGTCCCCGGCGGCAGGTCGATCAGCAGGTAGTCGAGGTCGCTCCAGAGCGCCTGCTCGTAGAACTGGCGGATGACGCCGGAGAGGATCGGCCCGCGCCAGATCATCGCCGTGTCTTCCTTGTCGGTGAGCAGGTTCGAGCTGACGATCTCGATCGCCGAGCGCGACTTCGCCGGGACCATCAGCGGTTTCGGCTGCTGGCCGGCCGGGGTGCTCGGATCGGACTCGAGCCCCAGCGGCGTGGTCAGGCCGAACAGCCGCGGGATCGAGGGGCCGGTGATGTCGGCGTCCAGGATCCCGACCTTCATCCCCGCGCGGCGCAGCCCGATGGCGAACAGCGCGGTGGTCAGCGACTTGCCGACCCCACCCTTGCCCGACATAACGGGGATCACGTTCGCGAAGCGTGCGCGGCGGTTGAACTCGCCCGGGGCGCGGCGCTGCGGCGTGCGGTCCTCGTTCATGATCGTGGGGACGCGGCCGGAGAGGCGCGCTTGCGCGAGCGCGGCGACGATCGGCTCGACCCGCAGCCCGTGCGCCTTGGCGCCCTGTTCGATCGTCTCGTATTTGTTGACGCCGCAGCCCGCGCAGTGCAAGCCGAACTCGCCCAGGACCGCTTCGGCGATCGGCAGTTCGGCGACCAGGGCGCTGATGTTCGTTTTGGGGGCGATCTCGATGTGCGCTGGCATGAAGCGGGAGCTGCAACCTTTGTCGGAGTTACCGTTGTACGAGGGCGAAAGTCTTCAGTTCGGGAGCGGACGGGCGCATCCCGTTGCGATCGCTAACGTCGCATACTGTGGACACGTGTGGTTGAGGGATGGTTGACACGCTGATCGTCGGAGGCGGCCCCGCCGGGCTCGCCGCCGCACGATTCCTGGCCGACGCCGGCCGCACCGCGATCGTCCTGGAGAAACGTCCCATCCTCGGCGGGAAGCTCTCGTCGTGGCGGGACCGCGACGGCGACATCCTCGAGACCGGACTTCACGCGTTCTTCGGCGGGTACGCGTCGCTTCACGCGCTGCTGGCCGAGATCGGCATCGCCCATCATGTCTTGTGGCAGCCGCACGCCCTGACGTGGGCGATGCCGCCGAACTTCTCGCCGCGCTGGAACGGCCGGCCCGTCTACGAAGAGTTCCGCTTCGTAGACGCGCCGTCGCCATTCAACGGGATCGGTGCGGTGCTCAACGCGCGCTACGTGTTCAACGCCTGGGAGAAGCTGCTCTTCGCAACGGGCACGCTGCCGGTGCTGCTGCGCGATCACGCGTACGCGGAGAAACAGGACGACATCACGTACGCCGAGTGGCACCGCCGGCGCGGGATGTCGGAGCACATGCTCCAGACGTTCTTCGCGCCGATGGCGCTGGCGCTGAACTTCACCGCCGTGGAAGCGATCTCGGCCGAAGCGATGCTGCGCGTCATGGCGTATTTCGCATCGCACCGCAACGCGAGCCGGGCCGGGTTTCTCGACGGGCCGCCGGGACCGCGCTTCGTCGATCCGCTCGCCGCGCACGTGCGCGGACGCGGTCAGCGAATCGAAGCGACCGCTGCCGTTGCGGAACTGCTCTTCAGCGGCGACCGCTGTACCGGCGCGCGCACGCGTGACGGCCGCGTGTTCGAGGCCGAGAACGTGATCCTCGCGACGCCGGTGCACGACGCGAAGAAGCTCCTGCCGGCCGAGATGCTGCGCGACCCGCTGGTGCACGGAATCGCGAAGCTCGAGAGCTCGCCCGTCATCAACGCGCACCTGTGGTTCGACCGGCCGGTGTCGCCGTTCACCAACTTGATGTTCTCGCCGGGAACGGTGCTCGGCGTGCACGCCGACCTCGGTCAGGGGTCGCCCGGCTATGAATGGTCCGGCAAGTCGTTCATCGAGGCGTGCGTCGCGCCGGCCGACGAGCTGATCGCGCTGGACGACGAGGCGGTGGTCGGCCGCGTGATGGACGATCTCGGCAAACTCTATCCGCTTGCGACGCGCGAGCATCTCGTCCGCGCGAAGCTGGTGCGCGTCCCCAAGAGCGTCTACCGCGCGAGCCCCGGCGCGGAGCGGCTGCGCCCGAGTGCGCGAACCCCGGTGCGCAACCTGTTCCTGGCGGGCTGCTACGTGAACACGAAGTTCCCCGCCAGCGTCGAAGGAGCGGTCCGCAGCGCGCGCGGCGCAGTCGACGCGGTCCTGGCCGAGCGCCGTGCTCGCGCCTGAACCGGCGCGGTCCTACGTCGCCTGCCGCGACGTCGTCAAGCGGAACAGCAAGACGTTCTATCTGAGCTCGCTGTTTTTGAGTCCCGAGCGCAAGCGCGGGGTGTGGGCGGTGTACGCGTTTTGCCGCACCGCCGACGATATCGTCGACCGCATGGCGCCGGCGCCCGAACGACTCGCCGCGCTCGACGCTTGGGAGCGAAGGCTCTTCGACGCCTATCGCGGCATTGCCGACGAACCCATCTTCACGGCGTTCGCCGATGCGGCGCGGCGTTTTCGCATCCCGATCGAGCCCGCGCTCGACCTCTTGCGCGGAGCGCGTTTGGACGTCACCGTCGACCGGTACGAGACGTACGCCGCGCTGCGCGACTACTGCTACCTCGTCGCGTCGACGGTCGGCCTGCTCGTCATGCCTATCCTCGGGACGATCTCACCCGAAGCGGACGACTACGGCATCGAGCTCGGTCGCGCGATGCAGATGACGAACATTTTGCGCGACGTCGGCGAAGATGCGCGGATGGGCCGGATCTACGTGCCGGCGGAAGATCTGCTGCGTTTCGGCTGCGATGAAGGGGCGATTCTCGCCGGCGTGCTCGACGAGCGGTTCGTCGCGCTGATGTGCTTCGAGATCGAACGCGTACGCGCGCTGTACCGCGAAGCCGAGCCCGGCATCGCGCTGCTGGCGCCGGAATCGCGTTATACCGTTCGCCTCGCGCTCGCGCTCTACCGCGGCATCCTCGACCGCATCGAACGCAACGGCTACGACGTCTTCCGCCGCCGCGCGCACGTCCCGACGGGCGCGAAACTGCGCAGCGCCGTGCTGGCCGCCGTCGCGCGCTGACCCCGCGGTAGGTGACGGGTGCGCCCGTCGCGTACGCCCGTTCCAGGGGAGTACCCGAAGGAGCACTGATGAACGATGCGTTCTCTCGCGGTGAGTTTTTGGCGGCCTCGGCGGCCGTCGGAGCCGCCGGATCGGCCGGCCGCGCCGCCGGTCCCGCAGGATCCGGTGCCGTGCTGAAGATGCGCTGGTACGGCGGCGGCGTGTACGAGCTGGCGACGCCGGACGACAAGACGATCGTGCTCGTCGATGCCTGGATCTGGAACAACACGGGGTTCAAGGCGTTCGGCATCGAGAAACCCGCCGAGCTCGCAAGTGCCGCGGCGTATGCGGCGCACGTCAAAGGACGCTCTCCGAATGCCGTGATCGTCGCGCTCACCCACGATCACGGCGACCACATGGGCGATTATTTTGAACTGCTCCCGGCGCTCGTCGCCGCCGGCGTCGACGTGAAGACGGTCGGGCAGAGCGACCTGATGCGCGTCGCGCTCGTACCGAAGTTTAAGGCGGCGAACCTGGACAACACGCAGCTCGTCCTCAACGGCGGAGCCGGGATCAACATGGGCGGCACGGCCAGCTACAAGGGCGTCAAGATCCAGCTCGTCCCCGCCGTACATTCGACCGCGTCGGGTTATCCGGCCGCCGGATTCATCATCGACATCGGCGGCGCGCGCATATACGCCTCCGGCGACACCGACGTGTTCGGCGACATGGCGCTGATCGGCAGCCGCTACAAACCGGACCTCGCGATCGTTTCGTCCGGAAACGGCGCGTTCACGATGTGTCCCGACGATGCCGCGCTCACGTGCAAGCTCGTCGGGGTGTCGCACGCCGTGCCGGTTCACTACGCGCACAATCCGCTGGTCCTCGGGCCGCAGTGCGGCGACCTGTTCGCCGCGGCGGTCGCGCGCGTATCGCCGTCGACGCGCGTCACGCTGCTCAAACCGGGCGCAACGACGACGCTGCAGATCGCGACGAACCCCGCTCGCGCCTAGAATCCCGCCGAGACACGCAAAAACGAGGGGCAACGACCGCCCCCCGCTTCGCGCTTGCCGTGTTTCGGCAAAGCCGACTATTGCGTGAAGATCGTCACCACGCCGTCGGCTCCGACATCGACCGCGACCACCCCCGCGGGATCGATGCCCAGGCTCTGCAAGTGGCCGGCAAGCGTCGGCGTGTCGCCGCTGTACTCGCTTACCGTAACGGAGTTCAACGCCTGCTGCAGCGCCGTCGCGGTGCTCGGGTCGATGTTCTGCGCCACGGTGTAGCGCTGGTCGGCGCTCAGGTTCATGTCATTCATCGACACCACCGCGACGTCGCCCGCACCGATGCTGCCCAAATTGACGAGCGCCTGCGTGTTCGATCCGAGGTTCGCTGCCGCTACGTCGAGCGACGTCCCCTCCGAGGAGGCGGCCGTCATGTCGGTCATTGCCGTTTCGGCGAGGACGTCCGGCGGTACGCCGGTCGAATCGTCTTGCGCGGCTGCCGCGGCCGGGATGCCCAAGCCGAGCACGGTCGCCGCCAAAGCCGTTCCGAGTTTTGTCGTCACATGTTCCATTGTGCGGCCCATTGTGCGCGCTCCCGGGCGGCACACAACATCCCCGGATCCGGGTTGACGTGAACTCGCCCCCCCGAAGTAGGGGCCCGCGCGACCGCACGTCCGGCAGCATCGCAGGGAAGCAGGGGCCCGCAACCGGAGGCCGCGATGCCGGGTCGGTCGTCGTGTGCCGATCACGAACCCGGCGCGCGATTTGCCGCTGCTCGCGGCCTGGCGGTTGGGCGTTCCGCTGCGGCCGTTGCGCGCGCTCGCGTTGGGCGATCATGCGCCGCTGCGCGTGTGGCTCGCGGCGGAATCGGCGCTGCGGCTCGCCGAAGCGCGGCGCGATGCGCACGCCGATTTGGCGACGCTGGAAGCGCTTGGTGCGCGGCTCGTCACCCCGGCCGATGAGGACTGGCCGGCGGGCTTTGCCGACTTGCGTGATCCGCCCGCGTTCTTGGCCGTGCGAGGTCCTCTGCCGCCGACCGGCGTGGCGATTGTCGGCGCACGCGATGCCGACGATCGAGCGCGCTCGTTCGCGCATGACTTGGCGGCGAGGCTTCGGCAGCCGATCATCAGCGGGCTCGCGCGCGGAATCGACGCGGCTGCGCATCGCGGTGCGATTGCCGCAGGCGTGCCGACCGTGGCCTACGTGGGAACCGGGATCGCGCGCACGTATCCGCCGGAGCATGCCGAACTCGCGGAGGCGATCGTCGGCGCGGACGGGGCGCTCGCCGCCGAACGCGCCCCGCACGACGGGGTGACGCGTTGGTCGCTCGTGCGCCGCGACCGGCTGCAAGCGGCCCACGCGGCCGCGACCGTACTCGTCGTTTCGGATGCAGAGGGCGGCGCGATGCACACGATGCAGTTCGCACGCGCCTGCGGAAGGCCGCGCTTCGCGTTGGAGACCGAAGCGAGCGGCAACGTTGCGGCGCTGCGGGAGGGCGCGCAACGACTTCCCTGGGACGTCGAGGAAGCCGCGTCGCGTATACTAGCGGTGTTGCCCTAGTCCGTCGGGGCGTTCCGGAGGAAGATCATCGTCGAGTTTCGCCCACCCCGCCTCGATGCCGTGCTTGCCGGCGGCGCGAGCTCGCCGGTCCGCGCCGGACGGCGCGTCGGCGGCGACCCGTTCGTGTGCGTCCGTGCCGAAGGTCCGTACGCGTATGACCCCGAGGGCGGCCGCTATGTCGACTACGTCATGGCGTACGGCCCGCTCTTGTTCGGTCACACGCCGCCGTTCTTGGCCGGACTCGACGCGCTCGCCGCGCGCGGGGTGGTGTACGGTTCGACGACACCCGACGAGCTCGAACTCGCGGCGCGCGTCAAAGCGCACCTGCCGTCGATGGAACGGCTGCGGTTCAGCACGACCGGCAGCGAAGCCGTGCAGAGCGCGATTCGCGTTGCGCGCGCGTTCACCGGACGCGATGCGATCCTGAAGTTCTCCGGGAACTATCACGGGCATTTCGATCTCGCGCTGCAGGACGCCGGCGCGTCGGCTGAGACGCCGGATGCGCTGCGGTCCGGCATTCCGCATGCGGTCACGGGCGATCTCGCAGTCGCGCGCTACAACGATCTCGAGGACGTCGACCGGCATCTCGCGCGGATCGGCGGACGGTTGGCGGCGATTCTGGTCGAGCCGATCTGCGGCAACATGGGCCTGGTCGAAACCGTGCCCGGCTTCCTCGAAGGGCTGCGCGCACGGGCCGACCGGCTCGGCGTCGTGCTGATCTTCGACGAGATCATCACCTGGCTGCGGCTGGGATTGGGCGGCGCGCAGGCGCGCGTCGACGTCGTCCCGGACCTCACCACGATCGGAAAGGTCCTCGGCGGCGGGTTTCCGCTGGCGGCATTCGGCGGGCGTGCCGACGTCATGGCAGTCCTCGCGCCGGACGGTCCGTGCTTCACCGGCGGAACGCACGCGGGGATGCCGTTCGCCGCCGCGCTTGGACTGCGCGTGCTCGATTATCTCGAACGCGAGCCCGATCTGCTCGCGGCAACGGAGCGGCGTGCGCGCACGCTGGCCGAGGCGATCCGGAGCACGCTGCGCGGGCTCGGCCTCGACTACGCGGTGCTGCAGCTGGAATCGATCGTCGATTTCAAGTTCCGGGCCGGTCCGCCGACGCGGTCGTACGACGACCAGCAGCGCGACGACCAGCAAGCGTACGCCGCTTTCTATCACGCGATGCGGGAGCGCGGCGTCCTGCTGCCGCCTTCGCACAACGAGGTGATGTTTCTCTCGACCGCCCACGGCGACCACGACGTGACGCTCACCGCCGAGGCCGTCGACGCGTCGCTGCGCGAGCTGCGGGTACGAGGGGTCGTGTGACGATGGACGCGCCGGCGGGATGGACGAACGACGGCAGCGCGCTCGTGCGCGTCTTCGACCGGAAGAACTTCGACGGATCGATCGCGTTCGTGAACGCGGTCGCCGCGGAGGCGAACCGGCTCGACCATCATCCCGACATCGCGATCTCGTGGAATAGAGTGACCGTTCGCACCTGGTCGCACGACGTCGGCGCGATCACGGGGCGCGACGTTGCGCTCGCAAATGCCATAAATATGCTCATCGATTAGCACCCGCGACATCTTCACATCGAAGTAAGATTCGCATGCTACGCGGTGGCAGGTGAATAGCACTACGCTCTCTGCTCCACGTCCGCGCGCGCTCGTCACGTTGACGGCGTTCACGGCGGCGATGGTGACGCTCTCCGGCGAAGGGTTCGCACAGACGACCTCGCCGCTGCCCTCGCCCGCCCCGTCGACCGTTGCCCAACCAAGCGCGACGACGAATCCTTTCAGCTTCCGCGGCTACCTGCGCGTCTACGACTTCACGCGCCAGAACGCCAGCACCGGGATCGGCGGTGCAGGCCAGACGAACCAGCAGACGATCGAGCCCGGAATCAGCCTCCACGGAGACCTGCGGCTGAACAACTCGAACTTTACGGTCGGCGGTTCCTATCTCTTCGCCACGCCGTTCAACGGTTGCGCCTCGCCGACTTCTCATCTCACCCCGCCCTGCGGGTTGAAGAGACCGCCGGCGCTGAATCCCGACGACACGGTGCCCGGCTTCGCGCTGAACACGTACTACGAAGCGTACTTGCAATACAGGGATGCCCGGCTCTACGGTAAGGTCGGCGCCCAAGTCATCACCACCCCTTGGGCGAACGCCGCGGATTCGCGCCTCAAACCAGCGGCGTTCGAGGGTGCCGACGTCTCGTACACCTTCCCGAACCATTTCTCCGTCGACGTGATGGACATGATTGAATTCCAGAGCCGCACGAACTCGACGTTCAACTACAACACGCTGCTGACGTCGTTCAATCTCGGCTACACCGGAATGCCGCTGAATATCTTCTCTCCCGGCGGCAAAGGGTTCGAAACGCCGGGCTTCCAGTACGCCCGCGTCGGTTACGCTCACCCGGCGGGCGTCTTCACGTCAAACCTCTACGACTATCATTACAGCGCGATCGCGAACCTGGCATGGTTCGACGCGAAGTACACCTTCGTCCATCAGCGGACCACTCCGTGGCTGGCGGTGCAGGGCGGGATCGAGCACGACGTGGGCGGCTCGGTTCTGGGCAGTATCGACAGCAAGGTCGTCGGCGCACAGATCGGCGCGGTGGTCGCGAAGAACATCACCCTCGCGATGGGCTACAACTTTATCCCGCGCCGAACCCAGACCATCCCGATTCCGCGGGGGAGCTCGTGCAGCCCCAATTTCCTGGTCACCTTCCAGCCGGGCGTGACCGTGCCGTTCGTCCTGCCGCTCAACGCGCCGCAGTGCGTGAACAACGGAAATGGTACCGAGACCATCTTTTTCGGCGGCGTAGCGAGCCCGTACACCGACACGTATGCGGCGGATCCGCTCTTCAGCACGAGTTTGACGCAAGGCATGGTCGACCGTCGTGCGACCGGCGACGGTTTCAAGGTGTCTGTGAC
>JAQBPM010000341.1 GCA_028287525.1 Vulcanimicrobiota bacterium | reverse complement strand
CGGATCTGCACTTCGAGCGGGTCGCCGCCCGGACCGACCACAGTCGTGTGGAGCGATTGGTACATGTTGGGCTTGGGCATCGCGATGTAGTCTTTGAAGCGCCCGGGGAGCGGCTTCCACATCGCGTGCACGACGCCCAGCGCACCGTAACAGTCTTTGACCGAGTCGACGATCACGCGCACCGCGGTGAGATCGTAGATGGTCGAGAAGTCGCGGCCCTTGAGCATCTTCTTGTGGATCGAATAGAAGTGCTTCGGCCGGCCGGTGGTATCGGCTTTGAGTCCGACCTTCTCGAAGTCGGCTTTGAGATCGTCGATCACCCGCGCGACGGCTTCCTCACGCTCACCGCGTTTCTTGGCGACCCGCTCGGCGATCTCGCGATACGAATCGGGATCGAGATAGCGCAGGGCCAAGTCCTCGAGATCCCATTTCACGCGCCAGATGCCGAGGCGGTGCGCGATCGGCGCGTAGATCTCGATCGTCTCGCGCGCGATAGCTTGTTGCTTGGCCGGCGGCAGGCTCGCGAGCGTGCGCATGTTGTGCAGCCGGTCGGCGAGCTTGATGATGATGACCCGGATATCGCGCGCCATCGCCAGGAACATCTTGCGCAGGTTCTCGACCTGCGCGTCTTCCTTCGATTGGTACGGGATGCGGGTCAGCTTGGTGACGCCGTCGACAAGCGTCGCGATCTCGGCGCCGAACTGTTCGGCGACCTCTTCGTTGGTGATGACCGTATCTTCGACCACGTCGTGCAGCAATGCCGCGGCGATGGTGGCGCTGTCCATCTCGAGGTCGGCCAGGATGTCCGCCACCGCCAGCGGGTGGGCGATGTACGACTCGCCGGACGCCCGGCGTTGCCCCTCATGGGCCCGGTCGGCGACCTCGTACACACGTTCGAGCCACGCCCCCTGCAGGGAGGGGTCGTACTGCTGAACTTTGGTAACGAGATCGGAAACCGTCATTGGGATATAAGCCCTAGTCTACTAAGGACCAGGCCCAAGATGCAAAGGCTTCAGGCAACTCCCGAACGATCAGTACGTGATAAACGAGGTGACGTCCACCCCGTCGATCGCAGAGCGCCCCTTGAGGGCGGCCAGTTCGATCAGGACGGCAACCCCGACGACTTCGGCGCCTAGCTTCTCGAGCAAGCGCAAGGTCGCGGCGATAGTGCCGCCGGTAGCCAGCAGGTCGTCGACGACGAGGACCCGCTTACCGTGACCCACCGCGTCGGCGTGGATCTCGAGCGTGTTCGTCCCGTATTCGAGCGCGTATTCTTCGCTGAATTTCTGGCCCGGGAGCTTGCCCGGCTTGCGGACCGGCACGAAGCCGGCACCCAGCTCGTACGCCACGGGGGCACCGATCATGTAGCCGCGCGCCTCGATCCCGACCACGGCGTCCACCCGTTCGTCGCGAAAGCGGTCGACGAAGAGGTCGATCGTAGCGCGAAAACCGGCTCGGTCGCTGAGCAGCGGGGTGATGTCGCGGAAGAGGATCCCCGGGATGGGGAAGTCGGGGATGGCTCGGATGAGCGATTGAATCTGCGCGGTCACCGCTCGCCCGGTTCGCGCAGAGTGTGATGGAGCCTGCGGCACAGCTGGGAACCCTGGCCGACCCGGGGGGCGTTTTACGCCGTGTATTCATGCCCACTTGGGGAACACTGAGGTTACGATGAAAAAACTGCTGACAGCCGGGGCGCTCGCCGCCACCATGACCTTCGGGGCGATCGCTCCTGCGCTGGCCGACGGCGCGGCCAGCACCCGCAACATCATCATCGGCGGCGCAGCTGCCGCCGTGCTGATCACGAACTACAACCACAAAGTGCGCGCGAAGCGCGAAGAGCAACGCGCGCAGGCGCGCCGCCAGGCGGCGTATCGCCAGTACTTCTATCGCAAGCACGGGTACTACCCGAACTAATCTCGCGAGAGAGTTGATGCGGCCACCCCGCCCGGGGTGGCCTTTTCTTCGCGGCGAAGCACTTCGATGGTGATCGATTTTCAGCGCCCGCGCACACGCATGATCGTTGCGATCGCGCTCGCTATCGCGATTCACGAGGTCGTGCTGAGTTTGCTGCACCTTCCGACGCGCGCGACCAACACCGAAGAAGTCGCGGTGACGACCAAGATCGTCTTCGAGAAGCCCCCTCCGACACCGCGACCGACGCCCAAACCGACTCCCACGCCGCAGCCGACGCAGCCGCCCACGCCGCCGCCGCACGTCACGCCGCCGCCGCACGCGACCGCCGCGCCCGCTCAGCAGGTCGCCGGCCGCGCAAAGGGCCGGCCCGCGAAGCACCGCGGCGGCGGGGCGCACCGCGCGATCGCGAAAGCCAAGACCGGCACGTACGCGAACCCGCATGCCGCGGGTTCCGGGACGGGAACGTCGACCGGGCACGGGAGCGGAAACGCCCCGGGGGCCGGCGGCGGGCTGAACGGGAACGGGAGCGGAGACGCCGGCAACGGCAACGGCGCCGTCAACGCGAACACGCCCTGCGGGTTCGTGGTGTTCACGCCGCGTGACGCGCCGCGCTACAACAACGGGACCGCCACCGAGACGGTGATCGCCACCGTGACGTATCCCGACGGTCACACCGAGCAGGAACGGTTTCCGTATCCCTGGGTGTATCCCAACGGCGAGGCCAACGATCCGTGGTCGAGTACGAACTTGCGCAAGGCCGATGAAGAGGCGCGGACCGGCCGTGGGGATTCCGGCGTTCCGGCGCAGCTTCCGCCGCCCGGGACCGATACGTCGGGATACCCTTCGGTGATCCAGTACATTCTGGCGCACACCGACGCGGGCGGCTTCACGAGTCTGCGCCCGTGCCCGAGTCACGGCTGAGCGTCGTGCGCGTCGCGGTCGATGCGCACAACCTGACCCGCGACGATCGCGGGATCGGGCGGTACGCGCGAGCGGTCCTCTCACGCGCGCTGCGTGATCCCGGTTTCTCGTTCAGCCTCGTCGTGCGCGATCTGTTTCCGAAGCGCGCTGAGATCGCGCGCCTGCTCGGGACGCGCGACGTCGACGTCCGGCGCAGCATCCCGCGCGATGCGGACGTCGTGTGGTTTCCGTGGAACGGGACGTTCCTGCGCACCGAGCTGCCCTCGGTCGCAACGGTCCACGATGCGGCACCCTTCGCCTATCCCGCCTCGGAGGCGCGCAAGCGCGCGACCGAACAGACACCGTTCCTGACGACCGCGCGCACCGCGCGCCGCATCCTCGTGCAGTCGGCCTTCACCGCGAGCGAGGTGCGGCGGTGGATGGGCGTCGATCCGGCGCGCATCGTCGTGACGCCGCTCGCCGTCGATGCGGCGTTCTCGACCGCACCGGCGGGTGAGGTCTCAGCCGCGCTGCGCGGACGGCCGTACGTGCTGCACGTCGGCGCGCACGACGAGCGCAAGAACACGGCCACGCTGATCGCCGGGTTCGAGGGGGCTTTTCCGGACGGCGAGGTCGTCCTCGCGTTCACTCGGCCGCCGCCGGCGCTGCCCCCCGGCGCCGTGGTCGTCGATGCGCGCGACGACGCGACGCTCCACGCGCTCTACCGTCGTGCTATGCTGGTCGCGGTGCCGTCCTATTATGAAGGGTTCGGTTTTCCGTTGCTCGAGGGGATGGCGTGCGGCGCGCCCGTCGTCGCCGCGCGAGCCGGCGCGTTGCCGGAAGTCGGCGGCGACGCCGCGGCGTGGGTCGACGACCCGCACGATCCCGCCGCCTGGGCCGCGGCGCTGCGCGCGCTGCGCGCGGACGACGCCGGCCGCGCCGTTCTGGCGGCACGCGGTCCGGTGCGCGCGGCGGAGTTCTCCTGGGAACGGTGCACGGCGCAGACGCTGGGTGTACTGCGTGAGGTTTCCGCGCTGCCGTGAGGGCCGCATGGCCCGCGTACGTCTCGATCGCCGTCGTGACGGCGGCGCTCGCGCTGCCGCTGCCGCTCGCACCCGACAGCGGACTCGACGGATCGTGGCGCTACTTGCTCGCCATCGCGCAGGAACGGCACCTCGTCTTCGGCCGCGACGTCATCTTCACGTACGGCCCGCTCGGCTGGCTCTCAGGACGACTCGACGTACCACAGCACGCGCTCGCGTTGCGGATCGCGCTGAGCGGGATCGCCGCCGCGGCCGGCGTCGCGACGGCGCTTCTCGCGTCTCGCGCGCGCTCGCCGGTGCGCGCGGCACTCGCCTTCGCGCTCGTCGCTTCGGCATTCGCCGCCGCCCGCGCGCCGGCGGATCTCGCCCTCGAGCCGGCGTACGAGACGGTGTTCATCGCCGTGATTCTCCTCGCGGCGGCGACGCCGCGTGCACGGTGGACGCCGCCGGCGTATGCGGGGGCCGGCATCTGCGCCGGCCTCGCGCTCGGTATGAAGATCGTGGCGTTTGCGGACATCGCATGTGCGGCGGTCGTCGCACTTCTGCTGTACGCGTTTGTCGACCGGCGCGGCACTTTCAGTGCCGCTGCCGCCTTCGGCGTCGGGCTCGTGGTGACGGCGGGCTTCGCGCTGCGCGACACGATCGCAGCCGGAGCGCTCGGGTCCTACCTCGCGCTCTCTGCTGAGATGACGCGCGGATACGCGTTCGCGATGGCGGCTGCCGGAACGCCGGGCGAGGAACGCGCAACGCTCGCGGCCGTGATCGCGGCGCTCATCGTCGCCACGCTGTGCGTGCGTGAGCGCCGGCCGCGCACGGCCGCGATCGTCGCGGTCATCGCCGTCCTCGCCTGGAAACATGCCACGATCCGCGAGGACATCGAACACACCGCGCCGCTCTATGCGACCGTCGCGGTGCTGTGCGGCTGCGCGGTCGCCGCGTCGCGCGGCCGGCTCGCGTTCGGCGC
>JAQBPM010000315.1 GCA_028287525.1 Vulcanimicrobiota bacterium | reverse complement strand
GAAACACCCGATGAGCCACAATCCTATCGCGGCGCAGGATCCCACCCAATATGGCGCCCTTCGCGGTCGCCTCATCCTCGCGCGGGAATCACTAGACGCGGTCGGACAGCGACTTCATGCAATTGCTCGTGCGTATTGCGCCGTCTACGCACTGGCGTGTCACCTCGCCGGCAAATTCGGCGTCCCGGCGACGCACGCGCGTGCCGGCGAACGCGTCACGGATTGCGACTTTAGCCACGTGGACATTCCAAATGTCGTGTACGCCCTCTACGCCGGCAACGACGCGGCTCAGACGGGCAGTGCATCGAGATGTCGAAGAGCCTCATACTGGACCTGGAGACGCTGAAATGACCGTTACCGACGTGCCGGGCAACGCTGCCGAAGAAGTCGAGAAAGCCGCGAGCCGATTGACGCGGGCGACCGTGGCATACATCGCGCGTCTCAAAGACATTGCGCATATCGACACCCTCAGCCGCGGAAGCCACGGTTTCGATTACTCGGTTACCGTCAGCCATGCCGACAAGCCGCGCATTCTGCCGCTGCTGGCCGACCTTACCTTCGAGATCGAGAACGAGTTCGGGGTGAACATTACGACCCTCGCCGTGGCAACGGGGCCAGTCGGAAAGGGGGTGCCCGCAAGTCGCCCAGTACGGTCGCGCAAGCGCAGACCGGCACCCCTTTAGCGTCGCACTAATTCCCCACACGGGCAACGCCTGATCGACGCGCTGCCCGAACCCATGAGCGGCCGCGACCCAAGCAGGCGGCGCTTGGCAAAGCGTGAACGCCTCCGCGTGCCGATGCAGTTGACGGTCGAGCCGCTCGACCTCCCGCTCAAACATACGTTCACGATCGCGCGTTCATCGGAGTCGGTCGCACCGACGGCTGTCGTGCGGCTGCGCTGGAACGGGATCGAGGCGCTGGGCGAAAGCGCGCCGAGTCAACGCTACGGCGAGACCGTCGCGAGCGTGCGCGCCGGACTGGAACGGCATCCCCTCGGCGACGATCCCTACGCGCTCGAAACGCTCCTCGCCGGGCTGACGCCGGCGCAGCAGTGCGGCCTCGACATAGCGCTGCACGACGCGATCGGCAAGGACCTCGACCGCCCGCTGTGGCGCCTGCTCGGACTCGATCCCGCGCGCACGCCGCGCACGTCGTTCACGATCGGCATCGCGCCGCTGGCCGAGACGCTCGACAAGGTCCGTGAAGTCGGCGCGCATCCGGTGATCAAGGTGAAGCTCGGTCACGGCGCGGAGCTCGAAACGGTCGAGGCGATTCGGTCGATCTATCGCGGCACGATTCGCATCGACGCGAACGAAGCGTGGACGCCTGAGGCGGCCGTCGCGCTGCTCGGCGAGATGGCGAAGCACGACATCGAATTCTGCGAACAGCCGATCCCGGCCGGCACGCCGGAGCGCCTGCGTTGGATTCGCGAACGCTCGCCGATCCCGATCGTCACGGACGAAGACTCCAAAGACGCGAGCGATCTGCCGGCGCTGCTCGGCTGCGTCGACGGCATCAACGTCAAGCTGGTCAAATGCGGCGGCATCCGCGGCGCGCTGGCGATGATTCACACGGCGCGCGCGATGGGCTTCAAGATCATGCTGGGCTGCATGGTCGAGTCGCAGATTCTCACCACCGCCGCGGCGCATCTGAGCCCGCTGGTCGATTGGGCCGATCTCGACGGCCCGTTCCTCACGGCGCGCGATCCGTTCAGCGGCATCACCTACGCCGGCGGGAAGATCGTGTTGCCCGACGGGCCGGGGTTGGGTGTCCTTCGACAAGCTCAGGATGACACTGCTTCTCACGGTGACGTAGTGGGCGTTGCGTGACGCGACGGTACATCGTTTTGGCGCCGCACGCGCTGACGTCGCGGTCGGCGAAGATGGCGCACGGGGTGATTCGCTACTCGACTGATGCCGTCGTGGCGGTCGTCGATCCCGATTACGCCGGCAAGACGCTGCGCGAGGTGCTGCCGTATCTAGGGAGCGACGCTCCGATCGTCGCGTCGTTCGATGACGGAATGAAGTACCGGCCGACGTCGCTGCTGGTCGGGATCGCGCCCGCCGGCGGACGGCTGCCCGACGAGTTCCGCGACGCGATCCGCAGCGGGCTGCGCGCCGGCCTCGAAATCGTGAGCGGGCTGCACGTGATGCTCAACGACGACGAAGAGTTCGCGCAGCTCGCCCGCGCGCACGACTCGCGCATCTGGGATCTGCGCTTGCCGCCGGCAGCGCCGCTGTTCTCCGGCGCCGCTTGGGACGTGCGGGCGCGCATCGTGCTCACGGTCGGCAGCGACGCCGCCGTCGGGAAGATGACGGCGTCGCTCGAACTGCTGCGCGCGGCGCGCGACCGCGGCGTCGACGCCGCCTTCGTCGCCACCGGTCAGATCGGCATCGCAATCGCCGGCTGGGGAACGGCGATCGACCGCGTAGTTGCGGACTTCGCGCCCGGCGCCGCCGAACAGCTCGTTCTCGAAGGCGAGCGGCGCGCGAGCGAGCTGCTCCTCCTCGAGGGCCAAGGCGGCATCAACAACCCCGCGTTCGCGCCGGTGACCTTGGCCCTGCTGTTCGGCGGCGCGCCCGACGCGTTGATCCTCGTGCACAGCGTCTCGCGCACGCAGATCGAAGACTACGACATTCCGATCCTCCCGTACCGCACCTTGATCCGCACGTACGAAGGCTTGTGCGCCACGGTGAAGCCCGCGCGCGTGATCGGCATCGCGCTGAACACGCGCGATTGCAGCGAGGACGAAGCGCGCGAGCACATCGAACGTGCTCGCACCGAGACGGGGCTGCCGTGCGACGACCTCGTGCGCAACGGCCCGCACGCCTTCTATGACGCCGTCGCGCCGGCGATCGCCAAAGGACAACCGCTGCATGTCTAAGAGGCTCTTCCCGATCGCCGCCGCGTTGGCAGTGTTCGCCGCGGCATGCTCACCCGTGCAGCACGACGCGTCGGCGTCGAGCGGCAACGCTTGGACCCACCACGGCCGGCTCGTGATCGGTTCAGCCGGCGAAGAGCCCGACAACCTCAACTTGATGTTCGCGCACAGCGACGCGGCCGACCAGGTCGCGAACCTCATCGACGAGCCGCTCTTTCGGTACGACCCCGACGGCAATCTGGTGCCGTCGGCGGTCAGCGAGGTCCCGACGCCGGAGAACGGCGGGATCTCGCGCGACGGCAAGACGATCACGCTGCACTTTCGCCACGGCATGCGCTGGTCCGACGGGGCGCCGTTCGACGCGCGCGATTTCGCGTTCACCTGGCGCGCCGTGATGAACGACCGCAACAACACGAAGCTGCGCGTCGGCTGGGACGTCATCGCGAAGATCGACCTCCCCGATCCCGACACGGCCGTCGTGCACCTCAAGCAGATCTACTCCGGGATCTTGGGGATCTGGGCGTTCGGCGGCGCTGCCTTTCCGCCGCTGCCGGCGCATTTGCTCGAGAACTTGCCCGACATCAACCGCGCCCCGTACAACACCAAACCGATCTCTTCGGGCCCGTTCGTGCTGGCGCAGTGGAACCACGGCTCGTCGCTGGTCTTCGCGCCGAATCCCTACTACTGGCGCGGCAAGCCCGGATTGAACGAGATCGTCTACAAGATCGTGCCGAACGCCGACACGCTGTTCAACGAATTGCAGACGCACGAAGTCGACGTGTACGAGTCGGTGCCGGAGATCCAGATTCCGCGCCTGACCGGGCTGACCGGCTATGCCGTCACGAAGCAGCTCAGCGCGAACTACCGCCGGCTGGAATTCAATACCGCGCAGCCGCAGCTCTCCGACGTGCGCGTCCGCCGCGCGATCGCGCAAGCGATCGACTGGGACGGCATCAACCGCACGATCTACCACGGCT
Organism: Vulcanimicrobiota bacterium; assembly: GCA_028287525.1. Lineage (GTDB taxonomy): Bacteria > Vulcanimicrobiota > Vulcanimicrobiia > Vulcanimicrobiales > Vulcanimicrobiaceae > Vulcanimicrobium. The sequence continues at coordinate 1,764 of JAQBPM010000315.1, read as the reverse complement.
ACAACGTGCGCGCCGTCAGCGACATCCTCCCGACCTCGTGGGCAGCGCCGACCGGAATCACCAACTACCCGTACGACCTCGCCGCTGCGAAAAAGCTGCTCGACGACGCCGGCTGGGTCGCCGGCCGCGGCGGCGTGCGCGCCAAGAAGGGCGTGCCGTTGACGTTCTCCGTCTCGACCACGCCCTCGAAGCCGGCGAACGTGCAGGCCGAAGTGCAGATGCAGCAGGAGCTCAGAGCGATCGGCGTCGACCTCGAGATCAAGAACTATCCGCCCAACGTCCTCTTCGCGCAGAACGGCCCGATCTACACCGGCAAGTTCGACGGCGAGTTCACCATCTACACCAACGCCCCCGACCCCGACAACGAGGGCCTCTGGAGCGGCAAGTTCATCCCGCCGCACGGCGCGAACACGACCTGGCTGAACGATCCCGTGCTCACCCGTACCAGTCACGAAGCGCTGCTGACCTACGATCATGCCAAACGCAAGGCGCTCTACCAGCAGGAAGCCCAGCGGGTCCACGACCTCGTCCCGGCCGTGTTTCTCTACTGGCAGAATTCCTATTCGGCGGTGAACAGCGACCTCAAGAACTGGAAGCCTGCGTCATACATCTCGAACTATTGGAACTGCTGGGAATGGCGCATCTGACGACGCGATGCTCAGGCTGATCGAACACCCCGGGCAGCACGCGCTGCTCCGCTTCCCGCCCGCGTCGCGCGCGATCGTCTCCTGGAATACGGCGGCGCCGTCCGGCAGCATCGCGCTCGTCGCGCACCGCACCGACGGATCGGTCTCCGAGCCGCTGCACTACGTGCGGTGGTCGCCCGACGAACGCCGTTCGCTCGACGGCGGCGACGCGAAGACGCGCATCGCCGTCGACGTCGTGCGCAGCGACGTTCCGCTCTCGGGGATCGGCATCGCGAGCACCGTCCAACTCGACGCGATCGCCGTCTCGACCCCGCCGCCGCCGGATGCGCCGTATCCGATGGGCGGCCGCGCGGCGGCGCTCGACGTTCCGAAGCTGACGCAGTACCCGCCCGCGCATGGGGACGAACGCGGCTGGTGTTCGGCCGCGTCGCTCGCAATGCTGCTCCGCTATCACGGGATCGACGACGTCGACGTACCGGACGTTGCGCGCGGTGTGTTCGACGCCTCCTACGACGGAACGGGCAACTGGGCGTTCAACGCGGCCTATGCCGGTGCGCGCGGCGTTCGCGCGGTCGCCGCGTACTTGCGCGGACTCGACCATGCAGCGGCGTTCGTGGCGTCGGGCTATCCGGTCGCGATCTCGATCGCCTGGGAGTCCGGGCAGCTCCCCGGCGCGCCGCTCGAGCGGTCCGACGGTCACCTCATCGTAGTGCGCGGGCTCGACGACGCGCACGTGCTGGTCAACGATCCCGCCCAGCCGGCGATCGCGACGCGCTATCCGCGCGCGGCGCTCGACGCGGCGTTTCGCGGGCACGGCGGCGTCGCGTATTTGGTCGCACCGCGCGAGCGCACGGCCGCGCTGGTCGCCCTGGCCAATCGCTTCGAGCGCGTCACGAGCGCGTGACCGCTCAACCGCAAAACCGTCTCGTCCCCGCGGACGCCGTCCGCGACGCGCCGCTGCACGTCGTTCTGGTCGAGCCGCAGATTCCACCCAACACCGGCAACGTCGCGCGCCTGTGCGCGGCGACCGGATGCGCGCTGCATCTGGTCGAGCCGCTCGGTTTTACGATCGACGACCGCGAGCTCAAGCGCGCCGGGCTCGACTATTGGGACGCGC
>JAQBPM010000311.1 GCA_028287525.1 Vulcanimicrobiota bacterium | reverse complement strand
TACGCGCTCATCTTGCCCTCGAATTTCTCGAGCAGCGTGATCCCGTCGGCCGCGCTGCCGGCGAAACCGGCCAGCACCTTCCCGTTCGCAATCGCGCGCACTTTCCGGGCGCCGTGCTTCATGACGGTCTTGTCGACAGTCACCTGACCGTCGCCGGCCATGGCGATCTTGCCGTCCTTCCGAACGGCGCAGATGGTCGTCGATCTTATTCGCATCTGGCCTAACTACTCAGCGGCGGCATCCGTAGTTGCAGCCGCTCCGTCACCCTGACAACGGCAGGTTCAGGCGAGGACTCGCTCGGTTCGGACTTCGGCGGCGAAGGCGTCGATTCGGGTGAGGGCGCGTTCGGCAAGCTTTGCGCGGCGCAAGCGCTTCTCGCGAACGATCTCCTCGAGCGGCGAAAAGAACGTCCAGGTGACGTTGGCCGGTTGGAAGTCCGGTGAGGCGGTGTTCTGCAAGTGCGCGACAACGGCGCCGAGCGCCGTATCGGCCGGGACGGCGACCGGCGGCAGGCCCAGCAGATCGCGCGCCGCCGCGATGCCGGCGATCGTTCCGCACGCTGCCGCTTCGACGTAGCCTTCGGCCCCGGTAATCTGGCCGGCGAAGAAGACGCGCGGAGCAGAGCGTAAGCGCAGGTCCGCGGTCAGCAGGCGCGGGCTGTCGACGAACGTGTTGCGGTGCATCACGCCCAAGCGCAGCCATTCGGCATCGGCCAGACCGGGCAGTTTTCCGAAGGCTTCCTTTTGCGCCGGCCATGTCAGCCGAGTCTGGAAGCCGACCAGGTTGAGCGCCGTTCCCGCGGCGTTCTCTTTGCGCAGCTGGACGACGGCGTGCGGGCCTTTGCCGGTGCGCGGATCGCGCAGCCCGACCGGCTTGAGCGGTCCGAAACGCAGCGTGTCCTCGCCGCGCGCGGCGAGTTCCTCGATCGGCAGGCAGCCTTCGAAGTACGGAACGTCGCCCGTTGCGACGTCGGTTTCGAATCCCTTGGGCTCGTGCTTGGGGAGCGTCTTGAGGTCTTCGACGAAGCGCAGGTACGTCTCGCGGTCGAGCGGGATGTTGAGATAGTCGGCGCCGTCACCCTTGTCGTAGCGCGACTTATGGTACATTACGCTCGTGTCGATCGAGTCGAGCGCGACGATCGGCGCGGCAGCGTCGTAGTAGTGGAGCCGTCCGCCGACCAGCGCGTCGATCGCCGCGGCGAGCGGCTCGGACGGAAGCGGCCCGCAGGCCACGATCACGGTCCCCTCCGCGGGGATCGCGGTGATCTCGTCGCGGCGAATCTGGACGTTCGGGTGCGCGGCGAGCCGCGCTTCGACGATTGCGCCGAAGCGCTCGCGGTCGACCGCCAGCGCACCGCCCGCCGGAACGGCGGCTTCGCGCGCGGACGTCACGATCAGCGAGTCGAGCCGCGCGAGCTCTTCTTTCAAGAGACCGACCGCGTTCTCGAGCGCGGCGCCGCGCATCGAGTTCGAGCACACGAGCTCGGCGAGCATCCCGGTGTGATGCGCCGGGCCCGATTTGTGCGGGCGCATCTCGTAGAGCACGACTGACGCCCCCTGCTGCGCGGCTTGCCACGCAGCCTCGGAACCCGCCAGGCCGCCGCCGATGATGGTGATCTGCGGCTGGGACGTCACACCGGTTCGAGCTCCGCGTCGGCATCGACGTCATCGGCGTCGTCCGCCTTGCCGAGTCCCGTCGCGTGGGTCTTGTCGGTATGGCACAGATACGTGACCGCACCGCCGCGCTTCGCCTTCTCGGTCACGTAGTCGCCGCAGACGGCGCACCGTTCCGGCGCGACCTTGTCCCACGAGACGAAATCGCACGCCGGGTAGTTGGCGCAGCCGTAGAACGTGCGCCCCTTGCGCGACTTGCGCTCGGCGATCATCCCGCCGTCCTTGGGGCAGATGGCGCCGGAGTCTTTGAGGATCGGCTTCGTCGTCTTGCACTCGGGATAGCCGCTGCACGACATGAACCGTCCGAAGCGGCCGGTTTTGATGACCATCGGCTTGCCGCAGTTCTGGCAGATCTCGTCCGTCGGCTCGTCGCGCTGCTCGAACTTGGGCAGCTTGCGCTCCGCTTCTTCGAGCTCGCGCGAGAACTCGCCGTAGAAGTCGCCGAGCACCTTCGCGGTTGCGCCCCAGTCTCCGCCGGTCTCGGCCAGCGTGTCCAGCCTGCCTTCCATCGTGGCGGTGAATGTGAGGTCGACGATGTCGGGGAAATGTTCCGCCAGCAGGTCGTTCACTTGTTCGCCGATGTCGGTCGGATGGAAGCGGCGCTCCAGCTGCTCGACGTATCCGCGCGCCTGGATCGTCTCCACGATCGCGCTGTAGGTCGACGGGCGGCCGATGCCGTTCTCTTCGAGGGCTCTGACCAACGACGCTTCGGTGAAGCGCGGCGGCGGTTCGGTGAAGTGCTGTTTCGGCTCGACCGACTTCGGATCGAGAACCTCGTTCTCGGTCAGCCTCGGCAGGATCGGGGTGCGTTTCGCCGCCTTCCCGTTGCTCGCCGCGGTGCCGTCGGAGGCTTGATCATCGGTGCCCTCCTCGTAGACCGCGGTGAAGCCGGCGAACTTCAGCACGCTGCCGGTCGCACGGAACGTGAAGCGCTCCGTCGCCTTGATGTCGGCAGTCGTCTGGTCGAAGACGGCCGGCGCCATCTGCGAGGCGATGAAGCGCTCGTAGATCAGCTGATACAGGCGCATCTCGTCGCGTTTGAGGATGCCGCCCAGCGACTCCGGAGTGCGCATCGCCGAGGTCGGGCGGATCGCTTCGTGCGCGTCCTGAGCGCCTTCCTTGATCTTGAATTGCCGCCCGCCGCCGTAGAACGCCTCGCCGAAGCGGCCCACGATGAACTCGCGCGCGGCCTCGCGCGCCGAATCCGCGATGCGGGTCGAGTCGGTGCGCATGTAGGTGATGAGGCCCTGGGTGCCGTCGGCTCCGCCCAGATCGACGCCTTCGTACAGCGCCTGTGCGAGCTGCATCGTCTTGCGGACGCGGAACTTGAGCTTGCGCGACGCCTCTTGCTGGAGCGTCGACGTAGTGAACGGTGCGGCCGGATTGCGCCGCGTCTCGCGCGTCTTGACCGAGGCGACGCGGAATTCGGCACCCTTCAGCGCCGCCATGACGGCATCGGCCTGCTCGCCGGTCGTGATCTCCGCCTTCTCGCCGTCGATCTGATGGAGGTCGGCGGCGAAGACGATCGGCGGCACGGCATCGGCGGCTTGCTCCGCGAGTGACGCCAGCAGCGCGGTGATCGTCCAGTATTCGCGCGGGACGAACGCCCGGATCTCGCGTTCGCGGTCGACGATCAAGCGGACGGCGACCGATTGGACGCGCCCGGCGGAGAGTCCGCCGCGCACCTTGGCCCACAACAGCGGCGAGATCTTGTAGCCGACGAGCCGATCCAGAATGCGCCGCGCCTGCTGCGCGTTGACGCGCGGCATGTCGATTGGGTGCGCGTCCTTGAGCGCCGCCAGCGCGGCGTCCTTGGTGATTTCGTGGAGTTCGATCCGCTTGGGGTTGTCGAGCTTGAGGAGTTCAGCGAGATGCCACGCGATCGCCTCACCCTCGCGATCAGGGTCGGTCGCGAGATAAACGTCGCCCGCCGCCGCTTTCACCGCCGCCTTGAGCTCCTTGATGACGTCGCCCTTCCCCTTAATGGTGAGGTAGCGCGGCGCGAAATCGTTGAGCACGTCGACGCCCAGCGTCGATTTGGGGAGGTCGCGGACATGGCCGACCGAGGCCTTCACGACGTACCGCGGCGGCAAGAATTTCTTGATGGTTTTGGCTTTCGTCGGCGATTCGACGATGATCAGGGGCTTCGCCACGGCGTCTCCAGAGGGTGTGCTCGCCCAAGAACGAGCTTCGGGCCACAGTATAAACCCGGACGTCAAGCGGCTCCAATTCCGTCCCGCGCGCCGCGCGCGAAACAGCCGTTTTGGCCCCAGAGTTGCACGAATGGCGAATTGTGCGTATTATGCGACTAAATGCGTCGACAACTATGTCGATGCAATGACGACACTCCGTCCGCGCGGACGAGGAGGTTGAATGGACTCGGAACTGACGAACGGCGGCGAATCCGCTGAGACTGCGGCGCCAGCGCCGCGCCGTGGTCGCAAGAAAGCTGCCGGCGGTCGTAAGAAAGCCGCGGGTGGCCGTAAGAAAGCCGTCGGCGGTCGCAAAAAAGCCGTTGGTGGACGCAAGAAAGCCGCCGGCGCAGGACGCAAAAAAGCCGCCGCGGGCGGTCGCAAAAAGAAGGCAGCCGGCGGGCGTAAGAAGGCCGCTGGCGGTCGCAAGAAGGCAGCCAAGAAGTCCACTGCGGGACGCAAGAAGGCCGCGGGCGGTCGTAAAAAGGCAGCCGGCGGACGCAAGAAAAAAGCCGTCGGCGGTCGCAAAAAGAAGGCCACCGGAACGCGGAAGAAGGCAGCCAAGAAGTCCACTGCCGGACGCAAGAAAAAGGCCGTGGGCGGACGCAAAAAGGCCGTCGGCGGACGCAAGAAAAAAGCCGGCGGACGCAAGAAAAAGAAGTAGCCGACTTCAGGAAACACGTGGGGAGCGATCGACGATCGCTCCCCTTTTTTCTAGCTCAGAACCGCTGGTCCGTTGACCAGGTCCGGCGCGCGGCCGCCGTGTTCTTCGACCCAATGGCACGCCGCGCGATGTCCGGGCTCGTACTCGTTGAACGCCGGCACTTCGACCTTGCAGCGGTCGAACGCGACCGGGCAGCGGGTGTGAAAACGGCAGCCCGACGGCGGGTTGACCGGCGAGGGGATGTCGCCGCTGAGAATGATGCGCTTGCGGCGCCGCTCGACGTCGGGGTCGGGGATGGGGATCGCGGAGAGCAGCGCCTGCGTGTACGGGTGGAGCGGGTTGTCGTAGAGGCGGTCGCGGTCGGCGATCTCGACGATCTTGCCGACGTACATGACCGCGACGCGGTTCGAGATGTGGCGCACCACCGAGAGGTCGTGCGCGATGAACAGGTACGTCAGCCCGAGCTGCTGCTGCAGATCCTGGAGCAGGTTGATGACCTGCGCCTGAATCGAGACGTCGAGGGCCGAGACCGGCTCGTCGGCGACGATGAACTTCGGATCGACGGCCAGGGCGCGCGCGACGCCGACCCGCTGGCGCTGGCCGCCGGAGAACTCGTGCGGATAGCGGTTCGCGTGCTGCGGCTGCAGCCCGACGAGCCGCAGCAATTCCTGAACACGGTGGTCGGCCTCTTTGCCCTTGGCGATCCCGTGGATCTCCAACGGCTCGCGAATGATCGAACCGACCGTCATGCGCGGGTTGAGCGACGCATACGGGTCCTGAAAGATGATCTGCATCTCCTTGCGCAGGGGACGCAGCTCGCCGCGCGAGAGCCCGGTCAGCTCGCGGCCGTCGAAGGTGATGCTGCCGCTGGTGGGCTCCGCCAGCCGCAGGATCACGCGTCCGGCCGTCGTTTTGCCCGAACCGGACTCGCCGACGAGCCCGAGCGTCTCACCGCGCCGGATCTCGAAATCGATCCCGTCGACGGCCTTGACGTCGGCGACGTGGCGCTGCAGGATGCCGGCCGTGATCGGAAAGTACTTGCGCAGGTCGCGTACGACGACCAGATCGTCGCTCGACGCCGTGGGGACGCCGCTGGGTCCGGCGAGCGAGGCCGTCACTTGGCGAGCTCCTGCGGCGTCTTCGCGACGGCGGAATTCGCGATGACCGGAACGCTCGGCGCCGGGATCGTCTTCTGTCCTTCGGCCCGCTCGTCGTAGAGGAAGCAGCGCGCGACGTGCCCGTCGCCGAAATCATAGAGCGGCACCGGCTCCATGCAGATCGGCATCTTGTAGCGGCAGCGTGGACCGAACGCACAGCCCTGCGGCATGTGCAGCAGGTTCGGCGGCTGACCTTCGATCGGCACCAGCCGCGAGCCGGCCTGGTCGAGCCGCGGCAGCGACTCCAAGAGGCCCATCGTGTACGGCATCTTCGGCGACTCGAAGATCTCGGTGGCGGTCCCGTACTCGACCATGTTTCCGCCGTACATCACGAGCACGTTCTCGCACGTTTCGGCGACGACGCCCAGGTCGTGGGTGATCAGCACGATCGCCGAGCCCAGCCGCTGCTGCATCTCGTTCATCAGCTCGATGATCTGCGCTTGGATCGTCACGTCGAGCGCGGTGGTCGGCTCGTCGGCGATCAGCACGGCCGGATCGCACGAGAGCGCCATGGCGATCATGACGCGCTGGCGCATGCCGCCGGAGAACTGATGCGGGTAGTCGCGCAGGCGCTTCTCCGCGGCGGGGATCTTCACCAGCCGCAGCATGTCGACGGCCTTCGCCAGCGCGTCCTTTTTCGAGAGGCCGAGATGCAGGCGAGTCGCTTCGGCGATCTGCTCGCCGATCGTCAGCACCGGGTTCAGCGACGTCATCGGATCCTGGAAGATCATCGCGATGTCGCGGCCGCGGATCTTGCGCATCTCCGCTTCGCTCTTCTTGAGCAGGTCCTCGCCCTTGAAGAGGATCTGCCCGTGCTCGATCGTGCCGTTCTGCGCGATCAGGCGCATGATCGAGAGCGACGTCACCGACTTGCCGGAACCCGATTCGCCGACGATCCCCAGCGTCGAACCGGGATCGACCGCGAACGAAAGCCCATTGACCGCGGCGACGACGCCGTCTTCGGTGCGGAACGTCGTCTTGAGGTCTTTGACCTCGAGCAGCGCCAAGCTAGATCCCTGTGAGGCTGACGATCGTCGCGACGACGACGAACGCGACGGCGATGAATTGCGTGACGCGGGCGATCTGCTGATCGAGCCCGAGGCGGCGCGTGGCGGACTCGACGCGGCCGCCGAGCGTGCCGCTGAGGCCTTCCTGCTTCGTCGTCTGCAGCGCGAGGAACAGCACCAGCAGGAAGCCCAAGAGGACGAAGAGTCCGGCGAGCGTGTGCGTCAGCCACCCTGCGTGCGACGCCAGCCACGAGTGCGGCGTGGTGTCGAAAAAGTTCGACGGCAGTTGGAGCGGCACCGGCGTCGCTTTGACGGCGGGGGCGGCAGCCTTGGCGGCGGGCGCGGCGGTGGTCGCAGCCGCGAGCAGGACGGGAAGCACGATAAAGGGACTCCTGGTATGCCGCGAGCCGGCAGGAAAAGAACCGCCGAGGCTTTGTTGGATGGGGCCTGCGACCCTGCCTGAAGCCCGCGGCGGCGCGGCTAAGAGACCGTTCCCGCGGGGGCGAGCGCTCGAACGCGGGCGGCGACGCTCTCGCCGGTGAGGCCGAATTGCGCCCGCTGGGCCGCCTGGGAGGCGTGCTGCACGAGCACGTTCGGAACGCCCACCCGTTCGACCGAAACGGCGATCCCGCGATCGTTGAGGAACTCGACGACGGCGGAACCGAAGCCGCCGGCGAGGCTGTGCTCTTCGAGGGTGATGAACCGGCTGTGCGTCTCGGCCAGCTCGAGCAGGAGCGTTTCGTCGAGCGGAGCGGCGAAGCGAGCGTTGACGACCGTCGGACGCACGCCGTCCGCTTCGAGCAGCGCGTGCGCATCGAGCGCGGCGTCGACGGAGTTGCCGAGCGCGAGAATCGCCACGCCCGCGCCGCGGCGCAGCACCTCGGCTCGGCCGAGTACCAGCGGCGCCAGGGGCTCGTCGTGCTTTCCGCTGGTCGAACCGCGCGGGTAGCGGATCGCCGTCGGCCCGTCGAGCGAGAGCGCGAGGTCGAGCATCGGGCCGATCTCGTACTCGTTGCGCGGCGCCATGATCGTCATGCCGGGCAGCGTACGCAAGTACGCGATGTCGTAGAGTCCCATGTGCGTCGGGCCGTCGTCGCCGACGAAGCCTGCGCGGTCCATCGCGAAGACGACCGGCAGCCCTTGAATCGCGACGTCGTGAACGATCTGGTCGTAGGCGCGCTGGAGGAACGTCGAGTAGATCGCGCAGACCGGCTTGATACCGCGGGTAGACGCGCCGGCGCCGAAGCAGACGGCATGCGCTTCCGCGATCCCGACGTCGAAATAGCGCTGCGGAAAGCGCTTCGCGAACTTCGCGAGCCCCGTGCCGTCGGGCATCGCCGCGGTGATGCCGATGACGCGTTGATCGCGCTCCGCCGCGGCGATGAGCGCGTCGGCGAACGCGGCCGAGAACGTCGGACGCGCGGTCCCCTTCTTCTCGATCTTCCCTTCGTCGGGATGATACACGCCCGGTCCGACGCCGTGGAACGTGCGGCTATCGCCCTCCGCGATGTCGTATCCCTTGCCCTTGACGGTGCGCACGTGCAGCAGCACCGGACCCGGGACTTTGCGCGCGTTGGAGACGACGTCGATCAGCGTGTCGAGGTCGTGTCCGTCGATCGGACCGATGTAGCGGAAGCCCATCTCCTCGAAAATGACCGGCGCCTTGTGGTCGGGCAGCGCGAAACGCATCCCGGCCATCTCGGCGGTCGAGAGCGCTTTGCGCGCCGTGTCGCCGAGCGGAACGTGGTCGAGCACGCCCTTCACGAACTCGCGGCCGCGCGTGAACAGCGGCTTCGAGCGAAGCGTCCCCAGGTACGAGGCGATCGAGCCGACGTTCGGGGCGATCGACATCTCGTTGTCGTTGAGGACGACGATGAAGTTGGTCTTGAACAAGCCGGCGTTGTTGATCGCTTCGTAGGCGAGCCCGCCGGTCATCGCGCCGTCGCCGATCACCGCGACGACGGACTCCGAGCCGCCCCGCAGGTCGCGCGCGGTCGCCATGCCGAGCGCGGCCGAGATCGCGGTCGAGGCGTGCCCCGCGCCGAACGCGTCGTACTCGGACTCGGTGCGCATCGCGAAGCCGCTGATACCGCCGGCTTGGCGCAAGGTCGCGAAGTTCGCGGCGCGTCCGGTCAGCAGCTTGTGGACGTAGCTCTGGTGGCTTACGTCCCACACCACGACGTCCCGCGGCAGGTCGAGCACGCGGTGGAGCGCGATCGTCAGTTCGACGACGCCGAGGTTCGGTGCGAGGTGGCCGCCGTTCGCCGCGCAGACCCGGATGAGGGTTTCGCGGACGTCGCGCGCGAGCTGGTCCAGCTCGGGGCGGCTCAGCCGTTTCACGTCGGCCGGGGTCGCAATGCGCTCGAGGATCATTCGCGGATATTCGACGCCGCGGGACGAAGGCCCGTCCTCGTGCAGGACCCACAGGTGCCGCCCATCGCGTTGCGTGTTCGCAAGCGGGTCTGGACCGATGTCGCGCGGATCATCTCGACGGTCTGCAATCCCTTTCTGACCTCGCTGGCGCTGTTCGTGATCCTCGCGGGCGCGGGGTCAAAAGGCACCAGCGACTTCCTCGTCTTGCTCTGCAACAGCGCCTTCTTCACGTCGATCGCGCCGATGCTGTTCATCTTTTACCTCTACGCGACGGATCGCATCTCGGATCTCGACATGTCGATCCGCGCCGAGCGCGAGCGGGTCTTCATCGCGTTCGTGATCTTCTACGCGCTCGGCGCGCTCGATCTGTGGCTGATCCACGCTCCGGCGATCATGACCGCCTCGATGGCCGGCTACGCGGCGAGCGCGTTGATCGTGCAGTGGATTACCCGCTACTGGAAGATCTCGACGCACGCGCTCGGCGTGACGGCGCCGCTCGTGGCGCTCACGGTGCTCTTCGGCGAACGTCCGCTCCCGTTCTACGCGCTGATCCCGCTGGTCGGCTGGTCACGCGTCTACCTCCGCGCACACACGCTCCTCCAAGTC
>JAQBPM010000294.1 GCA_028287525.1 Vulcanimicrobiota bacterium | reverse complement strand
CACGTTCTTGGCGGGGTTGGCGATCTTTGCGCCGGTGCACGCCGAGACTTCCCAGCCCAGCGGTCCCGCCTGACCGCAGATCAGGTAGTTGAGCGGCTTGTTGATCTTCTGCAGCTGGCCGGAGAGGATCTGATACAGACCGATCGCCGTGACGAACTGCGTGTCGTCGTCGAAGGCGCTGTTGATTTCCTGGAACACGCGCTGCGGCTTGATCGGTACGTTGTCGAAATCGGTCTTGCGCAGCATCGTGCGCTTGCGCTCCTGCACGTCGCCCACCCACTCGTCGCGCGCTGGGATGGCGCCCGCGGCCTGGCGAACACGGGCTTCGGCCACCAGCGCTTCGAGCGCGAGGCCAGCGTCCGCGACGATGCCGAGCTCGGGCGAGAACACGCGGCCGATCTGGGTCGGATCGATGTCGATGTGCACGAACGTGCGGCCTTGCGTGTAGACGTCGACGCTGCCGGTGTGCCGGTTCGCCCAGCGGTTGCCGATCCCGATCACGAAGTCGCTCTCGAGGAACGTCGCGTTGCCGTAGCGGTGCTGCGTCTGCAGACCGACCATCCCGGCGTTGAGCGGATGATCGTCGGGGATCGTACCCCAGCCCATCAGCGTCGGGATCACCGGCGTGTTGGTCAGCTCGGCGAACGCGACGAGATCGGCCGATGCTTCCGCGTTGATCACGCCGCCGCCGGCGACGATCAGCGGCCGTTTCGCCGCCAGCAGCAGATCCAGTGCGCGGCTGATCGCCTTCGCTCCCGGACGCGGGCGCGTGACCTCGAGCGGTTCGTCGGCGTCGGGATCGTAGTTGATGATCTCGCGCTGCACGTCGATCGGCAGATCGATGTGCACCGGACCCGGACGGCCCGAACGCATCAGCTGGAAGGCCTTGCGGAACACGTACGGCACCTGCGCGCCTTCCATCACCGTCGTGGACCACTTCGTCACGGGCGCGGTGATGGCGGCGACGTCGACCGCCTGGAAATCTTCTTTGTGGAGTTTCGCGCGCGGCGCTTGTCCGGTGATGCACAGGATCGGCACGCTGTCGGCCATCGCCGAGTAGAGCCCCGTCACCATGTTCGTTCCGGCCGGACCGGAGGTGCCGATGTTGACGCCGATGCGTCCGGCGCGCGCGCGGCTGTAGCCTTCGGCCGCGTGCGTCCCGCCCTCTTCGTGGCGCACGAGGACGTGGCGGATACCGCCGTGCTTGCGGAGCGCATCGTAGAGCGGCAGAATCGCCGCGCCCGGCACACCGAAGACGAGGTCGACGCCCTCGCTCTGCATCACGCGAACTGCAGCTTCCATTGCCGTCATTTTGGCCATGGTCTACGCTCCTCTACCGGGTCAATTCGGGCTGATTACGGGATACGGGATACCGTATTTCGGACCTTAGCAGGTCCTCCACCGGGGGTCAAGAGCCTAAATCCAGCGTCACGCTAGGCTTGTCTCCCGGTCACGCTGAGCTTGTCTCCTTGTCACGGCGGGCAAAAAATCGTGCCGCTGGGGTATCGACAAAAGTCGGATCGGTCTGGTATACAAAATACCACATACCAGAAGCGGCCCGCAATGCCGGGCGAACCAGGGGGGTCTCAGGTGCGATATGCCGTCGTCGGCGCCGGGGCAATCGGCGCGTTTGTTGGAGCCTCACTCGCCCGGGCCGGAGCCGAGGTCGTCCTGGTGGCGCGCGGCGCGCACCTCACGGCGATGCGCCGCTCGGGACTGCGCATCGTCGGCGCGCGGGAAGAGTACACGGTCGCTCCGGGCTGCACCGACGTGTGCGCCGACATCGGGACCGTCGACGTGGTGATCGTCGCGCTGAAGGCCCATCAGATCGCCGGCATGCTCGGCGAGATCGCGCACCTGCTCCGAGACGACACGGTCATCGTCTCGATGCAGAACGGGATCCCGTGGTGGTACTTCCAGCAGCACGGCGGCCCGCTGGACGGACACTCGCTCGACACCGTCGACGCCGGCGGACTCCTCGCGCGCACCTTCGATCCCGAGCGCGTCGTGGGCTGCGCGGTCTACTGCTCGACGGAGCTCACCGCACCTGGCGTCGTGCGGCACATCGAAGGTACGCGCTACGTCCTCGGCCATCCCAACGGCGCGACGACGCGGCGCCTGCAGAAGATCGCCGCCGACTTCCAGGCGGGCGGCCTGAAGGCGCCCGTCACGACGAACATCCGCGTCGACGTCTGGACGAAGCTCCTCGGCAACGTCTGCTTCAACCCCTTGAGCGCGCTGACGCGCTCGACGCTGGGAGAACTCGCCGGCGACTCGTCACTCGCGCCGATGGTGCGCGGCATGATGCACGAATCGCTCGCGGTCGCGAACGCCCTGGGCATCACGATCGACGTCTCGATCGACCGCCGCATCGACGGCGCGCGCCGCGTCGGCGATCACAAGACGTCGACCCTCCAAGATCTCGAAGCCGGACGCCCGCTCGAGATCGACTGCATCATCGGCGCGGTGGTCGAGCTCGGCGACCTCTTAGGCGTCGACGTCTCGACGACGCGCGACGTCTACGGCCTCACGAAAATGCTCGACCGCTCCATGCGCAAGAGCACGGAGCTGCAAGCCGTCGCCGTGTGAGCGACGCGCGGCGTCGAGACGTGCACGGAGCGCCGTCGCGAACCGGTCCGCCGCGCCGGGAGCGTAGCGCAGGTAGAGCTCCGGTTCGACCAGCTCCAGTTCCATGACGCACGCCGCGTCCGACGCGTCGCGCACGATGTCGACCCGCGCGTAGAGCGGGACTGACGGCAAGGTCGCGAGCGCGCGTTGCGCGAGGGCGATGTCGTCGGGGCGTCCCTCCAGGGGCTGCGTGCCGGCGGCGTCGATCGCGAACGGGCGTTTGACGACGCCGTGCGAGTAGCGCCCGTCGAAGAAGATGAGGCAGCGTTCGCCGCCGGCATACACGTCGTCCATGACGGGCTGGACGAGCGCAGCACGTTCGCGAAGGATGATCTCCAACAGGCGTTGCCCTGCGTCGAACCCTTCCGGCTCGACCTGCATCGTGAGATAGCCGTTGGC
>JAQBPM010000256.1 GCA_028287525.1 Vulcanimicrobiota bacterium | reverse complement strand
AGTCCCTCGACCGTCATGATCTCGCGGCCGTCGGCCTGCACGGCAAACATCGTGCACGATTTGACCGCGCGATCGCCGTCCAGCACGACGACGCACACGCCGCAGCTCGACGAATCGCAGCCGACGTGCGTTCCGGTCAAGCCGAGGCTTTCGCGCAGGAAATACGCCAGCAGCGTACGCGATTCGACGTCGCGCACGTACTTCGTACCGTTCACCGTCACCGTGATCGTCATCGCACTCCCTCGATTCCCAGGCGCTCGCAGGCACGGACCAGCGCGCGCCCGACGAGGACGCCCGCCATCGCTTTCTTGTAGGCCACCGAGCCGCGCGTATCGGCGGCGGGGTCGGCGATCTTCGCGGCCTCGTCGGCGGCGGCGCGAATCAACTCACGCGTGGGCTTTTCGCCGCGCAGCAGCGCCTCCGCGGCGGCGACGCGCGTCGCGGTCGGACCCGCCGCGCCGACCGCGATCCCCGCCTCGGCGATCGTGCCGTCGGCCGCCAAGGTGATCTTTGCGGCGGCCGCGGCCGTCGCGAAATCGCCGACCTTCCGTTCGATTTTCTCATACGCGCCCGACGTGCGCTGCGACGGCGTCGGAAAGCGGACTTCGAGCGCCATCTCCCCGTCGGCGACGGCGGTGGTGAACGAGTCAACGAGAAAGTCGTCGATCGAAACGACCCGGTTTCCTGCGGCGCCGCGGACGACGACCTGCGCGCGCGCAGCGAGAGCGGCCACGGCCCAATCGCCGGCCGGGTCGTTGTGGCAAAGGCTGCCGACGATCGTGCCCATCTGGCGCACGACCGGATCGGCGACGACCGCCGAGACGTCAGCGACCAGCGGATAGCGGGCGATCCACGGTGTTCGTTCCAGCCCGGCGTCGCGCGCCAGCGCTCCGAGCACCAGCATGCCGTCCTGCTCGCGGACGTAGTCGAGATCGGCGAGCGGATTGATGTCGACCAGCACCGCCGGACGCGCCAGGCGGAATCGCATCGCCGGAATCAGGCTCTGCCCGCCGGCGAGGATCCGCGCATCTCCGCCATACTGCTGCAGCAGAGCCATGGCTTCGTCGGCCGAATCGGCGCGGCGGTAGTCGAAAGCGGCAGGGAACATTCTGTCCTCCTCGTGGCGCTCCGGGCGACACGGATACCGTGGCGCAGGGTGGACCTCCTTCGAAGCGCCGCCGGCGCGCAAGGGTTGACATTCCCGTCGTGGTAAGAATAAGCTTACGGTAAGTAGAGGCTTACTATAGGCGCGCCTGGGCGTCCATCTGCGCGTGGCCGAGGGAGAAGATTCACGATGAAATGCGTCACCGATTTACGCGTCCGCCGAATGGTCACGGTCGAGACGACCCAAGCGCGCGCGTTTGACGTCTTCGTCAACCAGCTCAGCCGGTGGTGGCCGCTCGAGAGCCACGTGATCGGCGAAAAACCCGCCCAGGCGGCGATCGTCGAGGCGCGCGCCGGCGGCCGCCGGTTCGAGCGCGACAAGAACGGTGTCGAGGGCGAATGGGGGCACGTCGTCTCGATCGACCCGCCGAATCGCGTCGTGCTGGCCTGGCAGCTCTCGACCGCGTTCGAGTACGATCCGAGCCTGATCACCGAAGTGGAAGTGCGGTTCGTCGCCGAGACGCCGCATCGCACGCGCGTCGAGTTTGAGCACCGCGGACTCGAAGCTTATGGTGAAGAAGCTGCCGTGATGCTCGCCTTGTTCGAATCGCCGGATGCGTGGGCGGCGGCCCTCGAAGGGTACGCCGCCGTCGCGAACGCCGCATGAGTTCTGCCGCCGCGGTCAACCGGCAAGTGATCTTGCGATCCCGTCCGGCCGGAATCCCGCAGGCGGAGAACTTCGAGGTCGTCGAAACGGCGATGCCGGAACCGGGCGAGGGCGAAGTGCTGGTGCGCAACCGGATACTCGCCGTCGAGCCGGCGATGCGCGGCTGGGTGAGCGCGGTCGCGAACTACGCCGAACCGGTGCCGCTCGGTGCGGTGATGCGCTCGTTCGCGGCCGGTGAGGTCGTGCGTTCGCGCAACGCGGACTACGCGCCCGGCGATCAGGTCACCGGAATGTTCGGCTGGCAGGAGTACGCCGTCGCCGACGCGCGCGCGATCTCGCGGACGGTGCCGCGCGACGACATTCCGCTCTCCGCCGCGCTCGGCGTGCTCGGGCTCAACGGTCTCACGGCGTATTTCGCGCTGCTCGACGTCGGCGCGCCGAAGCCCGGCGATACCGTCCTCGTTTCGACGGCGGCGGGATCGGTCGGCTCGTGCGTCGGGCAGATCGCGAAGATCGTAGGCTGCCGTACCGTCGGCATCACCGGCGGCGCGCGCAAGGTGCAGTTGTGCATCGACGAGTTCGGGTACGACGCCGCGATCGATTACAAGTCCGGCGTCGATCTCGGCGCCGCGATCCGTGCCGCGGCACCCCAGGGCGTCGACGTCTACTTCGACAACACGGCCGGCGCGATCAGCGATACGGCGTTCGCGCACCTCGCCGTCGGCGCGCGCATCGTGGTGTGCGGGACGGCGTCGGTGTCGACCTGGGATCCGTGGCCGATCGGACCGCGCGTCGAACGGCATCTGCTGGTGAAGCGCGCGCGCATGCAAGGTTTCCTTGCGTTCGACTACGCGGCGCGCTTCCCTGAAGCGATCGCGCAGCTGAGTGCGTGGATTCGCGACGGGCGCTTGCGCTACCGCGAGGAGTTCCTCGACGGCATCGACGCCGCGCCCGACGCGATCGCGGGACTCTACCGGGGCGAAAACCTCGGCCGCCGCCTCATCCGACTTTCGTCACCCTAAGCATCTCGTTGGCAGCGGTGGCGACGAGGCCGGCGCCGAAGGAGAAGAAGCAGAAGCGCCCCGCGCGGCGGTTCGGAAGCAGAAAACCTCGTGTCTAACAAGGTCGCCGGCGAGACGATCGCCGCGCTTCGGATCGAACTGCAGGAAGCCGCAGCCGAAAACGGCCGTCTCGTCGCGCGCCTTGCGGTAGCGTCGTCGGCCGCGGCGTCGACGGCCGATCAGATCGAGTCGATCAACGAAGTGATGCTGACCACCGGCGCACAACTCGAATCGCTCGACCAACGGCTGCAGGCGACGCTCGAAGAGCTGAACCTGCTGAACGACGCCTCGCAGACCCTCTAGCGGCCGGCTAGATCAGGCCGAGCCGAATGGCACGCGCCGCGGCCGCCGCGCGCGTCGGCGATTTCAGCGCATCGAGGATCGTACGAACGTCCGCCTTGATCGTGCCCAAGCTGAAGTGCAGCGTTTCGGCGATCGCGACGTTGTCCTGACCGTCGGCGATGAGCCGGAGGATGAGTCTCTCGCGCGCCTTGAGCGCGTGCGGCAATACGGGACCGGCTGCGTTGCCGCGTGCCGCGAGGAATGTCCCGAGCGCGATTCCCACCGACGCCGAGGAGGACTCGACCCGCCGTAGGGTCGTCTTCATCCGCTCGCAGGCGGCGATGTCCAGCGTCGCAGGTCCCATACTGCTGTAAGGCGCGTGAGCGACGCTTGGTTACCATCGCGAGCGGAGGTATTGGCGGAATGCATCCGATCGGCTACAGGTGGCGCGCGATACATTGCACCAGCCCACTGGGTGCAGCCATCTCTTCACGTCGACGGAGCAGCAGAGAACCGCCTGCTGGCGGGTGTCTCCGTGGCGGAGCGAGCCCGTCTGCACGGCTATCTGCACGCCATCGAGATGCCGGATCGCCAGCTGCTTGCCGGGCCGGGCGACGCGATCCCGGACGTGTGGTTTCCTGCCGATGCGGTCGTATCGGTGGTCTGCGATATGGAAGACGGAGAATCGGTCGAGGTCGGTCTCATCGGGGCGGAGGGAATGGCCGGGCTCGGCGTCCTGTTCGGGGTCGGGCGCAGCGCCACGCGAACGATGGTGCAGATCGCGGGCGCGGGAATGCGGATGTCGGCCGTGGACTTCACGCGCCACGTCGTCGAACCGCGAGGCGAACTCTATGAGCTCGTCATGCGCTACGCCAATGCGTTTCTCGGCATCGTGGCGCGGGGGGCCGCCTGCAATGCCCGCCACTCAGCCGAACAGCGGCTCGCGCGCTGGCTCTTGACGGCGCACGATCGCGTGACGCGGGACCGGTTTCATCTCACCCACGATTTCATCGCCATGATGATCGGTATTCGACGGCCAAGTGTCACAGAAGTGATGGGCATGTTGCGAGACGTCGGCGGGATAGAGTATGCGCACAGCGACATCCGAATCATCGACCGCGCCGTCCTCGAAAGCCGAGCTTGCGCGTGCTACGCGGCCATTCGCGACGAGACCGACGACGCGGCTCGCTACTCCTTGCCGCGCTGAAGTGCCGCGCGGTCCAACAGGAATTGCTTAGGAACGCGCTCTGCGAGTAGGGAGCACGCGACCGCCGTAGACAGCGGCGCGTGCAGCGCTTATGATCGGCAGACGGTCGAAGCGTACCCTGGCATTGTTCTGCCGTTGGCTGCTTCTCCGAGGTGATTGACAGTCTGATGAGCGAGCGAAACCTGGAGATCGCGTCATTTCTCAAATCGCGACGACGCCGCCTCACCCCGGCGTCGGTCGGCTTACCGCAAGGCTTGCGCCGCCGCATCGACACATTGCGTCGCGAAGACGTGGCTTGGCTGGCGGATGTCGGGATTACGTGGTACACGTGGCTGGAGCAAGGGCGGCCGATCAAGATGGCGGCCGGGACGCTGGCGCGCGTGAGCTCCGCTTTGCGCCTCGATCCTGCCGAGAGCGAGTATCTCGGCAAGCTGGTCCAGTCGCTCGGCAAAGCGCCGCGCACCTGGGACCGGGCCGTCTCGGAGCGCGTGCGAACGCTCGTCGACAGTTACTCCGAAGGGTATGCGTTCGTCACGGATCCGTGCTGGGACGTGCTGGTCTGGAACAAGCGCTTCGCCTCGCTGTTCGGCCTCAACGGTGAGACGGCCGAGTTCGAGCGGAACGGTTTGTGGATCATGTTCACCAACGCGCGCGTGCGTCGGCTGTTCCCGGATTGGGAGGCGATCGCCCGCCGCATGGTCGCCATCTTCCGCGTCGAGCACGCCGAGTTCGGCGCGCATCCGAACTTCGCCGCCGTAGTCAATGAGCTGAGCGCGCGAAGTGCGGAATTCGCGACGATGTGGTCGCACGTCGAAGTCTTCTCGCCGATGGCGTGGAGCGTCGGGCAACTCCGCGATCCGGGCTCCGGGACGATCACTAGCTTTCAAACCATTCGGCTGCCGATCCCCGATGCGCCCGGTCAGACGCTCGTGTTTTACGTCCCGACGAGCGGCGGGGGCGCTGCGGCATAGCGGCACGGCATCGTCCCGTCGTGACGCTTGGTAGCCGTCAGTACCAGGTGAACAACCTTCCTTCTCGGCGCGGCAAGGGTCGTGCGAACCTCTTGAGATGGAACGACAACGTAGCCTCTACGCAGCAGCGATAGGCCTGCTCGCTTTAACGGGTACGAGCACGGCTGCGTCCGCGCAGCGAGCTCCCATCGCGATTCAATCCTGCACGGTGCTCCAAGCGGAACGCGTGCATCGGTTCTGGTATCCGTTCGGACCGACCATCCCGGTCGGCGCCCCGTATGCCGACGGAATCCGAATCGTCTACATCAATGTTGCTCCGATCGCCGCGAATCGCGTCGCGTTTCTGGTAAACTATCGTGGCGACGTCCAACGCATCGTCGACGCCGGCCTCTTTTCGCCGAACGTCAAGATCGACCACACGTTTGGTAACTTCAGCGGAGACGCGTATTTGGGCCCGCAGCCGAACACCTGCACCGCGCGAGCGGTCCGCTTCGTCGACGGCACATCCTGGGTTCGCGCGGGAGCCACACGATGATTGCAAATATTTCGCGATACTGGTGGCTGGTCGCCCTGCGCGGCGTGCTAGGGATCGTGTTCGGGATCTGTGCCTTCGTGTGGCCCGGGATCACGCTCGTCGTGCTGGTCGCGTTTCTCGGCGCGTACTTGTTCGTCGACGGCGTGGTCGCGCTGTGGCTCGCGATCAAGTTCCGTC
>JAQBPM010000232.1 GCA_028287525.1 Vulcanimicrobiota bacterium | reverse complement strand
CGTCGCGCGGGTGCGTCTTGGTGACCGCGAGGATCGCGACGGATCCGCGTTCACGTCCGCAGGCGAGGGCGGCCTCGTCGACCCGCTCGCGCAACGCGGCCACGCGCTCCGCGACCGTTTCGGTGGCGTGGGGCATGGAAGGAGTCCTTCACCGTGCCTCCGTTCGGGTCCCGCGCCGGTACGAGTAGATCAGCATAACGATGCCGATCAGAATCATCGGGAGCGCGGCGAGCTGCCCACCGGAGAGACCCGCGACGGTGAAGCCGGGCTCGCGCCAGATCTCCGCGACGGAACGCGTGATGCCGTAAATGGTGAACCACGTCCACGCCACGACGCCGTCGGGCGGCCTGCTCCGGTAGACGAGCAGCACGATCGGCAGCGTGAGGATGTCGAGGACCCCCTCGAAGAGCTGCGAGGGATACCGGTAGTGCAGCGGATCGCTCGGGAAGAGGATGCAGTAGGGGTGGTCCGGCAGGCAGACTTTCCCGAGCAGCTCGTCGTTGATGAAGTTCACGATCCGCGTCGTGAAGATGCCGATTGACAGCAGGACGACCACTTCGTCGGCCAGCACGCCGAACGAAAGCCCGCGGTGCTTGCGAAGGAACAGCAGGATCGCCACGATCACGCCGACCAGCGCGCCGTGGAACGCCATCCCGCCTTCCCAGATCGCGATGATCTTCAGCGGGTGCGAGAAGTAGTCGCCGGCGTTGTGGTTGGTGATGATGTCGGCGATCACGAACAGTGCCCGCCCGCCGATCAGCACCCCGACCAGCGCGTAGACCAGGAAGTCCTGGATCTCGTCGGTGGTGAGGCCGAGCCGCCGGCGTCCGGCCGGGCGGTTCATCCACAAGAAGACGCAGATGAAACCGAACAGGTAGGACAGACCGTACCAATGCACGGCGACCGGCCCGATATGAAACGCGATCGGGTCGATTTTCGGATAGACGAACCAGTGGCTCACCTGGCTGGAAGTACGGCGCGGGTCACCCGCCTTCCCCGCACTGCACCGGGACGGGGCAGGCGCCCTCGGCCGCCGTACTCACGCTCGGAGGGGCCCGGAACGCTCGCGGGGGCAGCACGTCCCTGCCACCATCGGGACGCTGGGCCGGTTCCCAGGGCCGTCGAACGCCGTCAACACCGGGAGTACCGTGAGCAGTAACGTCAACATCCTGACCGCCTTTCTCGCCGGCGTCGTCTCGTTTGTTTCGCCCTGCGTCCTGCCGCTGATCCCGGCCTACCTTTCGTTCCTGACCGGCTCGAGCTTGGAGGAACTCAAGGCGCAGACCGATGCCGGCGACCGCGCGCGGGTGATGTTCCACGCGCTCGCCTTCATCGCGGGGTTCACGGTGGTGTTCATGGCGCTCGGCTTCACGGCCAGTGCCATCGGCACGGCGCTGGTCGACTACCGCGAGTGGATCGCGAAGATCGGGGGCGTCATCGTCATCATCCTCGGCCTGAACATGATCGGCGTCTTCAAGATCCCGTTTCTGATGATGGACAAACGCCCGCAATACCGCAGCGCGAACCGCTCGTACGTGGCGTCGTTCCTGGTCGGGCTCGCCTTCGCGGCCGGCTGGTCGCCCTGCGTCGGGCCGATTCTGGCTGGGATTCTGGCGCTCGCGACGCAGGAGAAATTCGGCCAGGCCACCTTCCTGCTGTTCGTGTACTCGATGGGGCTGGCGCTGCCGTTCTTCCTCACCGCGGCGGGGATCTCACGCGCCCTCGGCGCGCTCAACCGGGTGAAGCGCTACCTCGGCGCGATCGAGATCGGCGCCGGAGCGTTCCTGGTCGCGACCGGGATCGTGCTCGTCACCGGCTCGTTCGGCCGCGTCGCGGGCTACTTCTATCAGTACGTGAAGCCGCCGAGCCTGTGATGGCGCCGGGACTTCGGTGAAGGCTGGCAGAACCGGCCGACCGGTGATTCTCCTGTGGCTCGTCGCGATCGTGGTCTTCGTCCTCGACCGTTGGTCCAAGACCTACATCCTCGATCACGGCATGAGCTGCGCGCAGCGTGAGGTCATCCCCGGTCTCTTGCGGTGCACGTACGTGCAGAACACGCACGGAGCGTTCGGGATGTTCGGCAACTCGCCGCTGCTGCTCATCGTGCTCGCGATAGCGGTCCTCGCGATCTTCACCTACGCATTCCGCGACGCGGTCCAGCGCTCGGCCATCGTGCGGGTTGCGTTCGGGATGATCGTCGGCGGCGCGATCGGGAACATCGTCGACCGCTTCCAGCATCAATGGGTCGTCGACTTCATCGACTTCTACCGGATTTGGCCGAACGTGTTCAACGTGGCCGATGCGGCGATCACGATCGGCGTGGGGTTGCTCATCATCGCATCGCTGCGCCGCGAGGCGCGCACCTGACGCATATCGTCGACGACGCCGATGCCGGGACGCGGCTCGACGTTCTCCTGACGCGGCTCACCGGATTCTCGCGCTCGCACGTCTCCGCGGCGCTGCGCGCCGGGGCCGCGACGGTCAACGGCGCGGCGGGAAAACCGAGCACCCTGCTCGAGTTCGGCGACGCCGTCGAGTACGCGATCGAAGGGCCGCAAGCGTTGACCGCCGATCCGGAAGAGATCGCGCTCGAGATCGCCTACGAAGACGAGGATCTGCTCGTCGTCGACAAGCCGGCCGGGATGGTGACGCATCCGGCGCACGGCGCGACCGACGGAACGCTGGTGAACGCGCTGCTCGCGCACGTCGCCTCGCTCCCGGGCGAACGCGTTCGCGCCGGACTGATCCATCGGCTCGACCGCGACACGTCGGGCTTGATTCTGGTCGCGAAGACCGACGCCGCGCTCGGCACGCTCGGGCGCGCGATGCAGGCACGCTACATCGAACGCGAGTACCGCGGCATCGTGATCGGCGTCCCCGACGACCTCGAAGGGACGATCCGCGGCGCGATCGGGCGCGATCCGCGCAATCGAATGAAGTACGCAATTCGCGCCGAGGGCAAACCGTCGGTCACGCACTACGCGCTGCGCGAACGCCTGCTGGGGACGAGCGAGCTGACGTTCAGGTTGGAGACCGGGCGCACGCATCAAATCCGCGTGCACATGGCGGCGCTCGGCCACCCGATCGTCAACGACGGCATCTACGGCCGCAGCGACTCGCGCCTGCCGCTGCCCGGACAAGCTCTGCACGCCTGGCGCCTGCGCTTCAAGCATCCGCGCACGAAACAAATGATGGCCTTCGAGAGCGAGCCGCCCCCGGAATACCTCGCAACGCTCGCGATGCTGCGTCCGCCCACCCCAATGTCATCCTGAGCTTGTCGAAGGAAATGTCATCCTGAGCTTGTCGAAGGATCGTTGAGGTGATCGGCGATTTCGTGCTGCACGCGACGTCCGGCGGCGCGCGGCGGGGGACGTTGGGGACGGCGCACGGCGCCGTCGCGACGCCGTGCTTCATGCCGGTCGGGACGCTCGGCGACGTGAAGCTGCTCGAACCGCGCGACCTCCACGAACTCGGCGCGCGCATCGTGCTGGCGAACACGTACCATCTGTGGCTGCGCCCTGGCCGCGATACGCTTGTCGCCGCGGGCGGGATTCATCGCTTCATGGCCTGGGACGGCCCAATCCTCACCGATTCGGGCGGCTTCCAAGTGTTCAGCCTCGAGTCGCGGCGCGAGATCGACGAGGACGGCGTGACGTTTCGCTCGCATCTCGACGGAAGCGCGCACCGTTTCACGCCGGAGTCGGTCGTCGCGTTTCAAGAAGATCTCGGCGTCGACATCGCGATGGCGTTCGATCAATGCGTCAAGCTGCCGTCGGAGCGCGCCGAGATCGAACGCGCCGTCGAGCGCACGACCGCGTGGGCGCGACGGTGCGCCGCCGCGTGGCGCCGCGGCCCGACGCTGCTGTTCGGGATCGTGCAGGGCGGCCTCGAGGAAGACTTGCGCGCGCGCAGCGCGGCGGAACTCGTCGAACTCGATCTCCCCGGATACGCGATCGGCGGACTCTCCGTCGGCGAATCGCGCGAAGAGATGGACCGCGTTGCGCGCTTCACCGCCGCTCTGCTGCCGGCCGGCAAACCGCGCTATCTGATGGGCGTAGGAACCGTGCGCGATCTGCTTGCTGGAATCGATCGCGGGATCGATTTGTTCGACTGCGTTTACCCGACGCGCAGCGGGCGACACGGCCGCGTGCTCACCCGCAGCGGCGTCGAGTACAACGTGCGCAACGCCGGAAACGCGCGCGATTTCGGCCCGCTCGACCCGCAGTGCGACTGCCGCGTCTGCGCCACGTACACGAAGGCGTACCTCTCGCATCTGTTCCGCTCCGGCGAGCTGCTCGCGCAGCGCCTGCTCTCGTACCACAACGTCGCGGCGCTCACCAGCCTCGTGCGGGACGCGCGGGCGGCGATCGAGGCCGGCCGCTGGGAAGCCTTCCGTGACGGAGTTCTGGCGCCGGCGGACTAGCAGGTACGCGCTGCGGTACGTTCGTTCTGCGTGATTCCGGCGGCGAGGACGGGGCGGGGCGCTGGGCAGCCCGTTGTCACGCTGAGCTTGTCGAAGCGCCCTCGTCGCGCGTGGCGCCGCGCGTTCGACGTTGCATTGCGGCACCTTGCGCGACGGGGGCCCTTCGACAAGCTCAGGGTGACAACGGGACGCGCCTCGCGCCGCCCGGGCTAAAAGGCCCGCTCGCCGAACCGAACAGGCGCCCGCTGTGCGGGCGCCAAAGGCAGGCCCATGAACAAGGGTGTTTTCGTCGCTGCCGCGTTCACGGTGGCGCTCTTCGTGCGGCCGCCGGCCGCGCAAGCCGAGCCGATCGAAGCCACGTTCGCCCTCACGGTGAACCCGTTGAACGGGCAGCACGAGGTCGGGCGCAATCAGTCCGACCGCTTCACCTTCGCACCGTTGCCGCTCGGTGAGCTGACGCTGCGCCGCGGCAGCGACTCGCTGCGCATCGAGGGCCTTCCGCCGATCGCCTTCAACTACGGGAACGGGCCGAACACCGACATCGGATCACGCACGACGCGCCTCTCGGTCCTCAACGGCACGGTACGGCACGCCTTCGCCTGGGGCTGGTTCGCGGGCATCGGTGAGACGATCTACACCCAGCACACCGACTACACCAACCTGCCGTCGAACTTCTACGAATACCGCGACGGCAATTACTATTTCATCAACGGTGCCGAGACGGAGGCTTCGCGCGTCGCGGGCCTACGGCTCGAAGCCGGGCGCGACGTCGCGTTCGGCCGCGACCGCTTCGAGTTCGGCGCGGCCGTAAACCCCTCGATGCACGGGCGGGACGTCGTCACGATCCCGCACGCGAACTTCGGGACGATGAACGTTTCGTTCAGCGATCCCGAAACTGCCACGCAGGTCGACGCCTACGCCCGCTTCGCGCATCGCGTCGCGCGCAGCGGCGAAGTGCTCTTCGGCGTGCGCTACATCAACTTCACGTCGCGCTACAGCGACCACCCGGGCATTCTCTCCGACCGCAACGTCGGTTGGGCGCCCGTTCTTGGCTATCGTCTACGCTTGTAGCCCCGGTTCGAAGGCGACGATCGCCTCGCGCCACGCGCTTGGGATTGGGACCGACGCGGCGGCGGCGTAGTCGTAGGCGACGATCGCGTTGAAGCCGCGCACCGCGACTTTCTCGGCGGTGCGACTGTAGATCTCGTATTCGAAGTCGAGCGACTTCGTGCCCAGACGCGAACAGCGGATGCCGACCGCGACGATCTCCCGCGCTCCGACCGGATAGGCGTAGTCGAAGCGCTGCGAGGCCATGATGATGCCGACCGGCGCGTCCATCGGCACGCCGACGACTTCGACCATGTACTCGATGCGCAGCGTCTCCGTCCAGGTGACGTACGCCGCGTTGTTGACGTGCCGGAAATAGTCGAGATCGCGAAACGCCACGCGCTGATCTCGCACAAACCGATAGCCTTCGAACACAGTAGGACGTTTCGGAGCCGAGCGGGCTGGGACCGCTATGCTGTTTCGTCGCCGGCCGACGGCCGGCGCCGATCGCGCAACGGCACGACGTTCGGCGGAAGCGCTGCACGCGGCGGCTGCACCCGCCGTTCGAGCAGCGCTTCGAGCTCAGCCCGCGTCAGGCTCGGCAGGCCCAAGTCGCGGCGAGCGCGAGCGCAGTGCTCGAGCAAACGCAGATACGGCAGATCTTCAGGATCGACGAAGGCCGAAAATCCGAGCGAGAGCGGGTACGCCATCTGCCGATCCTACGTCGGCACCGTGCCAGCAGGGTGTCACTGCGCGCGAGAAACGCAGCCTTTAGTGGATGATGGTGCGGTCCGCGGTTGTGGGCGCTTGCGGGACGTGAGCCGAGTCGCACTGCGGGTGCGGTGTGTTGGCGTTCGCGGAACGATCGGCAACGGCACGAACGGCCGTCGCTCGCGTCGCACCCAGCAGCCGCGTCCCGATCACCATGTCGAGCACATCGTCGGTTTCGAGCATTGCCAGGCGTGAGGCTGCATCGCGTTCGCCGGCAGCGCCGGGGCGGCTCGACGCTTCGATGAGCCAGCGGCCCGGAGTGAGTCCGACGCGCACGAAACGGCCCTGCGCGTCGGTCCGCATGGTGAACACCTCGCCGTTGTCCGCACCGCGCAGCGTCACGTACGCGTTCGCGAGCGTGTGACGGGTGGCGCACTCGTAAACCACCCCATGGATCGTCGCGGGCCCCTGTGCCAAAGCGGGAGCTGACGCACCGAACGCGAGGGTGATGGCGATCGTCGGGATCATTCGTTTCATCCGGCGCGCTTCGCGCGCGGCGCACTGAGTACCCAGCGGCCGCTTGCCCGATGTGCGTGGAAAGCCCGGTCCGTCGCGATGGACGGCCGGGCTCCGTTTCACGATGACGTTGCGGTTGTCAGCCGTGCAGCACGACACGGTTGGCGATGAACGTGCCGTTGCTCCAGTACCCGAACACGGCGACGCGCTCTCCGGGCGCCGGCTTGGCTCCGTTCGGACGGATCACCGTACCGTTCTTCAAGTCGACCGTCATGCTGTCGCCTTGCCGACTCAGCATGGTGAGACGGTAGGGTGCGAACGATCCAACGGTTCCGAGCAGGATGTGGTTGCGGTCGTAATTGCCGGTATCCCAGGCGCTCTGCCAGGAGTCGACCGAGTTGTAGGCGGCATCATAGCTGTCGAACGCAACCGGACCCGCCGGCGCGCAGGGGTTGGTAACTTGCGCTCCGCCGATCGCGCTGCCGGCACCGAAAATGCCGAGCCCCAAGGCGAGCGGGCGGATGATTTCGACTGCGGTTGACTTCGTATTCATGATGCGTCGATTTTCCCAGCGCGGGCATCGACGCTACTCCACAATTCGGGGGAATCTGTGACGCTGCGCGGCGTCGCTTACGGCGGCAGGACGGCGGGTGTTTCCTCGACCTGGCGGTCGGTGGAAGCGTCTCCGACAGCGACGGTCGACGATCGCGCAACGCGATGGCGCAGGCCGAGCATCCGGGCGAAGAACGAGTGCGACGTCTCCCATTGCTGCGGCGGCGGCGTCGCGAGCGCGAGGCGGGTCGGCCGAACCGGCTCGACGCGCGGCAAGGCATGCTTGCGGTACGTCTTCGCGCTGCGCGGCGAATGCCGAGACGCGACGAGTTTCACCGAAGCGATCTGCTTTTTCGAGGCGGCGGAATCGGTCGGCGCAACCGGCCGGCTCGCGACGAACGCCGCGACGTCGAACGTCATGCGCGCGTCGACCTTCGCGGCGAATGCGCGTCGCATGCGCAGCACATTGTCGACGTACGCGCGCGTTTCGCGATACGGTGGAACCCCGTTGTACCGCGCGACGGCCGCGGGCCCCGCATTGTAGGATGCCAACGCGAGCCGCATGCGCGTTTGGAGGTCGCGCGTCACGTAACGGTTCATCGCCCGGCGCAGGTAACGCGCGGTTCCGTCGAGATTCTCGTAGGGCTCCAGCGGATCGACGTTGAGCGACGCGGCCGTGCCCGGCATCAACTGCCCGAAGCCGAGCGCCCCGACCGGCGAGACCGCACGCGAGCGCCAGGCAGATTCGACGCTGACGAGCGCGCCGAGCAGACATGGATCGAGCTTGTAGTACGACGAGAGCAGCAGCAGCCGTTCGGCGAGATCGCGCCGCACGGCCACCGGCAGGCGGCCGTTCGCCGAGCCGAGCGCGTCTGCGTAGCGGCCGACCATGCTCAGATCCCGAGCGTCCGCGGCTGCCGGAGCCGAGGCCGCGGCAACCAGCAGCGACGCTGCCAGGAGCGCGGCCGGGACGGAACTGCGTGAAAAAGACCCGAGTGAAAAAAGCATCAGCGGATTCTAGTGTTCGTCCGCCGGTTTACCGTTCTTCAGCGCCTCGGTAAAAACCGTGACCGATGCCACGGTCCCGTCGCTTGCCCGCTGGGCTACGCGGCCAGGAGCATCGTCGCTTGCGGCGCCAGGCGCGTGCGGACGTACCGCTTGAGCGTGCTGTAGCTGCCCCGAAATCTCTCACGCTCGGTCAGCTCGAGGTGGATCGCGCGCAGCGATGCGCCCCCTGCGAGTCCGTCGACGATTGCGTCGCGGTGCGGCTCGCACGCAGACGCGGGTTCGCGCGCCGCATCGAGGTCCGCAACGTCGCCGTCGAGCAGCCGGGCCCGACGGCCGTACGCGGCGATCGTTTCGCGGCGATGACCGGTTTCGCGCTCGATGCGCCGCAGCGTCTTCCCCTCCCGCAGCAGCGCGAGAACGCGTGCGCGCTGCGCTTCGGTCAGCGTGTTCATGGCCGAGCATTCGGCCGTCGCATGCGTGCGAACCTCCGTCGCGTGGCCGCTTTTGCGTGCCCGGCCGCTTTCGGCGGACCGTTCGGCGCGAAGCCGCGGACGTTCGTTATACTGCGGGCATGAGTTTGATCCCGATCGTCGTCGAACAGACCGCGCGCGGCGAACGGTCGTACGACATCTACTCGCGTTTGCTGCAGGAGCGCATCGTGTTCGTCACCGGCCCGGTCGATGACGGCATGGCGAACGTCGTCATCGCGCAATTGCTGTTTCTCGAACGCGAGGATCCCGAACGCGACATCGACATGTACATCAACAGCCCGGGCGGCAGCGTCAGCGCGGGCCTGGCGATCTACGACACGATGCAGCTGATCCGGCCGCCGGTCGCGACCATCTGCGCGGGTTTCGCCGCATCGGCCGCCTCCGTGCTGCTCACCGGCGGCGCGCGCGGGAAACGCATGGCGCTGCCGTACAGCAAGATCCTGATCCATCAGCCGTCGATAGGACAAATCGGCGGACAAGCGACGGACATCGAGATCCACGCGCGCGAACTCGTTGCGACCCGCCGCATTCTCGCCGAGATCTACGAGCGCACGACAGGCAAGACGGCCGACGAAGTCCTGCGCGATCTCGAACGCGACTTCTACATGACACCGAACGACGCGCGCGAGTACGGCATCATCGACAGCGTCCTCAACGCAGAGAGCCGTAACGGCACCGCCCCCACACCGTAGCCTTCGTCACGGGTGACGAAGGCTTAGCGGGCGGGCGCTCGGCCTCTGGTGAAACGGGGGGCTATGACGTCCGTTGGGCGGTCGCAGACCTCGATGTGCGGCGCGGAGATCACCAAGGCGGATCGCCTGGCGGCTTTCGCCGCGGCGCTGGCGACCATCGTCGTGCTCGGGATCTACTCGCGCTTCCAGCCCACCGTGTTCAACAATTTCGTGTGGGAGGCGAATGGGTGGCTCCACGGTTTCACCTACTTGCCGCACTTCCCAGGCGACTACATCGACGCGATCCCGTACCACGGGCGCATGTACGTCTACGAAGCACCGCTGCCGGCGGTCATGCTTCTTCCCATGGTGGCGATCTGGGGGCTGCAGGCGAACGAGACGCTCCTAGCGATCCTGCTGAGCGCGGTCGGGATCGCTGCGGCGTGGCTCGTCGCGCGCCGCGTCGGCGTATCGGTGCGCTGGTCCGTGCTGCTGGTCGCGTTCCTCCTGTTCGGCACGAGCTATGCCTACTGCGGCGCCACCGGCGACGTGTGGTTCATCGCTCATTCCGGCGCGGTCGCGTTCACGCTGCTGGCCATCGCCGAATGCCTCGGGAAGCGGCGTCTATGGCTCGTCGCCCTGTGGGCGCTGTCCGCGGCGTTCTGCCGCTACCCGATGTTTCTCGCGGCGCCGGCCTATTTGATCGCGGTGTGGCCGCAGATCGTGCGTTCGCCGTGGAAGCTGGCCCGCGCCGCCGGCGTCGTCGGGTTCTTTGCCATTCCGTCGGTCTGGTACAACGAGGTGCGGTGGGGCACGATCGCTGACGTCGGCTTCACAAAGTTCTACCGAATCATGGACATCGGGAAAACCGATCCTGCGCCGCCGTTCGCGCTGAAGAACCTCGCGATGCAGCTGCACTTCTATCTGGTCGAGCCGCCGCGGGTCGTGCACCAGCCGCCGTACCTCGTCGCGGGCACGTTCGGGACGGCGCTAACCTACACGAGCCCGGCGCTCGCAATCGCGTTCTTTGCGCCGCTCCGGGAACCGGCGGTCCAGCTGTTGTGGTTCGCCGCCGCGTGCTGCGCGATCCCGGCACTGCTCTACTACAGCAACGGGATGATCCAACTTGGCGCGCGGCACGCGCTGGACTTCATTCCGTTCTTGTACGCATTGATGGCGATCGCGATCCGAGCCCGGCCGCATTGGCTGTACATCCCGTTTTTCGTGTGGTCGATCGCGTTCGGCATCATCGAGCTCGGCGTGTGGCAATTCAACCACACCCTCGTCGGAAGCTAGCGCCTTCGGTCACGCCGAGAACAGCCCGCTCGGCGCTCCGGCGTATTGTATACTGGCACCTTACAGACGCGGTCGCTCCGTGCGTCTTATGATCGCCGTGACCTTCGACGATCACGGAGAGACCAATGACGAGTAGTGAAGGGCCCAACGCCGATACTCGCGACATGTACGCGGTGCACACGTTTTTTCGGCGGGAGTTCGGTCTGATGCCGGCACTGGTTCGCGGTGTCACGGCCCGCGACAAAGAGCGCTCTCAGATCGTTGCCGATCATCTTGAGCTGCTGAATACCGTCCTGCATCACCACCACCGGGCGGAAGATAAACACCTGTGGCCAAGGCTGCTGGACCGCGGCTCCAAGGACGTCGCTTCGCTCGTCCACGTCATGGAAGGGCATCACGAAAGCGTGGAAACGATGATCGCCGAAGTAGATGGGGCGACAAGAAGCTGGCGCAGCAGTGCCGCCTCACAGTCCGGCGAGGCTCTGGCGGACGCGCTCGACCGAATGATCTCTCTGCTCAACGACCACATGGGCATGGAGGAAGAATTCATACTTCCGATCGTCGAGAAATACATCACTGCGGCCGAGTGGGATCTGATGGTTCAGGAGGGGGCGGCTGAAACTCCACGGGAAAACATTCCGCTGATATTCGGCATGGTGATGTACGAAGGCGATCCCGCAGTTGTCCATCGGATCCTCTCGCAAATGCCGACAGAGGTGCGCGCGGTCATGAAGGAGCAAGCGTCGCAAGCGTTTGCGTCGCATGCGCAGCGCGTCCACGGGACCGCCACCCCGCCTCGCATCACGCGGCCGTCGGGATTGACCGCATAAGG